>NZ_JAKIKS010000006.1 GCF_023284005.1 Shewanella surugensis
ATTGCGGTGCGCCAAGTCAGCGAAATAAGCTAAAAAAGGCGAGTTGGGACGATGATTACAGGGCAAAAGTTTTCTTTGGTTAATTATCCGACAAAGTATGCTCCCGCCCTGGCGCTACCCCATGTGCTGTCAGGTAATCGACATATCGAGAAAGGTCGAAAATTAAACAAAATACCGGATAACTTCAACTCAGGTACTTAATAAAATTAGTGAACTCACATTAAAATAAATCGCTAAAATTGTGTGGTTTTGTCAACGGAATAAGGGAGAAAAATGACTGATAAAAAATATCCTCGTGGCTCGGAGTGGCGAAAATGGGATTTACACATACATACTCCTGCCTCATTTCATTGGAGTGGTAAGCGTTTTAACGCTGATCCAAAGTCACTTGATAATGCAGATTTAGTTGATGAAATGATAGATGCCTTAAATTCAGCTGAACCTGCTGTGTTTGCTTTTATGGATTATTGGACATTTGACGGCTGGTTTGCCCTTAAACATCGATTATCCCAGCCGGGAGCCCCTGAGTTAACAAAAACAGTTTTTCCAGGCATAGAACTTAGATTGGTCGCTCCTATGACTGGACGGCTGAATGCTCATGTATTATTTTCAGATACAATTGAAGATCAATACTTGCGTGATTTTAAGACAGCATTAGAAATCGCTTTAATTAATAGGCCATTGTCTGACCACTCACTGAAATGCTTGGCTAGGCATGTTGGTGATGACTTACTGAATAAAAAAGGTTATCAACGATGTGAAGTTAACGATGATGATTCTAAAGCTTTAGAAGCAGGATCGAAAATTGCTGAAATCACTTGCGATAGTTACAAGAAAGCAATATTGAATGTTCCAGATAATAAGGCCATTGGATTTATGCCATTTAATACAAATGATGGTTTGGCAGATATAAAATGGAACGAGCATTATTCATACTGTCTAGGTCTTTTTGATAGTTCGCCAATCTTTGAAACACGATTGACGGATACTTGGGCCGCATTTGTAGGAATCGAAACCAAAGGCAATGAAAAGTGGATTTCAAATTTCCAACTCGCTCTTAAAAATATACCTAGGCTTGCAATCTCAGGAAGTGATGCTCACCGATTTATAGGTGAATCAGGTAATAAAGACCGACGTGGATACGGCGATTATCCTTCTGAAAAAGCAACTTGGATTAAGGCCAATCCCACATTTGAAGGTTTACAGCAAGCGATTAAAGAGCCAGCAAAACGTTCATTTATTGGTGAGCAGCCACCGAAGAAAAAGCTATTTAATGAAAATAGAAGCTTATTTATTGATAAGTTAGAAATCAACAAATCTAGTGATTCGACATTGAATGATGAATGGCTGAATCAAACCAGATTGGATTTGAACCCTGATTTGATAGCAATCATTGGAAATAAAGGAAGTGGTAAAAGTGCATTGGCTGACATCACCGCCTTATTAGGTAATTCAAAGCAAAGCCATCATTTTTCTTTTTTAAAAGAGAATCGATTTAGAGGGAAAACGGGTGAGCCAGCTAAACATTTCGTTGCCAAGTCAACATGGGCTGACGGGAAGGATCTGGAGAAAAACCTTAATGAAAACCCAGCTACAGAAAATGTTGAGTTTGTTAAATATATCCCGCAAGGACATTTTGAAGAGCTGTGTAATGCACACGTTTCAGGGAAGTCTGACGCATTTGAGAAAGAACTTCGTGCAGTAATATTTTCACACGCTGACGATACTATTCGTTTAGGTGCTCTTGATTTTGATCAGCTAATTGAGCAACAGGAGCGCTCTTTAAGAAGTCGTATCGATGGATTGAGAAATGAATTACACAATGTTAACCAGCAAATTGACTCAACTGAAAGCCAAATGTTGCCTGAGACTAGGAGAGCAATCGAAGAACTACTTACTCAAAAGCTTAGGCTTATTGATGAACTCAATAAAATTAGGCCTGAAGATGTTGCTCAGCCGACAAGTGAGCTAACAGACGAGCAGCAGAAAGCTACAGGCCTGCTTGCCGAGATAGTGGAAGAATTAGAAAAAACAAAAGCCCAAAAGCAAATTAATCAGGATGAATTAACAAAGCTAGCAGCCAAGAAAAAGGCTGGTCGTAATCTCCTCGAAGGTATTGATGTAGTAAATCGAACGATTCAAAACTTTTTTACTTCATTTGATGAGGATGCAAAATTAATAGGACTGGACATAAATGAGATCATTCAACTAAAAATCAATGAACAGAGAATTGCTGATGTTGAGAGCGAAACATCAACTCGTGAAACCGAGATTGGAAGTGATAATCAAAAGCTGGAAGAGCATGATCAGGCGATAATTACGAAGCGTGAACCTCTGAATGCTAAGCTAAATTATCCGCAACAAGCCTATCAGAATTATCTAGACCAGCTAAATGAATGGGAAGAAAAGAAAATCAGCATATTAGGAAGCAGAGATTTACCTGACACCCTGAAAGGCTTAGAGCATCGAAAGGAGCAGCTGGACAGCTTACCTACCCAAAGATCTAATCTGCAAGCGGATAGACTGGAAAAAACAGCTCAAATATTTGATTTGCTAAATGAGCAAAGAGCTAATCGAGAGACGCTCTTTCAACCTGTTCAGCAACTCATTCAGAACAATAGCCTTATCAGGGATGAGTATAAGCTACAGTTTAAAGCTGAACTAAGTAGTACCACAGAATTGATTACTGACAAGTTATTTTCCCTTGTCAAACAGGCGTCCGGTGAATTTAGAGGTGAATCAGAAAGTCTGGCTGCCATAAAGGAATTAACAGACAGGCACGACCTCAATAACAGGCAATCCCTGCTCGGTTTTTTGACTGAATTACATGATAAACTTGAAGGTTCTTCGAGTGGACAGATAGGCATTCAATCAATGTTACGAAAAGGACGCTCTGCAAATGAAGTTTATGACTTCCTATTCGACTTGGAGTATCTAAAGCCTAGATACACTCTAATGTTCCAAGATGCTCACATAGAGCAACTTTCTCCAGGGCAAAGAGGCTCTTTACTTTTAATTTTTTATCTTCTAGTGGATAAAGGTAATACACCGATTATATTAGATCAACCAGAGGAAAATTTGGATAACGAAACGATTGTGAGTTTGCTGGTACCTGTACTAAACGAAGCGAAACAAAAACGCTAAATTATAATGGTTACTCATAATCCTAATTTGGCTGTAGTCTGCGATGCAGAGCAGATAATCTACTGCGAAATTGACAGAAGAAATGGGCAGAACATTTCGTATACATCTGGTGCTATTGAGTGCAGAGTTATAAACCGGAAGGTTGTCGATGTGCTTGAAGGTACAATGCCTGCGTTTGATAACAGAAAGATGAAGTACCACTAATCGCATGTAACAAGTCAAAGCACGCGGACTCGAGCATCATTCGGACACCCACAATTATTTTCGTATTTTTAAGGCTGGTATATCTCACTAAAACCTGATAAATAGTATTTAATACAGTATATTAATTATGCGTCTATTTTGGGAGGAAGTACTGGTCTGATGTGGTGATCGCGCATGCGCACTATTCAATGGTTAGCTTCAATTGGCAGTATTGACTAAACTCTATATTTCAGTAAAATTGTTGATGTTAATGGATTTAGGCGGAAGTCTGGAGTTCGATTCTCCAGCTCGGCACGCTGGACATAATTACTGTACTCGCATTCGTAATGGTAACTTTGAATTACGTAAGCAATTGTTTGGTTTCACATAGAACAATTAAAAGAGGAGGTAATCTTATGGAAAGATTAAAACAAAACGTTAAAAGTGTTATAGCTTCGGTAGTAAATGGGGTGAGTGCGGTTTGTTCAAGTGTCGTAGCAACTGGGTTGACAGCAGGGTTGAGTTTAGAGGGCTTACGCTCTCTGGGCTTCTACCTAAGTCCATTACTCCTTCCCGTAAATCTCAAAATTAAAACTAACCAAGCCAAGCAGCAGACTCCACCAGCGGTCACGTTTTTTGTACCAAAAAGTCCACCACTTTGCTCCTCGCGCTGTTGGCGGCGTTAGATTCACAAGGAAAGTTTATGAGTACTCTCGAAGATTATGTAGTCAAATATTTGGAAAGCTTTTCTGTTATAGCAACAAAAATCCCTGAGTCGAATGAGAAAACTCCTGACTTCTTAATTGAACAAGAAGAAAGCGTTTTAATTGAATTAAAAGAAAAAACTGATTCAGAAGAAAAGCATAAAGAGCAAAAAGAAGTTTTAGCTAATAATAGTGTCTATGAACATATAACTACGACAGGACATAATAATCGAATTTCGGGTGTTATTACTGGCGGGATAAAGCAATTAAAAAACAGAAAGTCTAAACATAACTGTGACTTCTGTTTGTTATTTCTTGTCGCTAATGGTGTAGCTCAAGGAAGCCAAGCAGAGCAAATTCAGGCCACTTTATATGGTAAAAAAATGTAATTGATTTTGATTCACAATCGAATGTTGCTATTAGTTGTTACTACGCATACTTCAGTGACTTTTTTCGTTACAAAAACACCTTAGATGGTGCATTTTTAGCTTCTCAAGGAAGAGTTATCCTTTTGCTTAACGACCAATCTCCTAACTTTCAAAAGTTTAAAAACTCTAATTTCATTAAAAAATTCCAAGGTGAAATTAAGATTATTGATCCTGTTGAACTTGAAAAAGAGAATCATATTTATATTGCTGATTTTGATGCTGACAGGAAAGATGAGGATTTAATGACAAGTTTAGTTTTCGATAAGTATAATATTAAAAATGGTCTGCTAATTGATTTCCCAAATTATACGCATCAAGTTCAGGTATAATGTAAACATAACAGATAGGATAGGCCGTGCGCAGCCGTGTCTCTGTTTTTAGAAAGAGGCAAGTGTACTCTTATTAACGTGAGGAGCCCGAGGCTGAGGGTTAGGCAGACTCTTTATTATGCAAATAGCAGAACGAGGGCTCGCTCTGTTTGAGGTAATGTTTCAGGGGAACGTTTTTGATCGTTATGATGATCCCTTAATCTCGAACTAAGCCTCAAGTGACCCATTGTTAAAAATATCCTAAGCATCCTTCAAAAAACTCAAATTGAAGCAGCACGCTGCTTTGGCTTTTTTCAATCCCCATCGGAGTAACTTTAACTTTTCGATAAAAAATAGTGTGATTAAGACAGGATGTCGAAAATAGCCTTAGTTGAGCCATGGACGGCGAATATGAGGCGATAGCTATTTTTGTTCATCGAAAATTGAAATGCTTCTACTCCGTCGGGCGTTATGGAGATTGTAAAGAGGATAAGGACGAGCAGTCCTCTTTACCCCAGTGTGGATGGGAATCCACGACGTTTTTTTATGTATACCGCATAACCAAGAAAAACACAAAAACCAAACCATCCAGTGCGCCTCATAAAGTATCTTGATGGCACAATAAATACCTATACTCTGAATATAGTCGTGTAACCAGCACCTATAATCTAACCTCCGGCAGTTGATGTCGGCGTTAGCTGTATTTAGAATATGGAGTCATTTTCATGGATAGAGTAATGTTCAGGGTTAACCTTAACGATTGGCTTGAAGGTACAATTATCAAAGTAAAAAATAATGAGTGTTGGAACACAGCTTGGTTAGAGACTTATAAAGAGTTAGGCGGTCAAAGTGTAGAAAGCGGTAAAAAGTCTTGTCCCAAAAATGCTGCAAGAATTCTATATCAAAGCGGCAGACTGAAAGGGCATAATAAACCTTACAAAAATGTCTCATTTAAAGATGTTAAGGCTAATGATTCCGTAAATGGAGTGTACGCCCTTATGGCTATCGAACAACTAAAGCAGAATGATAGTATTGAGTTAAGTTCACTTGTAAAGTCTGTACATGAAAACTTTAAGAAACAATTTGGTACTGCACCTAATACAGATCAAGGAGCTATAAAATTAACTTTTAAGCTTTGGCATTTAAATAAAATATTTCAAAAGTAATACAGCTAATAATCTATGTCTTGTTTGATTAATTTTTTTAAAGATTGAACATCAATCTGTGGCCCGTTTGACTTGGCCACGTCAGCATTAAAGGTTAACAACCCTAGTTCGAGTTAGCACTTGAGTTGGCACTTGAATTAGCACTCGCGCTTGCGAGTTCTTGTCGAACAATATCAGCGCCTGCACTTAAGGCATTGAGTTTGCCTCTTGCCACTTGATGAGATAAGGGGGCCATGCCACAGTTGGTAGACGGGTAGAGCTTGTCGGCATCGACAAATTGAAGTGCTTTTCGTAGTGTATTGGCGACTTCTTCTGGTGTTTCAATGGTATCGGTTGCGACATCAATGGCGCCTACCATCACTTTTTTACCGCGAATGAGTTCAAGTAAGTCCATTGGCACATGAGAGTTGTGACATTCTAGTGAGATAATATCGATATTCGATTTTTGCAGTTTGGGAAACGCTTTTTCATATTGTCTCCACTCTGATCCCAACGTTTTTTTCCAATCTGTATTGGCTTTGATGCCATAGCCATAGCAAATATGCACGGCAGTTTCACAGTTAAGTCCTTCAATGGCTCTTTCTAAGGTCGCAATGCCCCAATCATTGACCTCATCAAAAAACACATTAAATGCAGGCTCATCAAATTGAATAATATCAACACCCGCCGCTTCTAATTCTTTGGCTTCTTGATTGAGGATTTTGGCAAATTCCCAAGCGAGTTTTTCGCGACTTTTATAATGGTCATCATAAAGAGTATCGATCATCGTCATGGGACCGGGCAGAGCCCATTTGATAGGTTGCTTGGTTTGCTGACGTAAAAACTTGGCATCTTCAACAAAAACAGACTTTTGACGAGTAACAGGACCGACAACCGTCGGTACACTCGCATCATAGCGATCACGAATTTTAACGGTTTTACGTTTCTTAAAATCAACACCGTTGAGGTGCTCAATAAACGTCGTCACAAAATGTTGCCGTGTTTGCTCGCCATCGCTGACAATATCAATACCGGCTTGTTGTTGATCTTGCAATGACAAACGTAAAGCATCGTGTTTGCCCTGAGTTAATTCCTCACCGTGCAATTTCCAAGGTGACCAAAGTGTCTCAGGTTCTGCAAGCCAAGCCGGTTTAGGTAAACTGCCCGCAGTTGAAGTCGGTAATAGTGTTTTCATGATAAATGATGCCGTATATTTGGGTTAACGTTAGAACATAGCGATTAAACGTAGCGATTAAAGTTAGCTATTGAGCATGATTATTGAACGAAAGTAGCAGACCATTGTTCAAGCACAGTTTGGTGCGGTTTAATGAAGTGTTCCTCAGTAAACTTTCCCTGCTCATTAGCCAACTGGCTACGTTCTTCTCGATCATAAACAATTTGAGTTAATGAATGATCGAGGTTCTTTAAGTTTGGTTGATAGGATTTCCCCGCAACAGCATTCGCATTATAAATCTCAGGTCGGTAGATTTTTTGAAACGTTTCCATCGTGCTAATGGTGCTTATAAGCTCAAGGCTAGTGTAATCATTCAGTAAATCACCAAAGAAATAGAAAGCCAAAGGCGCAACACTGTTTGGTGGCATAAAATAACGAACCTGTAAGCCCATTTTTTTGAAATATTGTTCAGTCAAAGAAGATTCATTGGGCTGGTATTCAACACCTAGTACAGGATGCTGGTTTTCAGTCTGATGATAAGTTTTGTTATCCGAAACACTGAGACATATAACCGGTGTTTTATTAAAGTTTTGCTTGTAAATATCTGAATTCACAAAATACTGAAACAGTTTCCCATGCAGTTCGCCAAAGTTATTTGGAATACTAAACTTGGGTTGATCCTTATTATGATCAGGCAGTAATACGCTAAAATCATAATCTCGCACATAAGAGGAAAAATTATTCCCTACAATGCCTTCAATGCGTTGGTTCGTTTTACGATCAACAATATTCGTTTTTAATATTTCAATTGATGGGAAGGTTTGACCACTGCCTTCAATATCCATCTCAACGGAAATGATGTCAAGTTCGACAGAATAACGGTCTCCTTTAGGGTTATCCCAATGCGCTAAGGCATTAAAACTATTGTCGATCATCTTTAAAGCGTTGCGCAAGTTCGCTTGACGGTGGTTTCCTCTCGCCAAATTAGCAAAGTTGGTCGTGATCCGCGTATTGTCTGAGGGGTGATAATTTTCATCGAGACAAATGCTCTTAATCGTAAATGCAAAGTCTTTATTCATTGTGATCGGGTATCCTGTTCCTGAGGTAAAAAACGGAGATAAAACCTAAATGTATTGCTTGCTCTTTCTGGACTTTCTGATTTTCTCAGTCATTAGTCTTCAGCGTCTTTTTTGATTTATGCCTATGACCGAATTAAGGATCAATTGTCATATTGTCTAAAGTTAATAGTAAAATGCATTTTATACTTGGATTGGTACATGATGAAAAGCGCATTTATTTCACACAGAACATGAGAAAGATTCATTAGCTATCTATTTGAATGTTGGTGTGGGTGTCAGTTATATTAATGAGCTTGAAAAACAGAACTGAATTTATTAACTCTTGATTATAAAAAGAAGTGAGCTGAATGAGTGAATTAGTGTTATTGATTATATTGTGCGCCTTACTTGGCAGTGGCGTTGGTTTTTTGGCAGGACTGTTAGGTATTGGTGGAGGATTAATTATTGTCCCAGTGCTGAGCAGTATTTTACTTCCTTTTGACGTTTTACCCCCTGAGCAGGTGGTCATCGTTGCCATTGCAACGTCATTGGCATCGATATTATTCACATCAACGTCTTCGGCAATCGCTCATCATAAAAAGGGTAATGTACCCTGGGATCTCGCGCCTTGGATAATGATGGGGGTGGCTCTTGGTGCGCTTATCAGTGGCTTTATGGCAGCACTATTACCAGAAAAAGTTGTTCGCATCGTGTTTGTCGTGAGTGTGGTACTCATTGCGTTCAAGATGCTTTACAGCAGCACCAAAAGTGACGCTTCTGCTGTGCGTCAAATGCCCAACAAAGGTTTGTTAACCATTTTTACGACGATTACTGGCGGGTTGTCTGCCATGATAGGGATCGGTGGTGGTGCACTCTTAGTGCCCTTGTTGACGTTTTTCTCACTGGATATGAAAAAAGCCATAGGATGTGCCTCTGCTTGCGGTATTGTCATCGCATTATTTGGTTCGATAGGCTACATCAGTTCAGGTAGTACGCATTTTGCTTTACAAGATGGATTTGCTGGGTTCGTCTATTTACCGGCTTTATTCGGTATTGTTTGTACTTCTTGGTTTACGGCGCCGTTAGGGGCCAAATCGACACATTACTTACCCGTTTCTGTGATCAAAAAAATCTTCGCGGTGTTATTGTTAATTATGGCTGTAAATATGATGATTAATTAGAGGGGGGCAAGTTAGTAATAGCTTGGTCATATTTCAATCTAAAGCCGAGAATGCAAACATAGCAATAAGGGGAAGCCGCGCCCCTGCTTTTTAGCAAGAGGCAAGTGTACGCTTATTTAACCTGAGGAGCCCGAGGCTGAGGTTTAGTCATACTCTTTATTATGCAAATAGCAGAACGAGGGCTCGCCCTGTCTGGTGTGATGTTTCGGGGGATTGTTTTGATAGTTGTGAGTGGGAACTCACGATCTTAGCCTCACCGCAGGTGAAAAGAAGATTCACTCACGATCTTCCATTAAGCGAAGCTTAATTATAAAAATGCCCCTTGCTGACATTTATTTCAGCTTCTCCAACTCGATGGGTCTACACAAAATCGTCATTTGTGGTAATAAGGCATTGGGGCTAAGCGAGAGCGCAAAATCAACGGCTTTGACAATATCGTCGGGTTGTATCTTGGCTTCATTATCAATGCGTCCATCATTGGTCATGTTGGTATCAACCACACTGGGGCAGAGGCAAGTGACCTTCACACCGTAAGGCAATAAGTGTTTAAATAAGCTTTCACTGTAATTGATTAACGCGGCTTTGGTGACCCCATAAAGGCCTATTTTTGGCAAGGCATTGATCCCCGTATTCGAAGCAAGAGTAAAGATATGCCCCTTTTGTTGTTGCTGCATGTGTTGTGCGACTTTATTGGTCAATATCAAGGTGGAGGCTAAATTGATACTGAGTAAATGATCGATGGTATTGTCATCGGCTTCGATAAAATGAGTGGTTAATACCCCTGCGGAGTTGACGAGAATATCGATAGGGGAATATTGCCTTAAAATTCGATCGCTGAGTTGCTCAACGCTGCTGGTGTGAGCGAAATTACAGCGATAAATACTGATTTTGATTGCGGGGTATAACCCAGATAGTGCCTGTTTTGCTTTGATAAGTCTTTCTTTATTCTTAGCCACTAAAATAAGATCGTAGCCTTTTTGGGCAAGGTGACAAGCGATGGCATAACCTATTCCTTGGTTTCCTCCAGTGATTAACGCATACGGCATAACGTTCTCCTGATATAAAAGAGCTGACTCTGGGTATCTTACTCTTGAACACTTCTTTTTGGTAACCCCTTTCAGATGAAGAATAGAACAGTAAAAGACAACATAAAGTGGCTAAAAGCACTTGATGGTTTTATGTTTCAATTTTGTGTTAGCGGTGTTTCTGATGATTGAATCGAATCATCAATTAAAGGATAAATCGATAAATTAGCGTAAAAAAGCTTTAAAAATATGAAGTAACGTGGTTTATATGAATGAAGAGGCCCAATAATGAATGTGAAGGATGTGAATCATGAAATCAATGTCACTGCTGCAAAAAGTGTTTCTTATCATCGGAGCCGTTATGATAAGCATGACTTTGTATATGGCATCCAACACCTCTGATTATATCGATAATTCGATTGTAAGTGTGGGTAAAGTGGTTGATTATCGAGAGGTTTATTCAAGTAGTTCGTTAACTTATGCACCTATTATTGAATATCAAATACCCAATGGAAAAACACTGTCATTTGCTTCCTCAACCAGTTCTTATCCCCCTGCTTATGATATTGGCGATCCCGTTAATATTCGTTATGCAACGGGATCGCCACAAAATGCCATGATCAATGGTTTTTTCTCTCTTTGGCTAGGGGAGATAATTGTCGGCGGATTGGGCTGCGTATTTCTGGGTATTGCGTTTTTTGGCAATGTGTTTAATTTTTTTAAAAACAGAAAAAGGACCTCTTTAACGCTCTATGGCGATAGAATTGATACTAAATTACAAGGTGTAGAACGTAATTTAAGCCTAAGAGTCAATGGACGTCATCCCTATAACATTGTCACGCAAGGTTTGAATAGCCGGACAAGTGAGCGACAAACCTTTAAGAGCCAGAATTTGTGGGTTGATCCAACAGCCTACCTGGATGACCGATGGATCACTGTGTATGTCGATAAACGCAGGCCAAAACGCTATTTTATGGATGTGTCATTTTTATCAAATGGCTGATCATATTTGAGATCTTTGCTTAAGGTATCGGCTGAGGAGTCAGCTTTATTTGATTATGATGCTGTTTAAAAAGGAATAAGGCACCTAACACTGATAGGATGCTGAAGATGAAAAAGAGTTGTTTAACATTGATATCATAATGAAGCACTATTCCCATGATCCCAGAGGAAGTGATGACACTTAATGCACAAACAAAATTGTTGGCGGCAAATATAGCCGCTTTTTGTGCATCGGCCCCATTGACTTGTAATAAGGCAAACCCTGAAAAGAGTAGTAGGGAGCTCAGTAGATTAAGCAAGAAGATGATGATTAATGCTTGGGTAAATTCATCCATTATGTTTAAGAATAGGTGTTGACTGGACGATAAGCTGTTTGAACTTAACATTAAGTAACCGACTGAAAATCCAATACAGCCAAGAAAGGTGATTATGCCTTGATTGACACGATTATTTAAAAATAGGTACAGCATGGAACCACAGGCGATAGCCAATGTCATGGTCGTTAATAACATCGTGACATGGAATTCATCGACTTGGAGTTGGTATTTAGCATAAGTGGCTGTTTGTGAGTAACTTAGATTGATGAAAAACCAATAGTAGGCAATGAGACTCACACCTAAGAGTAACTTAGGATCATGGCTAATGATAAGTTGCATCTTTTTATATTGGCCCTTAAAGCGAAGGGGTTCTTGTGGACTTTTGATGGGGATCCCATCAGGGTTTTTTTGGCTTAGGACCAATATTGCACTGATGAGCGTCAATGTCATGATGCCGATTATGGTAATGTTGATGTTGATGTTCATCAAAAAACCGCCTATTCCGGTACCTAATAACACCGCAATGACACTGCTGCTTTGGAAAAGGGTGGTAGTGCGACTTCTTTGTGCTCTGGGTACGACATCATCTATCATGGCAAGTTTAAGTGGACTCGATAGACACGCGACTAATCCAATTGGCAGTAAAAGAAAACAAAGAAGATAGATGTTTTTTTCAAATAAGCAATAACTTAAAAAGGCGATAACAAGATATTCAAAACCTTTTAATTGTTTAAATAAAAACATCTTGGAGTAACGATCGGCTATTTGCCCGACGATGCCCGATAGGAGTAGACAAGGTAAGATAAATAAAGCCATCGCAATGGCGGTTAATTGTGCGGCGACTTGTTCAGACTGCGCTTCAAACCCGACAAAGATGATCAGGACATTCTTAATCAGATTATCTAAGGTGACACCTGAAAAATTAATCAAGAAGAGGGCACGGAAACGATGTCTACTCATCGCTTTTGCTCCTTGAAAAAGAGTCGACTCAATTGACTAAGCCCTTTCCATCCAATTTGTTTGAACCAAGGTAAGTGATTGACATCAATGGCGGTAAACTCCATCTCTTCTATGCCGCCTCTGGCACATTTGAAATCCATGGCGCCAGAACTGGCATGGCAAATAAGCCGTCTCTCACTACAGACTTGAGCAATAATGGCGTTAAGTATGGGGTAGAGCTGTTGCTTCTTATCAAGCAAGGTATCGTATCCAGAAAAAGGCACCGTGAGTACGCTTCCTTCTATATACAGCCCTAGCATAGCAACCAGTCGTCCTGTTTCAGGATCTTTTAAGGCTTGTATTTCTATTGCATTTTGATTTATACAGGTCTCAAAAAACAGAGTGGTAAATTGAGGGTTATGTTGAGAGTGCTGTTTGATAAACATTTTTTGATACAGTTCATGTAATTCACTGGCATACTCAATATCAATTTTTTCAATGAGTTGATATCGAGTGTTCCTCAAATGCCGACGATCATTTTTACTGGATTTTTTACTTAAAGGCATTGGGGTTCGATAATCAATCATACAGATAGGGCGAGAAGGTAATAACATGAAGCCTGCAGATTTAAGCTCATGGATTAAGGTGTGATTTAACGTTTGATTCAAAGAGCGAAAAGCTAATGCATGTGTTGGATAAGCCTGTGTTAATGTTTGGCGAATTTGAGCGATAGGGACGTTGATTTGTGGGTAAAGGTTAGTTGACCAGAGTCGGTTGTTGACTTGTACACAGCGGTTAATGCTCATGAGTTTTAATGGTGACGCTAGGCAATTGATCATTATTTTTAACGTTTTTTTGATCATGCTTGGATAGCGACTGAGTAAGGCATCACGGCCATAACTGACAAAAGCGTTATAAGGTGAACAAACATAAGACGCTTCGTATTCTTTTTCGTTAACGGTAAAAGGAATGACGTACTGGTGGTGGATCTGCAATAGGTGGATTTTAGTGTCGACATTATTAATAAAGGGTCTGCACCCTTGCTTCATATAGCTTGAAATCAGACGATCAGCTCCATTAGCTCGGAAGTGGGTAATATTTTCTGCTGTTAATATATTAACAGGCAGTTGCGAATTTTTTTCAAACATTATTCTGAGCTCCAATGAATAAGTTTTAGCACGTTTTCATTAGAGAAATCGGCAAGGCTGTATGCTGATAAAGGGGCATATTAGTGTGATCAATGTTATATCCTGAATATTAATGATGTTGATGATTAATCGCACTACAGCAGTAATTGTTTCTCTCTGTGGGTGGGCTGGATATCATTTTGAAAGGCTTTGATAATATAAGGGCGCATTAAATCTGTTCCCGTGATCATCGGTTTAAAATCAGCATTGTTATTGAGTGCGTTTTGCTGCGTTTCTAAGATCCGTTTATCTTGTATAAAGGCAATATATTGAAAAGGAAACATGGCCCACATTTTTAAATAGTTGAGGTAATGGTGGCCAAAGGCATAAGTCCGCACGATAAGTTTGGTTTTTTTGTCTGTTTCCGGCACCAGATAGATGACAACAGAGAGGGCGATGCCTTTTTTAGAATAGTATTCCAATTCAAGGATCCCTGAGGCATGAATACGGCCAATCCCTTTAATAATGTGACTTCCAAATAGCCTGCTAACCAGGCCGGTTTGTTTTTTCTCTTCAATATATTCTGCTTGATAACCGTTTGCATGGTGGGTGATGGTTGCATGGCAAGCGTGACGTTTTGGGCTGTTGTTACGTATGATCCCAGTGTGAACGGTATGGGTATGCAGTGCATCAAGAAAGTTTTCGGCAATATCGACACAGTTGGCCTCAATGATGCCTGTTTGGGTCGAATAAATATGGCTAGCATGGACCTGAGGGATAAAAGGTGGGTTGTGCTTAACCTGATTAAGGCTGAGCCAGATGAGACCATGGGCTTCACAGACGGCATAGGTGTCAATAAAGGCATGTTTAGGGGCTCGAAAATGAGGATCACCTGGGATCGATGTTAATTGTCCCTGCCCATTAAATGTCCAGCCATGGTAGGGGCATTCAAGTGCTCCCTGTTTCAAGCACCCTGTTGATAAGGGGACACCTCGATGAGGGCACTGATCTTTTAAGGCATGGATCTTATTGCCATCTCTAAATAAAACCACAGATTGTCCATAGTAAGCGACGGCAAGGGGCTTATTTTTCTTCAATTTACGCACTTGTGTGACGGGGAACCAGTGATCCTGAGAAGGGTATGTATTCATAATTTGTATTTTTTAATAAGGGGTACGAAGATGTTATTGGTGATCCAAGAAAGAAGTCGCCACATGCGTTGCGTTTTTTTAGGCAGGTGCTGGGTATAGACAGCCGAGTATTCGATGATAGGGCAAGCCCCCCTTTGCCTTTTAAAGTGAGCCGCTCCAGAGCTGGCGTTAAAAATGAAGCCATTACTTTCGGCAAAACCTAATCCTGAAAAAGCGGCCAGTCGATATAAACCTAGTTTTTGGGGCTGAGTGGTGTCATAGCCAACGATAGGGGCAGTGACGATGTTATCGATAGTGAAATGTCCCGTTATGGCATCAATGACGCCTTCAGGGTTTCGAAAACCTTCAAATGAGAAATGAGGGTGCTTAAGCATGGCATCAAGATAAGCTTCGGTAAATTGAGGGTTGAGTTGAGAGTATTTGCTCACATAGAGCATGTTATAAAGCTCGATGATCCTCGGATAATCATCAGGTGTAATTTCAGCTTGGCTGATACTTCGATAAGATGTTTTTTTGAGTAAATTGCGATCCTTTTTATAGTTATGACGTCGGCTATAATCTGATAAGTTTCTATCATAAATATAGACTTGTCTTGAAGGTGCAAGGGTATAGTTAGCGTGTTTAAATGCCGCTATTAATGGTGCATTGGAATAGTCGTTGAGTGAACGAAAAATGATGGCATGATCGGGATAGTCTTTGACTAATGTCGCCGTGAGTGAAGCAATGTTTTCTGGGCTAAAAGAAGCGGGGTAAAGGTTGGTTGATAATAACCAATTATTCACATGGACGACTTTGTTAATATGATTGCGTTTCAGGTAACGATCAAGCTGATGGATACTTGATTTAATGATAGATTCAAGCCAAGGTTTATTGAGTTTATCGAGCTCTTCTAGGCAGTAAGGCACAAAGGCAGTGTAAGGAGAACACACATAGCTGTTCTCAAATTCAGTGTTGTTGAGGCTCATTGGCAGCTGGCAATGTTCGCTGACGACGAGTGTACTCATATGTGTCTGTACATTTTCAATCATGCATGAGGAGGAGGCGGCAAAGTATTGGCAATATTCGTCAGCCGGATGAGTTGAGGTTGTCGGTTCTGTGGTGTGGTTCATTTGATGGTTTCTCCGTCCCACTCAAAATCTTGTGTGGCGGCTTCTCTTACCGATATTTTATCTTTTATCGCAATGTGGATAAGCTCAGCGAGTGAAATAAATTGAAACCAAGAGAAACCATAATCTTGCGAGCAGATCATGACATCTTTTGCCTGTTTATAGTCTTGATACCAAGTGTTGATTTTTCTTTGATGAATGGCAAAAGGCAGTCCAGCAATGAGCATCATAACGGAAATCATTTTGGCTTGATTTAGGCTGGTGGGGTGTTGGGGTTTGAGTCCTAAAAAGGCATCGGCTAAGTTAGCGCTTTCTAATAAGTGTAACCCGCTGGTGGCCCGTGGATTACATTCAATAATATAAATATTGTCCGCGGTTTCAATGATATCAAAACCTAAATGCCCTGTGTATTCATGTTTTTGGCAAAAAGCGTGAATAAAGTCAGAAACTCTTTTATTTTTAATGGGCTTAAAATAAATGCCTGCTGCTACTTTGAGTCGATGAGTCGGCTGATAAATGGCCTGGGCAAAGACTTTTCCTTTTACGGCAATGGCGTAGGTGCAATATTCAGTGCCGATAATTTTTTCTTGTTTAAGAATGCGTCCTGCTGCATTCGAATGTAACTTTTGGACGCTATCAGGGGTTGGGGATAGCAATACATCGGTACCGAAACGGCAAAACTCGCGTTTGACTATGCTATTGGATAATGATGTTTGGGTGATCGGGTGGGTAAAGTCCAATAGTTCGGTCTGAGGAAGTGTGATCCCCGTATCATCGCATAAGGATAAGATGTCGTATTTACTGTGTAGCTGCCGCATTAAATTAAAATCTGGACACAGTACCTCACAGTATTCAGCCAAACTCGCTTTTATGGCTGAGATATAAAAGCTTTCTTCACACATAGGCAATAGATAGTCAATTTTGTGCTCTGCAATTATATCCAGTAGGGCAGCTTGATAGACATCAATATTTCCCCTTGGGCTGGGTGTAATAAGAAACTTTGTTAAACTACGGCTATTTTTGGCCAATGGAAAACGTAAAGAGTCAGTCATAAACACTTGGTGTCCATGACGGTTTAAATTTCTAGCAAGTTCTAATGATACAGGGGCTCTGGCACAGGTAATGAGAAAACGTTTCATGCTGACATCCTAAATATATATCTTGGTCAATCGTTGTCTTTATATGATTTGTTGTTATTTAAATGTTCTTATCACTCGACGTCTCTTTTCCCCTTTATTCGGCGCAGTATAGGGTTGGAATCGATATTGGGGTTGACGCACATTGAGTCGGTTAAACAGTACGTTTAAGCCTGCCGTTATGGCCTGAGTGTTATCGCTAGAGTATGGGGTGCATTCAATCGTGAGAGTGTCTGAATGGGTTTGTATCACCCGATATTCGTCGATATGCTGGCAATTGGCCACGATAGTATTGCGAATAAAATCAGAATAAATATCAACATTCTCGTTAGCTTCATTTTTCAATTGCAGGACGTCATCTTTTCGACCTTCAATCGATTTTATACGCGTGTGAGATGATCCGCAGGGACAAGGTGTGATGTCTTCCACTAAGACATCATCGAGAAGGTAGCGTACGATGGGTTGAGTGGTACGCCTCAGATCCGTCACAATAGGTGAAAAACGCTGTTGGGCCTTATCGATCCACTGCTTTTCAATAATGATATTATCTTCATTAAGGTGCAGGTTTCCTTGGGCGCAGCTGATCCCTAAAAAGCCTTCCGTGCACTGGTAAATTTGATGTACTTTTTGGCCAAAAAAAGTACTGATTTTTTGTTTGTCATGCTCTTCTAATACTTCAGCAACCGCAATGATTTTTTTGGGTTGTATATTGGGCTTTAATAGGCATAAATTGCGTAATACACTGGCGGGTGCGATCAAAATACTGGGATTGTATTGCTCTAATGCATTGATGTGTGTTTTTAGTTCAGTCATCAAATCAAAAAAACGATACTGAATGAAAAGGCTTTGGGTACTTTCATATAATTGGTTATTGGCGCGTAGAAAAAAAGCAATGCGCTGAGAACGGTAATAGTGGGGTAAGGCTTTCGCCATCATATAACCGGCCCATTCACTGCGCTCGATTTCTGATGACACAAAAAGTCCTCTATGCCCACTGGTTCCTGAAGACAATCCAACGGCATATTGGCCATAACTTGGTGTAAAATCTCTTGTGTTTTCTGATGTTATGGCAATCTCAAGTGCTTTTTCCCGTGACAGTCCGGCAGTATTGATACGATCAAAGTTTTCCATGTGAATTTTTTTATTGATAACAGGGAAGGCTGTTAAGGGGGAATCTAAGTAGTCTTGGTAATAACTTGATTGGCTTAATGTTTGGCTTTTAAAAGTATTAAAAGCCTGAGTTTGGTGTTTGAGTAATGCCAAACGGGTTGTCTTTTGATAATGTTTAGCACGAATAAAGCCGGTCACAAAGGCCCAGATTTTTTTTATTCTTTTTAATGGATGTTTCATCATATCATTAACCCCTCAATGGTTTTTTGACAGTGACTGGGGATCAGTTGAATGCTTTTATTGATGGAGTAGAGCTTGGATAATTGATTTAATGTCTCTAAATAGGCATCACCGTTATCCATGATGATATTGGCTAATCGATTCGGTCTGGCACCTTGGGTATAGGCTTCTTGTGTCCAGCAAGCATCACCGATAAGAAAGGCTGTTTTTTGTTGGTTTTCCAGTAATAAACCAAAGTGCCCAGCGGCATGACCGGGCAGTGAAATGGCCATGGCACTACCATCTGCAAAAATATCATAACCTAAGTGGAACGGCGCATATTGGTCAGATAAATGGATGGATTGGCAATCTTCAATGAAACGGCAACGCAATGTAAAATTGCTGGGTAATAATTGCGGCAAATAACCTTTGATTAATCCTTTGAAGCGGCTCGATTGAGATATGGCATTTAACGCGATGCGTGAGCAGATAAAAAGGGCTGCTGGGAAATCCATTAATCCCGCAATATGATCGGCATGGAAATGAGAGATAAAAATATATCGAATCTCTTCAGGGCGGATTCCCCTTGCATGCAGCTGCGTGATAAGTTGCTCTTTATCACATAAATGCATCGGCGTTAAGCAGCGATATAAGCGCTCAGGAAAAGGGTGGGTTGCTTTAATAAAGCGTTTAGCATAACCGGTATCAAATAAGATGTAGCCGAGTTTGGGGTGTTTGATCAGCCCAACATAAGCAGGGAATTGCATGCTTTTCCAAGAATGGCCTCGCATTACCATGGCTTCAGGGTGGAAACAATGACCGACTTTAAGTAGGGTTAGCATGGCGACCCCGACGTAAAGTATTGCTTAATCCCATGCTCTAGCGAGTAAAGGGGTTGATAGCCCAACATGTTATTGGCCGCACTAATATCCAGTGTTTGCGATTTGGCCAGTAATCCTGTTGCGTAACAGGTCAGTAGAGGCTCTTTAGTGTTAAATATTTTTGCGAATGACTCCAAGGTACCTGCCAATCCGTAAAGTAAAGGGTAAGCAACGGGCAAGAAAGTAATCGATTTATTGGTGTGTTTAATGAGTGTGTCGATTAATGTTTTGACATTCATGGATTGGGCATTAGAGATATTAAAACACTGTTGATGAAGGTCAGGCTTGCTGCCAGCAAGAAACAATGCATGAGCCACATTTTTAACATAGGTGATATCAACCAAAGCTTGACCTTGATTGAGAAGTGGAAAAACCCCTTTATTCAATAGTGCCAATATACGAGGAAAAATGCTGGTATCCCCTTCACCTATGATCCCTCTTGGTCGTATAATGACCACTTCAGTATTGCGGCATTCATTAAGCATAACTTGCTCACCAAGATATTTAGTTTTGGCATATTCGTTGACAAAACCCGATGTTAATACCTGATTTTCTTTAATGTTGAATTTATCAGTAAAATCAAAATAGACACTGGTCGATGACACATAAACACAGCGTTTGACATTATAATATTCGGCGGCGTTAAGCACATGTCGAGTGGCTTCTACATTGGCGAGATAAAATTGCTGAGCTTGTCCCCATGCGCTGGAAAACGCAGCGCAGTGAAAAATGACATCTGCTGTTTCGAAGGCATTGATGACATGTGAACCGAGCGTTAAATCAACGACTTTAAAGCGAGTTTGTGAAGAATTGAGCTTTAAGCCTTTGTCTTTATTTCTGCCCAAGGCCAAGATTTGATAACCTTGATTTTCAAGGTATTTAACCAGGTGTGAGCCGAGAAACCCTGTCGCGCCGGTAACGATGGCCTTCATCCTATTTCCAATACGATAGCGCCAAAGCTTAAGCCTGCTGATGTGCCGAGTAGCATGACTTTATCGCCAGTTTTGACTTTTCCTGATTGTAATAACTCATGCAGTGCAGAAGGGATAGAGGCCGCAATTTGATTGCCTCTATGTTTGATAATGTTGATCATTTTTCCGGGGGCAATATTCAGTCTTTTTTCAATATGTTGGAGTCCCAATTGACTGGCTTGATGAGGGATCACCCAATCCATGTCCTGAAGGGTATAAGATGTTTTGGCTAACAGATTATCGACAAAATTCTGTATATGTTGGGTGGTAAGACGAAAAACCGCTTTTCCTTGCATTTCAAACAAACCATAAGGTCGATAATCGCCTTGGGTATTTGCCGGATGATTTAACGTACCCAGTCCTCGGATCTGGCACATTTCAACACCTTCACTAAAGGTCTCGAAGTGACTGGCGAGAATGCGAGTGTTGTTTTGTGTCGAGTGGCTGACAATGAGCGCTGCTGCGCCATCACCAAATAACCCTCCTGTTTCTCGTACGCTCCAATCAAGTCCAACAGACGCTATTTCAGATGACACAATGAGGATATTCTTATAGCGTTGAGTTGACAGTAAAGCATGCGCGATATCTAAGGCTTTGACGGCGCTTAAACAAGTCATATTGATATCAAAAGCAGGAATAGGGCGAGCAAAGGGCAGTCTTGCATGAATTTTAGCCGCATTACAAGGAATAGGTTGCTCCATGGTTCCACTTGCAGAAATAAGGCAGTCAATATCATCGAGTAACAGATCACTATTTTCTATTGCTTGGTGGATTGCTGTGAGGGCAAGATCCGTTGCAGTTTCGTCATTGACATAATGGCGTGAAGCAACCCCAGTAGTTTTTTCTGTTTGTCCTAAAGGCCAAGATTGTTGTTTATCGATGTCAATGGATTGGATAACATTCAGAGGTAAGGCAATTCCAGTGGCACGAATATTAATGTTTGAGTTAAGGTGATCCATATTATTATTCTCTCCATTTTGGTGATTAAAAGTACATGTTTGTCAGTTAATCTATGGTTTATATTGTATTTTTATCACCTCCTACTTTGTAGGGGGGCGTGACAAGACTAAGGCTTGTTAGTGAGTACTTGTTGCTCTTAGTTACAGGGGTTATTGAATATTGATGGCTAAATTTATAACGAAACTTGATTGATTTATATCAGGTGTATACCTGAGTTTTAAAAATAACCCTTTAAACTCAACGGGTTAATACTTTAGTGTAATAACTCTAAATAATTGTTTGTAAAATCAGCATCTTGATATAAATAAGGAACATAAATGCATTTAGTTAAAAAAGAGTTAAAAGATGGCCATTCACAGATTACTTTCCCTAATCGACAAGCCGACGGTGCGCTCGTTGTGACGATGGTTTTTTATGCCAGCGGCAAGTTGGTTATTTATCTTGGTGGGGCCGTTTTTTATACCGTTAAAATGCAGTTAACGGTGATGGAAAATGGTATTGATTATGATAACCCTGCCGATGAGCTGTCCTATGTGATCAGCGCTGAACAATATCACTTCAGTATTTCAGCAGCTGTTTACGCTGAATTGATTTGTTTACCCGAATTTAGTGATTGTGCTGGTTAACGAATGGCGAGAAATAGAGGTTAATATTTAATGGCATCATTGAAAGGAAGTTATTAACAATCATTGTGGCTTAACATCGTTAAGCGTAAAGATGGCGTTTGATAGGTGATATTTTGATAGGTTTTCTGTTTTTTGACAGCAGCGGCAATGCATTACTGGTATATAAAGGAGCATAAATTGAGGAGAGGCAAAGAGGAGTGATGATAATGCTCGTATGGTTTAAGCGACGCTTATTATATCGATTACCATTAGAAGGGGTGGATGCAGGTTGGAAAAATTTTAATAACGATAATCCAATGTGTATTTGGGAGCATATTGCAGAGTTTTTTTATGGGGTCAATCAAGAGGAGGCACAGCAAGCTTTATTCGATTTATCTCGAATTCAAATCTGTGATTCAAAAAAGTATGATGCATTTAATCGATTACGCACATTAGCGGCTGAAGTTTTCTGTGACAAATTTAGAGAGGAAGGGGTTAAAAATAAAGATGGTTCTTGGGATATCACCATTCAAATTAAAGGTTGGCAAATTAATCAGGATATTTTACAGCTTAATTTGAAAGCGGTTAATGCTATGTATTAATGATGGGGGGTATTGAACCCGTTTTCACTGCGCTAGATTAACGATAATATCGACGTATTTTTTTGACTAAAGCTGACGTTATGACATGGATAGGGATCAGTCGCTTAAATAATTGACGTAATTTGATTAAGTCATCGGGATACTTTCGTATAAAAATGAGAAATAAGCGTGGGTTTAGCCTTGCTTCAGTGCTTTTTTTTGGCTAATGTGGCGCCATTATATTTACATTTAGCCAACAAAGATCGGGTCCATGAAAAAAACACTACTCTATCTGACATTCGTATCAATCAGTTCACTGAGTGCGATGCCAATATTCGCCGCTAACGACTCTGGATCTGCTTCGGGCTCAGAGACCAACATTCAAACGCCCTTTACGGTACAAGATTTAGTCAAATTGAATGAATTAGCTTCCCCTGCGCTTTCCCATGATGGCATCAAATTGATTTATAGTATCGATAAAAAAGATGATAATGATCAACATCAATCGGATTTGTATCTACAATATTTAAATCAAAATGGTGTGGGCGATGATCAGGCTAAGGGGCTGGCGAATAAGGTTATTCAGTTAACCTCATCAAAAAGTACTGAACGTAATGTTGTCTTTGCCAAAGATGATCAGGCTATCTACTTTATTGCTAATCGTACCGGCTCGAGTCAATTGTATCGTTTGTCATTGACGGGGGGGGAAGCGGTCGCGATATCCGATTTACCCCTAGATGTGGATGAATTTAAGCTGTCCCCTGATGGCCAGCAAGTGTTATTGACCATGCGAGTCGTTCCTGAGTGCGATACGCTGATCTGCTCGAAAGAGAAGTTTAAGACGGAGAAAAACAGAACGTCGACTGGGATTGTCTATACCCAATTAATGGTACGCCATTGGGATACTTGGTTTGATCATGCTAGAAGTCACTTGTTTATTGCAAAGCTCGATGGGAAAATGATCACCGATGCGCTTGATATTACTCAGGGACTGGATACCGAAACGCCGCCTAAGCCCTTTTCAGGTTTGGAAGAGGCCAGTTTTACGCCAGACAGTCAATTTGTTGTTTATAGTGCCAAAGCGCCGAGCCATACTCAAGCTTGGACGACGAATTATGATTTATGGAAAGTCGCTGTAACGGGTGGGGACGCCGTTAATTTAACGGAAAAAAATAAAGCTTGGGATTCTCATCCAGTATTTTCTTCAGATGGCCGTTATCTTGCTTATTTAGCAATGAGTCAGCCGGGTTTTGAAGCTGATCGTAATCGCATCATGCTGCGTGATACGGTCACTGGGCAAGAAAAAGAAGTGGCGCCGCTTTGGGATCGCAGTCCGCATGCGTTATTTTTTGGCACGGATGATAAAACCTTATATGTCACGGCTAAAGATCTCGGTCAAGTGTCACTTTTTGCTGTCAATACCCAGTTTGGTGATGTGCGATCGATTTATAATGAGGGATCGAATACCATTGTTGGGATCACTCAAGACAATATTATTTTTAGTCATAAGAGTTTAGTGCAGCCAAGTGATCTTTATTCTATTAATTTGGATGCGCAGAATCTTGAGCAATTAACCGATGTTAATCTCGACAAATTGGCTAAGATAAAGTTTGGTGAGTTTGAGCAATTTCATTTCAAAGGGTGGAATCATGAAACCGTTTATGGTTATTGGATAAAACCTGCCAATTACCAACAGGGTGAACAATACCCTATCGCATTTCTGGTTCACGGCGGACCGCAGGGCTCTTTTGGTAATAATTTTAGTGCGCGCTGGAATGCCCAGTTATGGGCGGGAGCAGGTTACGGCGTGGTGATGATAGACTTTCATGGCTCGACGGGCTACGGGCAAGCATTTACCTATTCCATCACTCAAGATTGGGGCGGAAAACCCCTTGAAGATCTGAAAAAAGGCTTATCTGCTGTCGTCGAGCAGCAACCTTGGTTAGATAGAAATCGTGCTTGCGCCCTAGGCGGTTCCTATGGTGGCTATATGATGAATTGGATTGAAGGTAATTGGAGCGACGGTTTTAAGTGTTTGGTTAATCATGCTGGCTTATTTGATATGCGCTCGATGTATTACGTCACAGAAGAGCGTTGGTTCCCAGAATATGAATTTGGGGGCACTTATAATGACAATAAAGCCTTATACGAACGCTTTAATCCGGTGAATTATCTTGATAGCTGGAAAACCCCGATGTTGGTTATTCATGGCGAAAAAGATTTTAGAGTGCCATACGATCAAGGCTTAGCGGTCTTTGGCTTTTTACAACGTAAAGGGATCCCTTCTGAATTATTGATTTATCCTGATGAGAATCACTGGATATTAAATCCCGATAATTTAGAGCAGTGGTACGCGAATGTATTAGGCTGGCTCGATCGCTGGACGAAAAAGTAACTAATCAGTCAATAAAAAACCAGAATGTGTGTTCTGGTTTTTTTATTGATGGTCGTTTTTTTAAGTGATGTTATGGGATCATGAGCGCTACACTATACCCAATAATATGGCAATGATGAGTAACAGCACGCTTAAACCCCAAATCCAAAAGAAAGAGTAACGGATATGTTTACCCATTTTGAGATCGGCTAATCCGAGACCAAGCCATAATGCGGGGGAAAAAGGACTGATAAACGTGCCGAGAATATTGCCGATGATCATGGCATAGATGGATGATTGTGGGCTTATCCCGACGCTCGAGGTTATTTGTTCTACGATAGGAACCAGTGCAAAGTAATAAGCATCCGTGTTTAAAATCAGCTCGAACGGCGCGCCGAGTATACCGATAATAATATGCAGATACGGTAACATTGCTGTGGGCAGAATAGCGACAATATCGACGGCGAGCGCCTGCAGCATTTTTGTCCCCGTTAAGATCCCTAAAAAAGCCCCCGCCGCTAAAATAATACATCCCATCAGCACAGCACTTGGGGCATGGGCTTTAATCCTATCCATTTGATCGGCGACCTTTGGATAGTTGATGGATAATGCCAAACTGACGCCGATCATAAACACAAATCCAGAGGGGATAATGCCCCACACCAGTACGCCAATGACACTTAAGGTTAATAATAAATTGATCGCTAATTTTTGTGGTTTAGCGCAGGCTAATGTGGTTTGAATATCGATATGATCATTGAATACGGTCTGACTAAGCGGTTGTGTAAGGGCTGGCAAGTTGGCGATGCGGCGCTTTTCTCTTATTCCCAATAAAATAGCCATAGGCACCAACATGAATAACGCGATGATTTGTAAGGGGACTAATGGCCGCCAAAGATCGGTGGGGTTCATGGATAATAGTGCACTTGCTCGGCCAATCGGCCCAGCCCAAGGGAGCATATTCATAATGCTGGCACTGGCGCCGACAAGTAAGAGTAATAAATAGGGGCTCATTCTTAGGCGTCGATATAAAGGCAGCAGGGCGGGAATAGTGATTAAAAAAGTCGAGGCGCCAGAGCCATCAAGGTGAGCAATTGCGGCAATAAAAACGGTGCCAATGACGACCGATTGAATACTCCCGTGAGATAGAGCGATCATTTTGTTGATCATCGGGGTGAATAATCCCACGTCATTCATGATCCCAAAATAAATAATGGCAAAAATGAACATGATCACAATGGGGAAGACTTTTTGGGCGCCTTCATTAAAGTAAAGCCCAATGTCATGGACACTGGATCCAGCAACAAGTGCACCCACAATGGGAATAATGATCAAGGCGGTGATTGGACTGGTTTTTTCTGTGAGTAATAATCCCACAATAGTGATGATGGTGATAAAGCCAATGATCCCTAACACGGCAATTCCTCTTATTTATTTTTATTTATTTGATGTAAGGTGGGAGGTGGCAACGCTCTTGACAAATACCGCCTCTGTGACCTTCGTCGATGAAAAAGTCCGTTCGATTAATCTTAGAGTAAACATAATGCGTGTCAGAGTAGAAGAAGTTTTAATCAAAACACCCGTGCGCTTAATCTATTACCGCTTAATTTAAGCCAAACTGGATTTAAATGTATTTTTTCAGTTTCATTTAATTGTTATTTTGTTGTCATATTTTGTTCTTTGTTACGCTTTATTCTGAGTGACTATTGATAGCTAAACCCATTAAATTTTCCAATCTCAATGGTTCTGGGTATAGGGAGAGACGCTTAACGATTAAAGATTAATCGATCCTCAAGGTGTCATGAAGAGAAGCAAAATAAGTGAATCAAAAGGAATAGCAATAAAGATGAAACAATCAACATCGATATTACCAATACTGCTGTCGAGCGTATTATTAATGGCTTGTGACGATAACCAAAAGACCGTTAATAGCACAAGTCAAAATGAAATAGGGGGATCTTCTCCCGCTTCAATGGTCTCTTCAGTGCCTTTAGCATCATCTGGAGAAAGGTGTGATGGCGTCAGTGCTCCTGCTAGTGATGCGAGTCTTGAAAGTGATGTGTGTGCTGGCTCTAGCCTACTCTCAATGTAATTGGTTGCCCGCTATGCAGCGAATGAATTTGGTGTCAGTGCCGCTGAAATAGTCGATTACCATGCGAGTTCAAAACAGATTTTTGTAGTGAATGCCAAAATTGGTCGAGTGGATATACTCGATGGATCGTTATTGGAAACGGCGACGCCGGTGAGTATAGATCAGGCCTTATTATTGAATAATTTACTTAAAGTAGCTGATGTTGATGTGGTCAGTGATATTAATTTGTCACGGTTAGGCGGCGTTAATAGTATCAGTATTTATCAAGATTTATTGGCGGTGGCGGTAGAGCGGGGGGATGAACAAGGCAATGACAAACAAGGTAAAGGCTTGGTCGCTTTTTATCAGTTAAGCGACGACGGTGCCGTGCAATATATGCATCAGGTTGAAGTCGGTTATTTACCCGATAATCTCGTGTTTACGCCCAATGGACAGCAATTATTAGTTGCTAATGAAGGTGAGCCAAATGAGGCATACTCCGTCGATCCTGTGGGGAGTGTGTCTATCTCAATATTGTCGATGGTAGGCCGTTAATGGAAGCGACTCATGTTATGTTTACTGATTTCAATCAAGGAGGGGATCGCCATAATGAACTCAGTCGTTCGATTAAAATCAATGGTCCCAATGCCAGTGTGGCACAAGACTTATAACCTGAATACATCAGTGTCAGTGAGGACAGTCGAATGGCTTATGTCAGTTTGCAGGAAAATAATGCCATTGCAAAAATCAATCTACAAACGATGAGCATCGCGTCGATATGGCCACTTGGATTGAAAGATTTTGGTCATGTGGACAATGCCATTGATGCTAGCGATAAAGATGACGGTATTGATATTCAGCCTTATACGGGCGTCTTTGGGCTTTATCAGCCTGACACCATCGCGAGTTACCGCTGGAATGAGGTTGATTTTATTGTGTTAGCCAATGAAGGGGCGGGAGAGATTATGATGGTTTTTTTGAAGAAGTACGTGTGAAAGATATCTCGCTGAGTACTGCGCATCCTCAGTACCTTGCTGCAGTCCATCGGGAAAGGCAATGAAGTGAGTGGCAGTACCAGTGTTTATCAACTGATTAAAGATTAAAGATTAATGAGTGAAGAAGTGTCTACACATTGTGATTGATCTTGAAAATAAACAATCCGCCATCAACTTGATGGCGGATTGTTTATGTTAGTTAAAATGGCGTAAACGTGTGAAGTTAAAAACCGCGAGGTAATTGGCCTTGACCCGCCAGTTTTTGAAGCCATAACTCTTTTGGCGTTTGCCCCGCTGATAGCGTTACGGCATTATGTTGAATGGTTGCGACCTTTATGGTTTTTTTCGCTGCAGATTTCGGCTCGATTTTAGGCGTTGTTTGAGTGTCTTTTTTATTGGGTATTGCTGTGTCACTCTTTGCTATGTTCGATTCAGTATGGTTAAATTCAGCGAACATGGCCTCTAACTCACTAAAGCGTAAAGATTTACCGCCATCGATTTTGTACCAGCTGCCTTTTTGCTCAATAGAGACGGTTTGGCCTTTTTGACTTGATAATAAGCCTTCAAGTTGGCTGATAACTTCTTCTTTGGTCAGTTTAGACATAGTGATAACCTGTTAATTTTTTGTGTAAATAACGAATTGGCGTGATTTTATAGGGTAATGCACTCCGATGTCCAATTTTCGATGAAATTCGCCCCTTTTTCCTTGTGTTTGACGGGTTTTTAAGCAACAAAAGCCAAAGCGTTAAGTACGGGGTAAGTCATAGATAAATAAAATAGATCGGTTACAATAAGGCTTTATAGTTGGCACTAGGGTGATCTCATGTTGCGTACTGAATTAACGCAGTATTTATCTTCTTTTTTAAATATCAACGCGTTTAAAGATTATGCACCCAATGGGCTACAAGTAGAGGGGCGTCGAGAGATCCACACTATTGTTACGGGTGTGACGGCTTGTCAGGCATTGATTGAAGCCGCTATTGCGCTTAAGGCGGATGCGATTTTAGTCCATCATGGCTTTTTTTGGAAAAATGAGCCTGAAGTGATCACCGGTATGAAACAAAAACGCATTAAAGCCTTACTTGAAAATGACATCAACTTGTACGGTTATCATCTCCCTTTAGATGCACACCCTGAGATCGGCAATAATATTGAGTTAGGTCGTCAATTAGGGCTGCAAAATATAGCGCCTGTCGATCATGTAACTGGCGCATCAACCCCCGGATTATTGTGGCGTGGAAAGCTGCCTGAAAAAATGTTGCCGAGTGTTTTTTCCGCGCATTTAAAGGCGGTGCTTGGCCGCACACCCTTACATTTAGGGGACGAGAGTAAAGTCATGGAAACGGTTGCTTGGTGTACGGGAGGCGCGCAAGATTATATTGATTTAGCCGCGCAATTGGACGTTGATGCGTTTATCAGTGGAGAAGCCTCGGAGCGGACTTTTCATTGTGCTATCGAACAAGGTATTCATTATTTTGGCGCAGGTCATCACGCGACTGAACGGTATGGTATTCAGGCGCTAGGGCGCCATTTAGAAGCGAAGTTTGGTGTAACACATCACTTTGTCGATATTGATAATCCGGTGTAATATGACTTCTTGGTTAAGCCTTTTAGGCTAGGGTTGATTTTGAGTTGGTTATTGTAATGTTTATGTATACTCGTATAAATATTACCACTGCCTTTAGCTGAAAGTAGTAGGTGTATTAACGGTTGATGGCTAAAAAATGATAGAAAAGTATAAAATTGATATCGCATAATATTCATAAAAATATAATCTAGAATCAGTATTAACGCTCTGGTTTAGATTTTATCAATTTTATGAGGATATTATGACAACGATAAGCCCTTCCGCTACCAGTTTTTTACACAATATTGAACTCGACTTGTCAAATTCCCAACTAACTGATTCCAATCGATTTAATGATTTCAATGATTTATTCTGTGAAGACTTTGTTACCTCGGAAGACTTTTTAGAAGGAAACTTTGCCGATACTTTTGAGACCTTGAAAAGCTTTGCAAAAAATAATGATCCTGAGAGTGTAGATATATTGTGTCAGTTAACCGCAAGAAGTGATGAGCTAGGGAAAGCGGCAACGAATGCGCTAATGGAGGTGAGGCAGTTATCTGAAGAAGGGACTCACAGACGGGAGCTGATAGACAATCGTTGTTTAAATTTGTATGAAACATGCAGAAATAATGAAGCCAATTATGATTTTCCTCAAGTTAAGCAACTTAGCAAGGGAATGCTGAATATTATTTTAGATACAAAATTATCAACTGAAACCATTTTATCAGAAGATACACAAGATTTAATGCAGTTGATAGCGCAGCCCGATATTGAGCCGTCACAAATTCGCGATCTTGCTTCATTAACAGGGGGAGAGTGGCAGCGCTACGAAGCCAATAATCAGCCGATAAAAGGTGAGGTGATTGAAAGAGCGTTTGGAGCCAGAGGTGATCGAAATGAAATCAGTGATAACATGTCGGGGATATCAGTTGGCCAGATGGAAACTGATGAAACAGAGACTGACACAACCAGTGTGACACAATCTATTGTAACAAGTGATACACAATCTACAGCCACTTCACGTACGTCATCTTTAAGCAGCACGACATCAGTATCGAGCAGTTTTATCCCGCAGCAAACTGCCATCACACCCATTACATTAAGTGAGACACAGAGCCAAATGAGTGACTCATTAGTGGGAGCCTTTGAACGATTAGAAATACAAAGTGATATCAGCAGTGATACGAATAGCAGTAGTATGAGTTCATCTTTGAGTTCCAGCGTATCTGTATCAACGGTTAGCACTGATAATCCTGTCGATTTTAACCCTATGCTTATGCTACAAGGTCAATCATTACGTGCTCAAAATGCTCCTATTGTATTATTGCCGAAAATGACCTTAAGCGACTTATTTCGTTTAACTGGGGAAGATGTCTCTAATTGTGAAAGAACCAATGATTTACTCATGAATAAGAGCGAGTTAAATAATAATGACGCTGAATTGGCAAGAACGTTACATTCTGAATTACAGTCTGCACAGCTGGAATTTTTACTGAACTCTCAAGTGCCAATACAAGCGGTGGACAATCTTTCAGGTGTATCAGAGCCTGTTAGCCAAATGAGTGATGAAGACAAATTGATATTGGAAACGTTAAATCTTAATAAAGTAAGAGACTATTTTCATTTAATTGAGTTAACCGGTGAGTCATTGGAAAACGCACCTCGCGCGACGGCATTGCTGCAATCTAACCAATTGAAACCTATGTCTAATGCACATGATTTTTTAAATGATCCAAGAGTATTAATGCAGGTAGGAGATTTAAATAACATAGAGTCATTAGCGGAAGAACAATTTAGATCAGGGCTATTTTCAACGGATGGTGAACGACGTCCACCGATCACGATTAGATCGAGTTATACACTAGATGAAACAGTTATACAGAGTGATGGACGTTGGGTTGATGAACCTCGCCAACGCACAGAAGGTACATATTATGCTGTTAAAACCATTGATAGTGGTGATTGCTCAATTGCCAGTATCGGCCTCGATCCGAACGAGGTGAGAACGAAGCATTATGCAGAAACAATGATCCAGACGATTATTCAAAATGGTAGTGTGGAACAAAAAGAGCAATTATTATTCAGCCTGACAGGCGTGCAAACTGCAATTAATGAGGTTGAAGTGACTCGACTAAATGCAGTATCTAATGCTACCTTAGAGAGTCTACTGGCGCTAGATATGACACCAGTGATAAATCGTTTAGTGACTAGTGATGTTCAGTTAACTCCTCGTGAGTTAAAACTTGTTGCTGCTCTTGGTTTCAATGTTAAAGAGCTAAGAACGGAGTCTAATGTAAAGCAAGGATTAGAACATATTATTAATAATGGGAATATTGTTGAAAAACAGCAATTGTTGTTGAGTTTAAAGAATGTTGCAACTGAACTTAGAAAAGCTAAAGAGTCTGAGTTGTTAGCATTAATCAGTGCTAGCGTGGAGGATGTACCAAATTTAGATATGACTATATTAATAGAAAGGTTGTCAACGCCAGGGCTATACCTAACCCCGCAAGAATTAGGCCTAGTGGCTGCGAAAGAAAACATGAAGCTTGTTTTAGTGGGGCTAACACATCAGGATATTCGTAAAATGGATAATTTTACCGATATGCAAACAGTTCAAACCACGACTATGACTCAGGAATTAGGGGATAAGAATAGTCAAACGGTTAAACATGTATTGATGTCGCCAAATTCTCCTTCAATCAATGCTAATAAGCAAACGCACTTTTCGACTTTACAGGTGATAGAAGAAAACGTCACGCAACTGCGTTAATTTCCTTTATGGGCTATTAATCGATAACATATGATGAGATGACAGGTTATCGATATAGCGAAGAAATAAAAAGCCGCTCAATGATATTGCATTGAGCGGCTTTTTTATCGGCGATAAAAATTGGGTGTTATTTCACTTTCATACCCGGCTTGGCGCCCTCATGGGGCTCCATGATCCATAAATCTTTTCCGCCAGGGCCTGCGGCTAATACCATGCCTTCTGAGGTACCAAAACGCATCTCCCGTGGGGCGAGGTTAGCGACCATTACCGTCAGTTTACCTTCGAGATCTTCAGGCGCATAAGCAGACTTAATGCCGGCAAAGACTTGTTTGGTTTCGCCGCCTAAATCCAGCTCTAATCGCAGCAATTTTTTCGCATCTTTAACATGTTCCGCTTTGGCGATACGTGCGATACGTAGATCGATTTTAGCGAAATCATCAAAACTGATTTCAGGACTGATCGGCTCTTGTTCGAGAGGAGACAAGTGTGAAGCAGGTGTGTCTTTCTTTTCAGCTGCACTTCCTTCGTTACTTGCATCGCTAGTCACTTGCAGGTTTTCCGTCGATGCATCGATGATGGCTTGAATATTTTTCATATCTACACGTTGCATTAAGGCTTTAAAGGGCTTGATTTCATGCCCGCTAAGATCTTGATTCAAATTATCCCAAGTGAGCTTGAGCTGTAAGAAACCTTCAACATCATTGGCAAGTTGCGGCAATACCGGTTTAAGGTAAGTGCACAAAATACGAAACAAGTTCAAGGCATGACTGCACACTTGATGGGCTCGCTCTTGGCTTTCTTCTTGTTTGATTAACTGCCAAGGAGCGGCTTCAGCCACAAAGGCATTGGCAAGATCGGCAAGGGCCATAATTTCACGCATACCTTTGCCGTACTCACGCGTTTCATAAAAATCAGCAATAACATTCTGTTTAGCTAAAAAGGTTTCAGTCAAGCTGTTATCAGTGACTTTTGCGAGTTTGCCATCGAAGCGCTTGCTAATGAAACCGGCAGTACGGGAAGCGAGGTTCACTAGCTTACCGACAAGATCGGAGTTCACTCTTTGGGCAAAATCTTCGAGGTTTAAGTCTAAGTCATCGATACGACTGCTCAGTTTAGCGGCGTAGTAATAACGCAAATATTCTGGGTGCAAATTATCTAAATAAGTGCGGGCTTTAATAAAGGTGCCTTTGGATTTAGACATTTTAGCACCATTGACCGTGACATAGCCGTGTGCATAAACGCTAGTGGGTTTACGAAGGTCTGCACCTTCTAACATAGCAGGCCAAAATAGGCTGTGGAAATAGACAATGTCTTTACCGATGAAGTGGTACAGTTCTGCCGTAGAGTCTTTGGCCCAAAAGTCATCAAAATTAATATCACCGCGTTTGTCACACAGGTTTTTAAACGAACCCATGTAGCCAATAGGGGCGTCTAACCAGACATAGAAGAACTTGCCAGGTGCATCAGGGATTTCAAAGCCAAAATAGGGAGAATCACGGGAGATATCCCATTGTTTTAGGCCTTGTTCAAACCATTCTGCGAGTTTATTGGCCATTTCAATTTGTAAAGAACCGGAGTTTATCCACTCTTTTAACATGCCTTCGAATGCCGGTAAGTCAAAGAAGAAATGCTCAGAGTCTTTCATGATAGGCGTCGCGCCTGAGACGGCAGATTTTGGATTGATTAAATCTGTGGTGGTATAAGTGGCGCCGCAATTATCACAATTATCACCGTATTGGTCGTCTGAATGGCAACGAGGGCAGGTGCCTTTGACGAAGCGATCAGGTAAAAACATCGATTTTTCAGGATCGAATAACTGTGAAATGGTTTTGGTTTTGATGTAGCCGCCGTCACGAAGCTTTAGATAAATCTGACTAGCAAGGGCTTTATTTTCTTCACTGTGTGTGCTGTGAAAATTATCAAATTGAATATTGAAATCAGCAAAATCTTGTTGATGCTCTGCTTGCACTTGCGCAATCATGGCTTCAGGTGCGAGCCCCATTTGCTGTGCTTTTAGCATGATCGGTGTGCCATGGGCATCATCTGCACAAATATAATAACATTCGTGTCCACGTAATTTTTGATAGCGTGACCAGATGTCTGTTTGAATATATTCCAACATATGCCCTAAGTGTATGGGGCCATTGGCATAGGGAAGTGCACTTGTCACTAAGATTTTACGTTGTGAATTAGCCATCTTGTCTCTAAATCGTTGGGTGCTCAAAAGTATGGCGTAGATACTAACCGATCCTGCGGAGACTTTCATCAAAAGCTGACGTAAGTGGGTTAAATCTAGACTAATGTTTGGCTCAATATCTGCTACAATTGCACAACTTTTATTTTAGGGAGTGATATTTTGCCTTCATTTCACCGAGAATTCTCACTAAGCGATGCTTTACTAACCCCTGTATTAAGCCGCTTAGAGTCGATAAAGGATGATCATCTTGGTCTGAGTCTATTAGATGCTGATCTGATCAGAGACTTGGTGCTCAAAGGTAAATGCCTTGAAATACATTTAGTTTATCCTTATCCCTGCCAAACCCGTATTCCGGCTATTGAACAAGCATTAAATGCGGCATTAACTTCATTAACTGAAATCGATGCAGTGAAATGTCACATTGACTTTGAATTTACTGTACAATCTTCGCCGGTTAAGGCACCGATTGAGAACGTAAAGCAAGTGATTGCAGTGGCATCGGGTAAAGGGGGGGTGGGTAAATCCACCACCGCGGTGAATTTAGCGTTAGCCTTAGCGGCCGAAGGGGCAAAGGTGGGGCTGTTAGATGCGGACATTTATGGTCCTTCTATCCCTATTATGCTGGGGATCCCTCATTTTAAGCCAGTATCACCCGATGGTAAGGTGATGATCCCTGCGAAGGTTCACGGTATTGTGGCCCAATCGATAGGGTTTATTATTGATGGAGAACAAGCCGCTGTGTGGCGAGGGCCTATGGCTGCAGGGGCGTTAGTGCAATTGATTAACGAGACCCAATGGCCAGAACTTGATTATATGGTGATTGATTTACCACCAGGGACAGGCGATATTCAGTTAACCTTGTCACAGAAAGTGCCCTTAAATGGGGTTGTTATTGTGACGACGCCTCAAGATATCGCATTGGCCGATGCCCAAAAAGGCATCAATATGTTCCAAAAGGTGAATGTTCCCGTTTTGGGGATTGTGGAAAATATGAGTTTTCACCTTTGTAGCCAATGTGGTCATCAAGAGCATCCATTTGGTCGCGACGGCGGTCAAAAAATGGCGACACGGTATGGATTACCGTTATTGGGGCAATTACCATTAATATTGACTATCCGTGAAGACATGGATAAAGGGTTACCCAGTGTGGTGGCGACACCGCACAATGATATTGCTCAGTTGTACCTAGCCATTGCTAGGCAAGTGGGTGCAGAGCTTGCGCTGACTAAAGCGCAACCATCCGTTTCTATTAGTATGTCAGACGAATAAGGGTTTAGAACACAAATGAATTCACAGCAGTGTGTGATTATTGGGATTGCAGGGGCATCCGCGTCAGGTAAAAGTCTAATTGCTAAAACGATTTTCGAAGAGTTATGCAGTGATCTGGGAACAGATCAAATTGACGTCATTTCAGAAGATGCTTATTATCGCGATCAAAGCCATTTGTCGATGGAACAACGTGTATTGACAAATTATGATCATCCTAAAGCATTGGATCATGAGCTTCTATGCCTACACTTACAACAGCTTAAAGACGGAAAGTCGGCTGATATTCCCGTTTATAGCTACAAAGAACACACTCGAACGAATAAAACGATATCATTGACACCGAAAAAAGTGATTATTTTAGAAGGGATCTTGTTACTGACAAATCCTGAATTGCGTCAGTTGATGGATGCGAGCGTGTTCATGGATACACCGCTGGATATTTGCTTCATGCGCCGTCTATCTCGTGATGTGGCCGAGCGGGGACGGACCATGCAATCTGTCATGTCTCAGTATACCGAAACTGTTCGTCCCATGTTTTTGCAGTTTATTGAACCTTCTAAACAATATGCCGATATCATCGTTCCTCGTGGCGGTAAGAACCGAATTGCGACCGATATATTAAAGGCAAGAATTCAACATTTACTCGCAAAATAACGGCTAAAGTGATTGTAGAGGATTATGGAATATGCGTTTAACCGATATTGAAATAGAAGCGTGCTTAGATGATGGCTCGATTGTTATGGAGCCTCGTCCAAGTTCGGATGCGATAAGTGGTGTGAGTGTTGATGTTAAACTGGGTAACCAGTTTCGCGTGTTTAAGGATCATACCGCGCCCTTTATTGATCTCAGTGGCCCTAGCGTTGAAATGCAGGCCGCACTCGACAGAGTGATGAGCGAGAAGATAATCATTGCCGAGGATGAATCTTTTTTCCTTCATCCCGGAGAGTTAGCGCTATCGATTACCCATGAAAATGTGACCTTGCCTGCTGATATTGTTGGCTGGTTAGATGGGCGTTCATCATTGGCTCGATTAGGGTTGATGGTGCATGTCACCGCGCACCGTATCGATCCGGGTTGGCAAGGTAAAATCGTGCTTGAGTTTTTTAATAGTGGCAAATTGCCCTTAGCACTAAAGCCTTTGATGACCATTGGTGCGTTGAACTTTGAGCGTTTAAGCCATGATGTTGCGAAACCTTATAACACGCGTAAAAGTGCCAAATATAAAGATCAACAAGAAGCGGTTGCAAGTCGCATTAGTCAGGATTAACGAATAGAGAGTCAGATATCGAGTATCAAGATAACGGATTCAAGATGGCTCATTCAGTATCATTAATTCAGAGTAACGAATGATGAGAGTCTGGGTGAATGGTGTAGAAAATATCGGGGTAGCGCCTCTTGATAGGGGGCTTGCTTACGGCGATGGTGTCTTTGCGACTATGCAAGTGGCGAATAAGACATTGCTGTTTTTAGGGGCTCATTTACAGCGTTTACAGCAAGGTGCCATACGTTTAGGCTTTGATTGGCAAGTGTCCTCTGAATTACTCAATTTATTACAAAGACAAGCGACTTCGATGGAGAGAGGTTGTATAAAACTGTTACTGACGCGAGGAGTGGGTGGACGTGGATATGCCGTGCCATCAGAGCCTCAAGTCACAGAAATTGTGTCTTTGCACGCTATTCCAGTTCATTATAAAACGTGGCAGCAACAGGGGATTTCACTGATCACCAGTGAGGTAACGTTGGCACGCCAACCCCGATTAGCAGGGATCAAACACTGTAATCGGCTTGAACAAATATTAATAAAATCAACACCACCTCCCGAAAGTTTTGATGATCATTTGGTATTAGATACTCATAATTTAGTGGTAGAATCTTCCATGGCCAATATTTTTTTGGTTAAAGGTAAACAGATTATGACTCCTGTGATGAGCCATTGTGGTGTGGCTGGGGTGATGCGTGAGCAGGTGATCCATGGTGTATTGGCATTAGGGTTCACTGTCATCACCAAAGCGGTGCCTGTCAGCACATTGTCTGATTATGAGAGTGCTTTTGTGACGAACAGCTTGTTGGGGATCGTTGATGTGACTCGCATTAACGAGGTTGATTTTTTTAAGGCACAATGGACATCCTCTTTACGATCTTCATTGGATTTGACCTTGTATTAGAACAGTAAATTAGGTTGTGATAATGAAAAAAATGGCAGTAGTTTTTATTGCGAGTAGTTTGATTGTGTTGGTACTTGCAGGCATGGGGGCTTATTGGGCTTATCAAATGCTACAAGATTATGGACGCAGTCCGATTAACACGCCTTCTCCAATTGAATTAAAGGTTGAACGAGGGACGTCGTTTTATGAGTTGGCCAGCCAACTCCAATCAAAAGGATTGATAGAAGATGCGCAAAAGTTAAAATGGCTAGCAAGGATAAAGCCCAGTATTGCGCATATACGTTCTGGTTTATATCAAGTCGATCCTGCTGATAGCATTGATAGTTTGCTGTTAAAAATTGCCAAGGGTCAAGAGAAAGTGTTTAGTCTTACTTTGGTTGATGGCCTGACACTCAAAGAGTGGAGTGAGCAATTGAAAACCTTGCCGCATATGAGCTTTAATACTGATGTATTTAATCGCGTGTTGTTGGCTAATGGTGATGAGTCTAATTTACCTGAAGGTAAATTTTTTCCTGATACCTATCAATATCGTGCAGGTGAGTCATTATTTGATTTGATGAATACTAGCTATCAAAAAATGCAACAAGAATTGACCTCTGCTTGGGAAAATAGAGCAGCAAACCTTCCCGTGACTTCATCTTATCAGTTACTGATCCTAGCCTCTATTATTGAAAAAGAAACAGCCAAAGCAGAAGAGCGTCCACAAATAGCGGCAGTGTTTATGAATCGCTTGCGTAAAGGCATGCGGTTGCAAACGGATCCGAGTGTGATTTATGGTATGGGTGAACGTTATAAAGGCAATATTACTCGAAAAGATCTACGGGAGTTAACACCGTTTAATACTTATCGTATTAAGGGGCTCACGCCAACCCCTATTGCCGCGCCCAGTGGTGCGGCGATTGAAGCTGCGGCCCACCCCGCGACGGTAGATTATTTGTACTTTGTTTCTCGTAATGATGGCAGTCATGTGTTTTCTAAGACCTTGAAAGAGCATAATCGAGCCGTGAACAAGTATCAAAGAAATCGATAAGGGCTATTCAAGCGATCTGTAAATGAAATTGATTTGAGAGATAAAAGTGAATAAAAGTAATCGTAAAGCGACACACCCAATGGCAAAGTTTATTGTTATCGAAGGGCTGGAAGGGGCGGGGAAATCGAGTGCTATCGCTTTAGTGCGTGATTTTATCGAGAAGAAAATAGGCACAGTGCCAGTTTGTACCAGAGAGCCGGGTGGAACGCCTTTAGCTGAAAAAATGCGTGATTTAGTCAAGATTACCGATGAGAGCGACCCTTTATGTGATGAAGCAGAATGCTTACTGATTTATGCCGCAAGGGCTCAACTTATTGCCAATGTGATTAAGCCAGCGCTTAACCGCGGTCAGTGGGTTCTCGGCGATAGGCATAACTTGTCTTCACTGGCCTATCAAGGTGGTGGACGCCAGTTAATGCCATTAGTGGAGTCGGTTAGCGCGGCCACCTTGAAAGGATTTAAGCCTGATTTAACCTTGTATTTGGATATTGCCCCTAAATTGGGTCTTGAACGGGCTGCAGAGCGAGGTGCATTAGATAGAATAGAACAACAGGCAGTGGACTTTTTTGAAAGAGCGCGCCGCACTTATCTTAATTTAGCGGCTACTGATGACAGTATTGCTGTGATCGATGCCAGCCAATCGATGGCGGCGGTACATAAAGATATTATTGCTGTTTTACAAGTACAAGGTTGGTAATATGCCCGCTAATGTCGTGCCTTGGATAGATAAAGCGTTAAGTCAATTTTGCCTAAGGCTCAAACAAAATAATTATGGTCATGCTTATCTCATTGGGCTTGAAAAAGGTTATGGTGGCGATTTATTAGGCCTCGATATGGCAAAGTCATTGCTATGTGATAAGGCGACTGCGCGAGGTGGTTGTGGTTTTTGTAAGGCATGTCAGTTATTTGAAGCGAATAACCATCCCGATTTTTATTTAATTAAAGCCGATGGCCATCAAATAAAAGTGGATCAAATACGAGATCTGTGTCAGCGACTCACTGCCACCGCTCAGCAAGGTGGCCGCCGAGTCGCATTATTACTCAATAGTGAACGGCTCAATATTGCGGCTGCGAACGCCTTACTTAAAACTCTTGAAGAGCCTGGTAAAGAGACCGTATTGCTATTACAGTCAGATACGCCGAGTCGTTTAATGGCAACGATCAGCAGTCGCTGTCAACGAATGGATGTGCCGTTACCGACACTGATTGAAATAAAAAGCTGGCTAAAACAACAAGCAGATGTGCTACAAGATGTGACTTGGTGTTTACCTGTGGTGGGTGGGCCCATCGCGTTGGCACATAGCCTTAAAGCAGGCGAGTATGCGCGGCTATTATGTTGGCGTAAGGCTTGGGCGCAAAGTTTGTCGTCGGGACGTTTATCCAATGAGCTGATGAATTTGGATGAGCAACAAGTCCTCGATGCGATTAATATCTTGTTTTTAGTATTAAAACAGAAACTCATAAAACAAGTCGATTTAGATGCGATGATCCGAATGAAAATTGTCGATTTTTCGACGCATATTATGCAGCAATATCATCAATTGAAAATAATGCCTAATATTAATATACCAGCCTTATTCAAAGGTTTTATCGCTGATTATCAACAAATAGTCACGTAAAAAGAGTGAGGTTACTTAGCCTTGTTCATTTGGGATATGGCTTGTAGTGACCGCAGCTTACCGTTATGCTGGCGACAAAATATTGTCTCTAGGAAACCTGTTGTGCTTATCGATTCTCATTGTCACCTTGACCGTTTAAAAGCGGCACCCGATCAATCCAGTTTACGTCAAATTATTCATGAGGCGAAGTCACGGGGGGTTGAATATTTTCTCTGTGTGAATGTCAGGCAAAATGGTTTTCAAGCGATGAAAGAACGGGTTTCTGAGTTTGAACAGATTTTTATGTCTGCGGGCGTCCATCCATTGGATGTACAAGAAGGTTTAGACGTTAATGAGTTGCAAGACTTTATCAAGGATCCTAAAGTCATTGCTATTGGGGAGACGGGTTTAGATTATTTTTATGCCGATGAGACTAGATCCATCCAGCAAACGTGTTTTGAACAACAAATAGCCCTCGCGGTTGACGTCAATAAACCCTTGATTGTGCATACGCGTGATGCTCGTGAAGATACCATTAATTTTTTAAAACAAGGCCACGCCGATAAAGTGGGTGGCGTATTACATTGTTTTACAGAAAGTTATGAGATGGCAAAATCGGCGATGGAGTTGGGTTTTTATATTTCAGTCTCAGGGATTATTACCTTTAAAAATGCAGCTGAATTGAGAACAACCATACGTAAAATACCTAAAGAGCGGCTACTCGTTGAAACTGATTCACCTTATTTAGCGCCCGTTCCGCATAGAGGTAAAGAGAATCAGCCCGCTTTTGTACGTGATGTTGCTGAGTTTGTTGCTGAGTTAAGGGGGGAGACTTATGAAGAGTTAGCCGCTTATACCTCTGAAAACTTTTTTCATTTATTTAAAGATGCAAAGCGGTAAATAATCTCTTAAAAAGCATAAAAAAAGACCCAAAATTGATCCGTGAGGTTTTGGGTCTAGGGGAAGGGCTCCATGATGGAGCCATGCGCTAATATTAACAGGTCATTCTATCTAACTGGTACTTAAGTGTAGTAGATAATTCTAAATAAGGGGAATGTTTATTAGCTAATGTGATTAAGTTAAAGCAAAGCGATTTTGTCTTTGACTAACTCTCTGGGCAGATTATTTTTTAGTTTATTGCCTAAGTGCTTAGCCATACCCAATAGCGCCTCTTCGTAACTGACTAATATCTCTCCCTGTGGCTGTTCTTTTTGACTCAGCATGATATCTCGGCCCATCAAATATGCTTTTGCTTGTTCTTGCGTTAACCCAATACTGGGTTTATTGATCCCTAAAGCCATCAGGGCTTCATGTTTTGCTTTAAAGCCTTTTTTGAGCAGATCGGCTAATTTTATGCCCATTCTTTGGTAACGCATCTTGCCGATAAAAGGCACTAGGGACTCAGGAAAGAGCCAAAATTCATTTTCTCTTTGCATGAGAATACCTTGCTTAGGCAGCGTGATTGAAAATGTGTCCTGAAAGTACTGCTGCAAAGCGTCGATGTGCTTTTTTGGGGCGGGGTTAAAAGGAAAGTTTTTTTGCTTTTTAGGCGCTGGCTGTTGACGAGGGATCGAATGCTTTTTGGTTATTTTCGCAACAAAAAAACCTTCACTATCAAATATTTGTGGCCAAACATGTAAAAACCCTTCTTCAGTGCAGGCTTGATTGGCACCCGGAAAAAGCGTCGATAGGTCGTCAATGCTCACAGCATCAGGGTATAAGGCTTTTAAAGATAAACAGACGGCTTGGTTCTCTGCTTTATTCAACGTGCAAGTGGAGTAAACTAAGCTGCCGCCAGGCTTTAAGGCCAAAAAAGCGGACGCTATTAGTGCTTTTTGTGTTTGGGCGATATCGGCAATGTTATTGGGATCCCAATGCTTTAACGCCTCGGGATCTTTTCTGACGGTACCTTCTCCGCTACAGGGGGCGTCCAGTAAAATAGCATCAAAGCTTTCATAGAGATATTCACCAAAAACACGGGCATCGAAGTGAGTTAATGCGGTGTTTGTCACTCCCATTCGTAATACATTGGCATGTAATACTTTTATACGGCTAGCTGAATACTCATTAGCGATCAGTAATCCTTGATTCTCCATTAAGGCAGCTATTTGTGTGGTTTTAGAACCGGGGGCGGACGCCATATCTAAAACAATATTCTCTCTGGATAAATCAAATTGTTGAAATAAGGCGGTGGGAGGTAACATTGAGCTGGCTTCTTGGATATAAAAAAGCCCTTGTAGATGTTCAATGGTGTTACCAAGCTGGATATCTGATGCCAGAGTGAGCCAAAATCCATCCTTACACCAAGGTATAGGTTCAAAACCCCACCCTTGATGTGTCATTCTATCAATAAAATCAGCGCAACTAATTTTTAATGTATTGATACGGATTGAAAGTCTTAACGGCTGCCCACTAAAGTGAATGAAATCGTCCAGATTAAGGTGGCGAGGAAGATCCTTGGCGATGCTATCAATGAAATTTTGATTTAATTGAACCATATGCTGGGTATGATGCTGAAAAATACTAGTATATCATAAGAAATCAGTTCACTAACTGATTGCATCATTAAAAATAAAAGGGGCGTGTGTGCTTAATAAAATTTGGCTTGTTTTCTTTATTATCACCGCATCGGCGATAGGCTTACAGTTAGTCAATGGGCAAACACAAGTGCTAGAAGCGGCGGTGACGTCATTGTTTCATAGTGCTAAATTAGCCGCTGAAATTGCATTGGGATTAATTGGGGTGTTGTCACTTTGGATGGGGTTAATGCGCGTGGGTGAACAGGCCGGGGTCGTCGGTGCATTGGCGAAAGTGTTAGAGCCTTTATTGAGTCGATTGATGCCAGAAGTGCCCAGAGGTCATCCCGCTTATGGCAGTATAACCATGAATTTAATGGCAAATATGTTAGGTTTAGATAATGCCGCCACGCCTTTGGGCTTAAAAGCGATGCACGATTTACAAACCTTAAACCCAAATAAATCGGTCGCAACGAATGCGCAAATTTTATTTTTGGTGTTGAATACCTCATCGGTCACACTGATCCCTGTGACGATTTTCCTTTATCGTGCCCAACAAGGGGCCGTGAATCCAGCAGACATTTTTTTACCGATCTTATTCGCAACGTCAGCTTCGAGCATTACCGGGGTATTATTGGTGGCAATTGTGCAGCGTATTTCTTTATTGAATACGGTATTACTCAGTTATTGCAGTGTTATTTTTGCCATGATGATCGCCTTTGTTTGGTATTTAGGCACATTAAGTGCACAAGCGATGGGAAGTACATCAACGCTGTTAGGCAACGGGGTGCTTATTGTGTTGGTATTGAGTTTTGTATTGATCGCGGGATATCGAAAAGTGGCCGTTTATGATGAATTTATAGAGGGCGCTAAACAGGGTTTTTCTCAATCTATTCAGCTTATTCCATATCTGTTAGCGATGTTAGTGGCGATTGGATTGCTTCGAGCCTCTGGCGCATTAGATTATTGCTTAGATATTATTGCCAATGTCGTGTTGCTGATGGGCGGTGATGGACGATTTGTGGATGCCTTACCGACGGCAATAATGAAACCTTTTAGTGGTTCAGGGGCACGAGCGATGATGTTAGAAACGATGGAGCAGTATGGAGTGGATTCGTTTAGTGGGCGATTAGCGGCCATTTTTCAAGGCAGTACTGAAACGACTTTTTATGTATTAGCTGTTTATTTTGGTGCGGTGGGGATCCGCAATGGACGCCATGCATTGGCTTGTGGTTTAAGCGCCGATTTGGCGGGGATCATCGCTGCTATTTTTGTCTGTTATCAGTTTTATGGGTAAATGCTCAGGCTTGTGACTTGAGCGCCTCTTTATTTGAGCATGAGCGGAGGATCGATGCTGCTCTATGCGTGTTATCTTTTTGATGCCATAATTAATGTAAGTTGTTTTGTATCTGTTTTAGATTGAATGTGGGCTTAATGCTTTAAGATTGATAAACGTTAATGATTAGGTGTCGCTGTTCTTTTCTACTAGAATGCATCGTTTAATCATAAGATCTCACTAATTATTCTAAACATTAGCGTCTCGTTTTCTTATTTACAGTCATTCAGGTGCCATATGACGAAAGTTGTTTTTTTATTAACCTTGTTATTGACGCCTCTATCCGTCTTCTCATCACCATTTTCATCTCAAACTCCCAATTTGGTCTTGGTGACCATTGATGGATTGAGATGGACAGAGGTGTTAGATGGGGCGAATTTGAATCTAATCAATTCCCCCCATTGGGTGCTCGATACTCAGAAAATAGAACGTGATTTTTGGAATGAAAATAGGCAAGTGAGGCGAGAAAACTTAATGCCATTTTTATGGCAACAAATGGTGCCAGCGGGTGTATTAATTGGCAAACGCAATGATTTGATCCGTGCTCCTGAAACTGAACGATGTGTCCGTAATGATGATTTTTATCAGAGTCTATCTCCTGAGGTCGATTCAATGACGTTATGGACTCAAAGACCCGATCAAAATAAGAGTAAATTGCTCGCTTGGCTGTATAATACTTTTCCGCCCGTCGGTGAACTTGATCCATTAGGGGCAATGCAACAATATAATTTCTTCGAAAAACCCGTTAAAAAACAAATAAGTCCATGGCCAAAGACACGTTTTGATTCAATGACATATCGTTATGCTAAACAGTCATTATTTTTAAAGTACCAAAAGGTGACCTATGTGTCTTTTGGGGCAACAGATATGTATCTTCATGAAGGCGAGTATGGACAATATTTATATGCCGCAAGACGCATTGATGGCTATGTTAAAGGGTTATGGACGTTATTACAGGCACTGCCTCAATATCGGAACAATACCATTTTGGTGGTAGTGAATGGCCATACGCTAAAGCGTATTTCTAGTCAAGTAACTGAAAAAACGATTAATGGGTATTATCCTATGTGGTTTGCTGCCATGGGGCCGGGTATTCATTCTGTTGGGGAGCTAGGTGTTAATTTTCCACTGACACAAACCCAGATATCTGAGATGTTATTGATGCTGTTAAAAGAAAACCCAGGTATCATTCCATCGAAAGCGCGAGTATTGCTTCGAGAATTCACTTCCTAGGTTAGCGGGATCCGGTATTGGCAACGGATTTTGGGATCAATGGATAGAAAGGATCTCTGTCTGCTTGTTTGGAAAGTGAGAGTTTGGTTAGGTAGGCTGGTATTTTTCATGTAAAATATGTCGCCTGGATATTTAAGATAACGTAAGAAGTGCTTTTATGCCGTTTTGGAAAACCACCCCTTTAGCTGAAATGAGTCCTACTCAATGGGAGTCTTTGTGTGATGGTTGTGGTAAATGCTGCCTCAATAAAATTATCGATGATGAGACTGAGGTCTTGTATTACACCAATGTTGCTTGTGAATTATTAGCGCATCAACAAGGCAGCTGTAAAGATTATGAGCATAGATTCACAAAAGTGCCGGGTTGCACTAAAGTGAGCATGGATAATATTGCAGAGCTCACATGGCTACCCAAAAGCTGTGCTTATCGGCGTTTATATTTAGGACGAGATTTACCCCATTGGCATCCTCTGATCACAGGCTCTAAGCAGGCTATGCAAGCGGCGGGGAACAGTGTGAATGGTCGGGTGATCAGTGAACAACGAGTGAAATATCTTGAGGATCATATTGTGTTATGGCCGCTTAAGGATGTGGATTAAGCGGAGTGATTTTCACTGTACATTTTCAAATGGAAGCGCACAGAGATGGGTAATAAAAAGTTGGCGATTCATGCTTTATTAAGTAGCCTTTTTGAATGTTGATAGGGTAGTCATGGTTATTTTTTATAAGATAAAGCCGATTGTTGTGTTCTAATCGAGTCACTATCGCACCATTGATCTCTCCTTCCGCACTACATTTAATAAAAAAGCGACCAATCGGTCGCTTTTTTACTTTTTGACGTTACGGGTTATTCAGACGATGAGGTGACCGTTATCTCTGCTGGGACAGCATAAATATAGTCATTACCCTTGATTTTATATTTCCCATTTAATAAGGTATAACCTTCATTATTATCTGTGCGGACTAGTCCAGCATTCTTACCGCCGTTACTGACACTCGCGATTGGATGGTTAGAAACCGACCAATGGGTGTCCTCGCTTACATCCTGTTTTGAGCCTCCGGCATGTAGAAAGTAAGCATAGTATTTTTTGCCGTCGTGATCGTGGGTAGTCATATGTGTTATGTGCTGCCCATACGCATCTTCAATGACATAACCTACGATGTAATCCTTAACAACATCAACAGGAGTTGAAGCTGATAATTGCTGACTACCAGGCTGAGTGTAAGTAACCTTAATCTCAGTCTTACCCTCTTTAACCCCTGTAGCTAGACCTTTAGTATCAACTGCATTACTAATAGTAACGTAGTCTGTATCTTTACTGAACCAAGTGGTAGCAGGATCAGAGGTTACATCAGAGGTGCGTCCATCTGCATAATGAAGAGTCGCTGTATACTGCTTGTTGGTACCGAGATAAAGCAGTGGATTTAGGGGGGCTATACTAATGCTTTCCGTTTGGGCGGCAACGACGTTTAAGCTTGCATCATCGGTTAATAACGTGAGTCCCTGGTTATAAGTCGCTTTAATGGTGGTGTTGCCCGTGTCGGGCCCTCCGGCGTGTGCAATTCCGTAGCGGTCTATTGTCGCAATGTTCGTATACTTGCTGGACCAATCTACGTCCTTAGTGACATCATTTTTATGACCATCGGAGTCAGTCATTGTGGCAACATATTGCTGATACTGCTCTTCGGCTATGGTCTTGTCTTGGGGGGTGACCAGTAATGATAAAGCTAAGGCGCCAGTGACGGTTAAGGTTGCCTCATCGTTTAGTGATATGGCTCCTTGGTTATAAACCGCTGTAATGGTGGTGTCGCCCGTGTTGGGCCCCCCAGTGAATGCAAGTCCGGATGTAGGGGTTATTGTCGCCTTGTCCGTATCGCTGCTGGACCAAAACACCTCATCAGTGACATTATGGTTATTGCCAGCAGAGTCTGTCATCGAGGCGTAATATTGCTCCGTATAGCCTATAGGGAGGCTCCACTGCTTAGGGGAGATCTTCAATGACACCGGGTGAGCTGAAGTGACAATGAGAGTGGCGTCTGCTGTTATATCTGAAAATGTAGCTGTGATTGTCGCTTCACCAACTCCTACAGCGTTTGCCTTCCCTGCTGTTTCATCATCCATTTTGGCAACATATTCATTATCGCTCTCCCATACTGTCGTGCTATAAGCAGTGACATCCGCTGTAGTATCATCACTGTAGGTTGCTGTTGCCGTGTATCGAGCAAATAAACCAACAATGGTGCTTGCTGTTGTCGGCGTGATGGATAGCTCGGTTACGTAAGCATCTGTGACGGTGAGGGAAGTACTGGCATCATTTGAATTATAAGAGACACTAATGGTGGTGGTACCTTCTGCTACTGATGTTGCGTAGCCAGTGTCGTCCCCTATAGTGGCTATACTGGTCTTGCTGCTTGACCATGAGGTATTTGAATCTGTGGTGGCATCATAGGTAGTACCGTCACTGTAAGTCACCGTGGCGGTATATTGCAGCTCTTCTCCATTTGCGATGGAGTCATCTGTCGGAGAGATATCAAATGTCGTAACAGTGACGGCATCAACAGTAAGATCTGTGCTATCAGAGAGATCATCGTTATTATTAAGAATAGCACTAATACTTGTCTCGCAATCTGCGCTCACATCGAGGGCTTGAGCCAGTCCAGGAGTGGTATCACCAGAGCTTTCTATGGTGGCGCAGCTTGTATTACTGCTGCTCCAAACAATGCCGTCGTCATCGGTGACATCTGAACTGGTATCGTCTTCATAATACAAGGTCGCGGTGTATTGTTGTTGTGTACCCTGCTGAATGGTTTCATCGACAGGGGTCACCACTAAAGAGGTTGGAGTAGAACTGAAAACATACAGCGTTGCAGTCGCGCTGACACCCTTTAGGCTGGCGGTGATAGTAACGTTTCCTTCACTTACCCCTGTAGCAACGCCCGTATCAACGGTGGCAATACTGGTATCGCTACTGTACCAGTCTGCATAATGGGTTACCGTTGAGGTACTGTTATCGCTGTAAGTGGCGATAAGTGAATAAGCTTGGGTGTCATCAATACCAATGTATGCGGTAGCGGGTGATAGAGATAATGCCGTAATATCATCTCTATCAGCATCGGCGCTGTCACAGGCACTGAGTAGAAAGATGGATATAAATAGAGTGAACCACTTAGCGATAGATGTCATCAAGGTGTCCTTTAATTAATCTCATCCCAATCATTGGGAAGTTATAGATATTAGCTGTAAAGCTTAAACTGAATTATGTTTAAATCTTTATTGCCCAAATTGCATGACAATGCCAAGCATGACACTTAATGAGCCGAAATCTTTCATGGTATCTCGGCCATCATAATCGGTGACATTAAGATTTAAATCATAAACATCATAACGGGTACTGAAATCGAGCCCTATTAGTTCGCTAAATTGATATGTAAGTCCTGCGCTAACAGAGCCACTTAAACTTGTCGCACTTTTTGATTCGATATCAAATCCTGCAACAGGCGTTTCTTTCCAATCAGCATAAGCGAGGCCGATACCACCAGAGAGGTGGAGAAATAACGCGTCGTGATCAAACATAAAGTCGTGTCTTATTCCGGCGGTGAAAAGATGAATATTTCTATCACTGTGTTCGAGTAAGGCATAATCCAAGTAGGGTTGATATTCTTCGGCTAACGTTTTGGCAAAGAGTATGTTGAGATTATAAGCGGTGCCACTATTATCGTAATGGTATGAGCTATCTACTGTCCCATAACGCTGATTTTTACTGTTGTAGGCTTTACTGTATCCAGCGGCTAAGGTGAGTTTATCGACGGCGAAGGCACTTCGTTTTTGAGGTGACTCTTCAGCAAAAATTTGTGGTGATAAAAAAAGTATAGGGAGCATCCAAGTTGCTTTCATCATTATATAACCTTTCTATTAATTTATATGAAGTATAGAAAGGGATTAAGCGATTGCTAATTTTTTTTGAAGAAATTTTCACATTACAATAATGGACTGAATTGATAAAAAAACTGTTCTATAATGCGCTTCCATAGGGAGCGCATTTCCCATTCTTTTAGATCGATCCTAATAGAGTCATCGATATAATCTTGCTGTAACGCCACTAAGGCACCCGTAAAGCCGGGTTCCTCTACTGCTAAGGTGAGCTCAAAGTTGAGCCATAGGCTACGCATATCTAAATTAACGGTACCGATCAAGCTGAGTTGTTCATCAATGACGACGGATTTAGTGTGTAGTAGTCCCTGCTGAAAACGATAAAGCTTGACACCTGCTTGGAGTAATTCACTAAAAAATGAACGGCTTGCCCATTCGACCATGAGAGAGTCGCTGCGAGCGGGGATGATGATACTGACATCAATGCCTTTTTGGGCAGCGCTAATAAGGGCAAAGATTAAGTGTTCGCTAGGGATAAAGTAAGGTGTTGTAATGATAATACTGCTTTGAGCTTGATAAATACTTTGTAATAGGACCTGATGAATGATTTCGTAACGTATTCCTGGTCCTGAAGGGATCACTTGCACGCAGTTTGGAGGCGCATAAGGGGGCGTTGGCGTATTATCCGGTAATTGAGGTAGTTCTCTGAACTGAGTTTCAACCTCCCAATCCCACGCATGGATACAATTCAAAACAGGCACGCTGGCGCCTTGTATTCGTACCATGACATCAATCCATTTACCGACGCCTGCATTGATATTAAAATAATCAGGATCCACTAAATTCATGGATCCTGTGTATCCGATTTTATTGTCTATGACAATTATCTTTCTGTGCATTCTAAGGTCTATTCGGCGAATAAAAGCCCTAAAAGGGGACACTTCTAAGACTTTAACCAATTGTATTCCTGAATTTTTCATTAATAGCGGCCAAGGCGTTTTGAAGAACTTTTGACTCCCCGCTGAATCTAATAATACTTTAACCGCCACACCTTTATTGGCAGCATTAATCAGTGCATTAGCCACTTCATTTGCCATGCCTCCAGGGTGCCAAATATAAAATTCAAAATGGATACTGTATTTAGCTTGCTCTATGTCTTTAATCAGCGAGTTGAGAATAATATGCGGATCACGCAGTAAACTAAGGCGATTATTATAGAGTGAAGGAATTCCTAATCTATTGATACAAAGAGTATTAATGTTTCGAGCATAGCTACTCATGTAGTGGGGTTTATATTGTTCTAAAGAACAGAGGCTACCAAACCAGCGTTGGTAAGGTTTGAACATTTCTTGCGTTCTGGCGGCTCGTTTACTGCCGATGTTATGTTCACCAAAGAGTAAATAAGCGATGATGCCACCAAATGGAAGGATATAAATAATCATTAACCAAGCAAAGGAGACACCAATAGCGCGACGTTGAATGATGATCCTTGCGGTGACGGCCGCAATGATCATCCAGTAAGTAAATACGGCAATGAAAGTGATAATATAATGAAAACGTTCCATTCAACATCAATACACAATAATGATTATCTATTAAGAAGTGTGGATTCTTTTGACTTAAAAAGATAGCCTTAAATGGTATTTGCATTCATTTCGTCAAACAAGTGGTTAGTCGCGACTGTGGAATATTGAAGTTTGTTGTATTTTGATTCCGCATCTTCAAGTAGCTTGGGTATATACTTTTAAATATGTTTTTTAGAATAGGTGCGATATCACACATGACAAAACGGAAGAAAATCATATTAATTTCAATATTTGGTTTTTTTTTAGTGAGTTATACTGACTTGAGTTATGTGTTTTCGTTAAATAATATGCCTAAGGTCTTAAGTAATGAAGTCATTAGCACGATTAAACAACCTTGCGTATACAAACAAACAGGGGGAAATATTGATAAAAAGGGTCAATTGAGTCTGGCTATATGGAATATTTATAAGCAACAAAAGCCAAATTGGTTACCTCAACTGAGTGAATTAGTCGAAAAAAATAATTTAGTCTTATTACAAGAAGCCAAATTATCCTCTTCGTTGTTGAATTATTTATCATCATCGTCATCCGTTTATTTTATGGCTGAAGCCTTTAGAATAGGGCGATCTTCCGTTGGTGTGATGACCATTAGTGATACGATGAGTTTGAGGACGTGTGCGTTGTTATCTGCTGAGCCTTGGATTCGATTTCCTAAATCAACACTCATTTCGGTGTATGCGTTATCCAATGGTCAAAATTTACTCGTTGTGAATTTACACGGGATTAACTTCGATTGGCGATTAATACATTATAAAGAGCAATTCAAAGCTCTTGCTGATTTTTTTATGGATCATGAGGGACCAGCGATCCTTGCTGGGGATTTTAACACTTGGCGATTAGAGCGACAGGCCGTAGTGGATCAGTTTGCGCACTCATGGGGGTTAACGGAAGCAAGGTTCACTGTTGATCAAAGAATATCGGCGTTCAATTATCCATTAGACCATTTATATTATCGTGAACTTGAGCTCATAAGTGCGAATGCTTTTGAAACTCAAGCATCTGATCACTCGCCTATTATAGCGACTTTTAAGTTGATTGATGAGCCGTAAATTTACCACTAAATAGGGTTTTGATATTGTTGATCCTCCAATAGTCATGATCCCTTTTTTGTTGCTCAATTTTTTCAAGTACTCATTTCATATCAAAATATGATCCTTTGTAAGTGATTATGTTCTAATGACTGACTTGGTTATGAACTCCCATCAGAGATGAAAAAGAGCTAATACTTTATTTTTATTGATGAGTCTGTCTAGAACCTGCTTATAATAAGGTGAATTTAATATTGATGTCATAAAAGACGTGAATAATGGCCTAGTTGAGAGAATAGTCTTGAATCAGAGGAGCAGTATAGAGTCATTATACTATATTCATTATATTGACTGGTTTTATTTATATGTTTGATAAATAATAGTTTAAATGCTCTGTAGACGTGAGGTGTAAGCTGTTTTCTATGCCGATGATAGAATATGAATTTACAATTAAAAAAGTCGTTTAAGTGTATTATTTAATCTATATGTGTTTTATTTGTGCTTTTTTGGTTTTGTTACTGTTATTTATAGTTGCCTTGTTAACCTTCCGTTTACTTTACATTGGTTTTATAAGGTGTTAAATAAAATTAACTGGAGATTAATATCGATTCCATTTGTGGTTATCTGTATGATATTAATGGTTTTTTACTGTTTAATCTTTGTTTGGTTCGATTTAACAAAATGAGATATTAGTTTTTATTACTTGTCTATATGACTTAGCTGTATTACTTTCAGTATATCAATAAACGGTTATTAATATGATGATTTAATTGGTTTCGATATTATTTTTAATACCTGATGTTATGAGTTTTTTTGTTAATTTAAATTTAATGGTATTGACGAAGTTTGGTTTTAAATTTCTATATTTAGAAGGTTTTTTGCCTTAGGCTTAAATTGTTTAAACAGTTATGGTATAAAAACTCAAGTTTGGTATAAAAACTCAAAAATAGGTTTAATGGAATACCATTTCCATGGAACCTATGAATTGAGGTAAAGAGAGAGGTAAATAGATTGATTTATATAGATAATTTGTCTCTATTAGGAGTGACGCCAATTTCAGCAGATAAACCTGCTGGGGATAATATTAGTGTTGATAATGATTTTGAGAACTTAAAACGAGAAATAGAAAAACATAATTCTTATTCAGCAGAGCGTGAAGCCGTTAATTGGAAAACCGTTGAAACCTTGGGGTATAAGCTCCTGTCTCAAAAATCTAAACATTTTCAAGTTGCTGCTTATTGGGGCGCAGCACGTATTCAATTGGCTGGTTTTCAAGGGATAATTGATTCATCATCTTTATTTAAAGGCTTAGTAGAGCATTTTTGGGATTCGGCTTGGCCTGCCGTTAAGCGCCTTAAAGGCAGAATGAATTCCGTTCAATGGTGGTTAGATAGCAGTTATCGTTGGGCAGAACATTATGAAGGGCCCAAAATTGATCCGGTGTTAATTGATAAAGCAGTTGAGCTTATCTCTGAATTTGAAGCATTATTGGAAAATCAATGTGAATGTGATGATGTGCCAATAATGAGAGGATTAATTAGCAGTATTAAACGGTTACCCGTTAAGGAAAGTCAAGTTGTATTGCCCATTGAGGATATGGTCACAACTGAAGCGCTAGAAATAGATACGAGTTCCGTTGTTGAAAATGTGATTGCGGAAAAAGGACCGATTGATGATGAGTCGATTACTCATGATATTGAAACCGGTCAGCTTGAGTTAACGTCAGAGCTACCTAGTGTCAAACCTAAACAGCAGAGCAATGCAGCAGCGCCTATACCGACATTGGATGATATGTCATTGCCCGATGACGATATTAAAGTCGGTATGTCTTTACTTTTACGCTCTGCAGATAAAATCTTTCGGCAGGATATGAATGAAGCGTCGAGTTATCATTTAAGGCGTTTAGCGGTTTGGTCGGCATTAAGTCAAGCGCCAACCGTCATTTCTGGAAATAAAACACGTTTACCTTCACCTGCTACTGAAGATAAGAATATTTTAAGAATATCATTAGATGATGGGACGCCTTCAAAGGTGATAACGTGCTGTGAAAATCGAGTCAGTCAGTATTTATTTTGGTTAGATTTGAGCTTCCATACTTATACGGCGTTAAAAAACTTGGGCAATGAGTCGGCGATGATAGCGATAGAAGCTGCAGTACTCGATTTCGACCATCGTTGTCCAGAAGTGAAAAACCTCTGTTTTGATGATGGGTTACCTTTTGCTGGGCCTGATACCTTAATGTGGCTGCAAAGTTTGAAAGGGTCGGAAGAGTCAAATACACTCAGTGAGTGTGATTTACTCTTATCCGAAGCCAAAGTATTGAGTGCTGGGGGGCATTTTAATGATGCCATTATTAAGTTAACCGGATCAATTAACCGTGTTACGCTAGCTGAAGAGTGTCAGATTAGAATTTTACTTGCTGAAATAATGAGCAAAGCGGGTGCGACCTTACTTGCCATTGAGCATATTAATACGGCAATAGGCTATATTGATGCGCATAAACTGAATGAATGGTCTCCAAAGTTAGCATTAGAGATTTTGCGTTGTGCCTATGAATTGATGCGTGCGGCAGAAAATATAGAGCAGTCAAATGAAATATTGAAACGGGTGAATATGATTGATCCTGCTATGGCAATGACATTGCAGACAGTTCAACAATTTTAATTTTTAGAATGAGGAATGATTATGAGTAGTAAAGGTTCTATCGCACCGAAAGAAAGAGTCAATATTGTTTATAAGCCTGATACAGGTGATGCGGCAGAAGAAGTGGAGTTACCCCTTAAAGTTTTAGTCATGGGAGATTTTACTTTAGCGCAAGATGATCGTTCAATTGAAGATCGTCACCCAGTAAACATTGATAAAGATAATTTCAATGATGTGTTGCAAGCACAGAATATCGTGGTTGACTTGGTTGTCCCTGGGAAGTTAGCAGGTCAAGATAGCGATGAAATGGCCGTTAAACTGGCTTTAAATACGATGAAAGATTTCGAGCCAGATCAAATTATTCAGCAAGTACCAGAGTTGGCTAAATTACTTGAATTAAGGGAAGCGTTGAAAGCATTAAAAAGCCCGTTAAGTAATATTCCAGATTTTAGAAAGAAGATCCAAAGTTTAGTTCAAGATGATTCAGCACGTGATGCATTAATGAAAGAACTTGGTATAGACGAAGCAGAGTAAGGAGAAGCACAAATGGCTGAACAAAAAGACGTTGAACAAACATCAGGCGCGACAGAAGGTAACTTACTAGACGAGATAGTCCAAGCAACCCGTCTAAGCCCTGATGATCAAGCATACTCTGTGACAAGAACAGGCTTACAAGAGCTGCTGAAAGGCCTTGTGCAGCCTGAAAAAAAAGGGGCTAAAATTTCAGGAGAGTTATTGGATGTCATGATCGGTGAGCTTGATCAGCAATTGTCTGCTCAAGTGAATGAAATTTTACATGATGACCAGTTTAAACAATTAGAAAGCGCGTGGCGTGGATTAAAATTCTTAATCGATCGTACTGACTTTAGAGAAAACGTAAAGATCGAATACGTGAATATTTCTAAACAAGATTTGATGGATGATTTTGAAGACAGCCCTGAAATTGTACAATCAGGCTTATATCGCACTGCCTATACTGCCGAATATGGGCAATTTGGTGGTCAGCCTTATGGCACGATTGTTGGAAACTATGATTTTAGTCCTTCTTCTCCTGATATGGCATTATTAAAGAATTTATCCGCAGTTTCTGCCATGTCACATGCGCCGTTCATTGCCGCTGCCGGCCCAGAGTTTTTTGGCATACAAGCATGGGAAGAGTTACCTCGTCTTAAAGATTTACAAGCGATATTTGAAGGGCCGCAATATACCAAGTGGCGCTCATTTAGAGAAAGTGATGATTCGCGTTATGTCGCCTTAACTTTACCACGATTTTTATTACGGTTACCTTATAGCCAAGAGGAAAACCCGAGTAAATTGTTTAATTATAATGAATCGGTGAGTAACGGCGATAAAGATTTTTGTTGGGGTAACACCGCTTTTGCTTTTGCTAATAGAATTACCGATAGTTTCGCCCAATATCGTTGGTGTGCCAATATTGTTGGCCCACAGGGCGGCGGTGCCGTAGAAGATTTACCTGTACACCAATTTGAGTCTATGGGTGAAGTAAAAAGCAAAGTACCGACTCAAGTGTTGGTATCAGAGCGCCGTGAATATGAACTCGCAGAAGAAGGCTTTATTTGTCTAACCATGCGTAAGGGCAGTGATAATGCGGCTTTTTTCTCGGCTAATTCTTGCCAAAAACCTAAGAGTTTTGGCAATTCACCAGAGGGTAAAGAGGCCGAAACCAATTATAAACTATCGACTCAGTTACCTTATATGATGGTGATGGACAGATTAGCTCATTACATTAAAGTATTGCAGCGGGAAAATATCGGTCTATGGAAAGAACGTCAAGATCTGGATCGGGAATTGAATAAGTGGATCGGTCAATATGTTACAGAGATGGATAATCCAGATGCGAGCGTGCGTAGTCGTCGGCCTTTACGAGCTGCGAAGATTACCGTGAGTGATGTGCCTGGCGATCCAGGTTGGTATCAAGTATCAATCAGTGCAAGGCCTCACTTTAAATATATGGGTGCCTCTTTCACTTTATCGCTAGTGGGTAAGTTGGATAAAGATTAAATGAGTGGACTAATAATCTAGGAATAAAATATAAAGAGTATTAAATGTGTTTTGTTCTGATGTTTATTGATTTATTATTGATAGCAATGGGGTTGTCAATAATAAGTTTAAGACTACTTTAATATTAATGTTTTAATATTGGTTTTTTATTGTTGTCACTATGTTCTTAATAATGTTTCGTTATTATTGCTGTTGATTTAATTGTTGTTTTAACTTTTTCAAACAACGATATTAATATAAATAAATTAAAAATTAGTTTGATTAATAAAAAAATACCAGTAGAATGAAATGACATCTTAAGGACTGGATGCATTTAAAGTTGTGAATATAAGGAATGCAAATATCATTGGGTATGAGTTGAATATTTTTAATATTAGATTGATATCTGAAGTTATATTTTATGACACTAGAATATACAATTAAATATAAGAGGAATTAATTATGGCTTTAACATCTTATTGCGCTATTGGTGATATCAAAGGTGGTTGTACTCAAGCAGGAGATAAACTAGATAAAGTGCTAGTCTATTCATACGAGCATAATTTAGAAATACCTAGTGATGCGAATACTGGGGCAGCGATTGGTTCAAAAAAACATAAGCCTTATAAAATTGTGAAAGCGGTAGATAAGGCTACATCTGATGTTTTTACCCTTTGGAAAAGTGGTAAGCAAGTAACAGTTACTCATGATCTTTATCGTATAAACGCTTCTGGTGTTGAAGAAAAATATTTTACGACTACATTAGAAAATGCGATAGTTGTGGGGATTAAAAACCATACTCCTGATACTTTCGCTGATACTTCTGATAAATTTCAAGATATGGAAGAGGTCACGTTTACTTATTCAAAAATCACTAAGTTATATATTGAAGGTAACCTCGAAGCTCAAGATGGTTGGGATGCAAGCTAATTTGTTTTCATAGCAATCAAATAAATTGCAATTTAAACTAGCAATTATATAAAGTTAGACAATGATCCAAAGGTGTTTATTGTCTAACTTTATTCATAATAAATATAACGGACTATATTTAGTGCATTGTTAATTAACCGAAGTGGAAAGGGGGAACTATGTATTCGGAACGTTTACTTGAGCGAGTGATTAAGGCTGGTGATCCTTTTAATGAACCAGAAAATGAGCTCTTGGTTTTAAATCGGTCTATTACGCGTTACCTTTCATTGTTACTTAATTCGCAACAAGGTACGGCGCAAACGGTGATAGATTTTGGTATGCCGGACTTGAATACCATACGCTTCAGTGACGATTTAGAGGGGCTTCGTGATTTAGAAGAAACGATAGAAGCACAGATTCTAAAGTATGAGCCAAGGATGCACAGTGTTAAGGTGACAACGATGGCAAATGAGACTGAGCGTTTGTCTTTGATGTTTAAGATCAGTGCTAGCATTAAATATAATAATGAAGTTATGGGTTTAGTTTTTGAGACGATTTTAGGCGCCGATGGTAACATTATTGTGAATAGGGTTTAGTCTATACATCTGTATTTATTGGTTTTTATTTATAATAATGCTCGGTGTTTTTTTCTTTGGAATAAAAGGTAGCATGTATCGCTTTTCTACATGGCAAGTGTAATAATCATTTATTTCGACTTAAAGACGATAACAGTATGATATTGAGAGAGTCTTTTTATATACTGTAATGATGAAAGACCGAGGAGTCATAGTGATGACAAGCAAACAGTCGAAATCCAATTCTGCTAACAATGATCTTATTCAAGATCTGATGCAATTTCCTGAGCAATATAGTTTTGTACAAGCCATACGGCTATTGCGCAGCCAATCAAAATCTGATATTAAAAGCTATTGTAAACAAAGAGTAAGAATAAGACCTAATTTGTCTTTAGGTTTTTCGGCCACTGAAATCATTCAGTTAGAACAGCAAGGGGATTATTGTCAACTGACCACTAACTTATTTGGTCTTTATGGCGCGGGCTCCCCTATACCGACATTTTACACGGAAGAGTTATTCGAAGAACAATCTCAAGATCGCAGTGTTGGTCGAGATTTTTTGGATATTTTTAACCAGATGTTCTTCGAACAATACTTTCAAGCCTCCTCTAAATATCGTTTTCTGCCTAAATTATTAGAAGAGCGTGATATTGATACCTTAGACAGACTTTTTTCTTTTGTCGGTTTAGGTTCTCAAGCGTTAAGAGATAATACCGAAGATGCGGGGTTACTCCTACGTTATAGTGGATTATTGACGCAGCTTCCGCGTTCTTCAGAAGGTTTACAAGCTATTATTGATGATATTGTTTCTGAGGACATTCATGAGCCTATAGGCATGAAAAGTCGAAGTCAGGTACGCGTGGAAGAATTTATTGAGACTTGGGTGAATATTCCTACTGGACAACAATCAGTGTTAGGAATGAGTCCTATTTTGTTGGGGGAAGAATCCTATTTAGGGACTAAATGTAAAGATATGAGTCAAGCTTGTCATATTTATATTGAGGTCGATGACGCTCAAAAATTTAAAGCATTACAACCCAATGGGAAGTTATTTAAACGAATTGTAGTGATTTTACGCCACTATTTAGATGAATTGATTGATGTCAGTGTTTGTCTCTGTCCGACGCAAAGCGCAATAGAAGCGCCTCGATTAAATAATGAGAAAAGTGCGTTATTGGGGATGAATACTTGGTTGGGTGGAATACCTAATAAGGTGACTTTTCCACTGAAATATTAATACGGAGAACATGCTTGATGATGAATGTGGATTTAAAAACTTTACTTTCAAAGCTGAATTATTATTCCAGTAATGCTCTGCATAATGCAGCGGGATATTGTATGTCTCGTACACATTATGAGGTGACAATTGAGCATTGGTTATTAAAGTGTCTTGAAGCAAAAGAAGGCGACTTGTGCCTGCTGTTAGAATCTCAAAATGTCGATGTTGGCGGCTTGATACAAGCGCTCAACCGGAGTTTAGAAGATAATACGACGGGGAATAGTGCCAAGCCTGCTTTCTCTTCTCGTTTAATTGATCTATTAACGGATGCGTGGCTCATTTCCAGTGTCGATTTAAATTTAAGTCAAATACGTTCGGGGACTTTATTACTGGTTTTATTGTCCAAACCGATGAGTTATGGACAGTCAAGTTGGTTCGACTTTCTTAGGAGCTTGCCTTTTAATGTGTTATTAAAGCAATTTTTCCCTTTAGTACGAGATTCAGCAGAAGTGGCTGCGGTGAGTTCAGCTGAAGAAAAAGGGCAAGATAGTCAAGCAACTGGCTCGGGATTTATTGACCGTTTTTGTACTGACTTTACGGCTAAAGCTCAAAAAGGCAGTATGGATCCTGTTTTTGGTCGAGATGAAGAAATTAGACAGATTGTTGATATTTTGGCACGTCGACGTAAGAACAACCCCATTTTAGTGGGAGAGCCTGGGGTGGGTAAAACGGCAGTAATTGAAGGGTTGGCACTGCGTATCATTGAAGGTGATGTGCCCGATGTGCTAGCGGGTGTGCGTTTGCTGGGTTTAGACATGTCTTTGCTTGAGGCGGGTGCGGGCATGAAAGGTGAATTTGAAAACCGTTTAAAAGGAGTCATTGATGAGATCAAAGCCAGTGTCAAACCGATTATTTTGTTTATCGATGAAGCCCATACTTTAATTGGAGCAGGAGGCAGTGCGGGTACGTCTGATGCGGCGAATTTGTTAAAACCTGCACTTGCTCGAGGTGAATTAAAGACCTGCGCGGCAACGACATGGGGTGAGTATAAAAAATATTTTGAAAAAGATCCGGCCTTAGCAAGGCGTTTTCAATTGGTAAAACTAGAAGAGCCCAGTGTTGAAGTGGCAACGTTAATTGTTCGTGGGCTTAGAGAATATTATGAACAGTCTCATGGGGTTGCTATTCGTGATGATGCGTTAGCGGCGGCTGCGAGTTTTAGTGATCGCTATATTACTGGCCGCTTTTTACCGGATAAAGCCATTGACTTAATGGATACGGCTTGCGCCCGCGTTAAAGTTAACCTAAAAGCGATGCCTGCCAAAGTTGAGGATACCAGCCGTCATATACAAGCTTTAGAAAGAAACTTGAAAGGTATTCAGAAAGATTTAGATAATGGTGTGCTGATTGATCTTGAAAGCATTCACTTACTTGAAGCTGACATAGAGCAAAGCAGATTGGATCTTGATGAGCTGACGCTTCGCTGGGAAACCGAAAAATCGGCGATAGAGACGGTATTAGCGGTAAGAGCTGAATTGGCTGAAGTGACAGATGACACCGTTGATGAATGCAAGAAGAGATTATTGGCCGCGAAAGAGGCATTATCTTTGATACAGGGCGATGAACCATTAATGTATTATGAAGTGTCACCGGATCTCATCGCTAAGGTTGTGTCTGATTGGACCGGTATCCCATTGGGTAAAATGGCACGTGATCAAGCCAGTGTTTTCCTCAATTTAGAACAATTAATGCAAGCCCAAATCAAAGGGCAAGATGATGTACTGAATGCCTTAGCCGATGGGTTACGAATGGCCAAATCGGGTTTATCTAAACCGGATCAGCCTATGGGGGTATTCTTATTGGTTGGGCCTTCTGGTGTGGGGAAAACAGAAACTGCATTAACCCTTGCTGAATTATTATTTGGTTCGACTAAGAATCTTATCACGATCAATATGAGTGAGTTCCAAGAGAAACACAGTGTGAGTCGTTTAATTGGATCGCCTCCAGGTTATGTTGGCTACGGTGAAGGGGGGATGTTGACTGAAGCCGTCAGGCAGCAACCTTACAGCGTGGTGTTGTTAGATGAAGTTGAAAAAGCCCATCCTGAAATTTTGAATATTTTTTATCAAGTTTTTGATAAAGGGACTTTGAGCGATGGTGAAGGCAAGGAAATTAATTTTAGAAATACTGTTGTGTTGTTAACCAGTAACTTGGCGACGGATGTGATTGTTGAGTTAAGCCAGCAAGAAGGGATAACGCGTCAAATTTTAGCCGATACCATAAGACCTATGTTAAATGAGTATTTTAAACCTGCTTTACTCGCTCGAATGAATTTATTGCCTTACAAAACATTGAGAGGTGATCAACTAAAAGAAGTGGTGGTATTAAAATTAACGCGTTTAGCTGAGAGGTTAAAACAGAATAATGGTACGCATTTTACCTATACCAAAGCGGTAGTCGATCAAATTACTGAGCGTTGTACTGATGTGGAGACGGGGGCGCGTAATATTGACTTTATTCTCAATGGCAGCATTTTACCCGAGCTGTCTCGTCAAGTATTGGCGCAAATGGGGCAAGGAGAGATGCCTGAAACGGTTACCCTCAATATCCAAAAAGGTGAGTTTACATTCAAATTTAGTGCGTAATGTTATCGGGTATGTTGTTGTTCGTCACTAGGGGGTAAATATGAGTATAATCGAAAATAGTTTAAAATTCAGTGCCGTAGGGTGGGATGAAAATAGTTTCAATGTAAATTCTTTTTCTGGTGAAGAAGCAATGTCATCGCTTTATCATTTTGATATTGAGTTGACAACTGATGATTATGATATTGATGTGGCCTCATTACTGAATGCAGAAGCGAGTTTTACGATTACAGTAGGGGAACAAGCGCCTCAATTTTTTCATGGTATTTTGTCAAAGGTCTCTATTCAAAATGAAATTGATGACCGTTTGTGTATTAAAGTGCAGTTAGTGCCAAAACTGTGGGCATTGACACTCGGTGTGGGAAGTCAATTGTTTCTGGAACAAAGTGTACCCGATGTGATTGCAACGGTGTTAGATGATAGAGACTGTAATGGCATTGTATTTACGTATCAAATAAATATGTCTCAGGAATATGATAAGCAAGATTTTATTTGTAAGTACAATGAGTCTGCGTTTGGTTTTATATCAAGATTGATGGAGCAAGAGGGGATTTTTTATTATTTTGAACAGTTATCAGATAAAGAAGTCTTGCATATTTCAGATACTAAGATGATCCATCAGGAGAAACCCGATACCAATGCGATTATTTATGGTAGAGGTGCAGGTCAACAAACTTCGATGGCGCCTGAGCTGGTGACTGAATTTAATGTCAATATTGCTCGTCAGCCTAAAGATGTGCTGTTAAAAGGCTATTTGTATAGCCGTCCCGATCTGCCACCAGAAGGTAAGGCACAGGTATCCGATACGGGCATTGGACGAGTTTATTGTCATGGCGATCGTTTTCTTTGCCAAAGTCATGCTGATAAGTTGGCAACCATTAAGGCGGAGCAACTTAATTGTGTGGCGAATACGCATTTTGGACACAGTTCAGTTTCATGGTTACAGCCAGGCTATTTATTTAACCTTAAAGGCTATATGGTTAAAAGTGTTGATCAGCAATATTTGCTGATTGGTATTAAGCATGAAGGTAGGCAAGCCAGTGAGTTCAATCTAAATATTGACGATAAGAAGGATTATTATACCAATCGTTTTTCTTGTATTCCCGCTAGCTTGCCTTACCGAGATCAATTGAAAACGGCAAGGCCGGTTGTCAATGGCACCATACATGCGGTGATTGATGCGGCGAGTTCCAGTGCAATGCTTGATGATGAAGGGCGTTATAAAGTGAAATTCCCCTTTGATTTATCCGATACTGAAGGCGGGCAAGCGTCGTATTGGGTGAGAATGGCGCAGCCTTACGGAGGGAGTGGTCATGGTATGCATTTTCCATTATTGAAGGGCACTGAAGTGATTTTAACCTTTGAAGAGGGCGATCCAGACAGGCCCTTGATATTATCAACAGCGCCAAACCCTGAAAACCCAAGCTTAGTGACGGATTCAAATTCTAATCAGAATGTCATTCAATCGGCGAGTGGTAATCAGATGGTGATGGATGATTCATCGAGTGGAAAATCCATAACGCTTAAGAGTGAAGGGGCAACGATTACTTTTGGTAATTTCACTTTAGATTAAGCATTTCAGAATGAATAAAAAACCTTAATGTTTCGATATTAAGGTTTTTTATTTTGGTAAGAATGTGAATTGAACTTGTTGATAGCATATTTTAAAACTATTTACTTTTATATTGCATTGTGGTTTTCATTGTCATTTATTTATCCTACTATTTTACCTTCTGTTTTAAATATTATTCTATTTTGTATGATTTTTTACTTTTAGGGTATTAACCTCACCTTATGTTGCAAGTTATTTGGTTATTTGTTTTTACTTTTAAGTTTTAACGTTATTGTTTTAAAAGCTGGAATAGTTGTTTTTGTATTTATATAATTAAAGATTAATGTTTATATCTTGTTGGTATAGGATTTAACATCATCCCTCCTTTTATCGCTACGACTTAAGCCTAAGTTGTGATAGGTTTTAAAATAAGTTATTCACTAATTGAATAATTTATTCCAATACACTTATATTCTCACTGTTTATAGTTCATCACTGCTCATTTTTAACAATAATTAAAAATAAGCGTGCTTTGGTGACCGATATTGATTCAGTGTGATTTTGTTTCATGATTAATTTTAGGGGGAGCGTTATTGATGACATCACCACTTGAGTCTAATGGCGGTATCGATGAAAGAACCAGCTGGGGGTTTTCTGGGGCAAAAATAACGGCCCAAAATTATTATGGCATGACTGTGGGTGTGAAGCACCTTCAATCATTAGGAGAGAACTTTTTTCTATTCATGGGAAGTGAGTGGAATGCCACAGTGGGTTTGAAATGTTCTTTTACGACTTTAACCATTAAGACGGCTTTTAAAGTTGCTAAACAAGATATTTCAATGAGTAAGTTTAAATATAAAATATCGGATAAAAAAATTGTTGCCAGTGAAGATAAAGTCTATGCGGCTAAATTGGATAAAGTGTTGAGCGACTTTTCATTAAAACTGAATGAACACACACAAATTGCATCTGAAGCGACAACTGTGATCAATCAATTAAAGGATGTGGGCAGTAAGTCAACATTAATTGCGAAAGATTCCCGAATTCATGCGTTAAAAGTGAAAGATAGAACGAGTGATATTAAACAATTGGCGAATGATTTTACCGATGAAGCGAATAGTATAGAGTCGTGCAATACGACACTGTCGAGTTTTATTAATGATATTGGTGTTTATAATACCTTATTAACGAGTCGAGTCAGTTTAACTGAGATTGCTCCAATAAAGTTTCTTAATTAATGGCTCGGGGTGGATATGGAAAATAATAGTCATTTTGATCATCGAATGAATAATGAGCACAATAATGGAAACGGTCATGGGCAAAATGATCAAGGAAATAATGGAATCAATAATGGAAACGGTCATGGGCAAAATGATCAAGGAAATAATGGAATCAATAATGGAAACGGTCATGGGCAAAATGATCAAGGAAATAATGGAAGCAATGATGGAAACGGTCATGGACAGAATGATCAAGAGAATAATGGAAACAATGATGGAAACGGTCATGGACAGAATGATCAGGGTAATAACGGACATAGTGATGATGAGTCAGAAGACTTAACCGACGATAGTTCAGACGATGATGCTGATAATAGCTCTGAGAACAGTTCGACTACTGAAGAAGTGGAGGACAAGACTCCCTATGGCTTTACTAGCAGTACGGGGTGGAGCGAATATAAAGATCAAAAAAGTTTTCTCGGAATGAAGGTAGTGACTAAGCAACTTTATTCTATTACCAATGGCGGTAAATGTTCGATTACCTTAGGCTCAGACACCACCTTAGTGGGGGGCTCTAAATTATTGATAAAGGGTTTGGCATGGTCTAAACATGCGCACTTGGGATATCACTTTAGTGGCAGTTTCGCCACCTTATCTTGGAGCAATGATGCTAATGATGTTTCTTTTAAATCACAAAAATTAGCAGCTGAAAAAGAAAAATTAGAAGCGGTGACATTTAAAGCCCATATTGAAGAATGGGAGTCAAAGGTGAGTTCCCAAACCGCTTTAGCGCATAGGATCATGCAAGTTAATTCAGAAGTTGGCGCGTTAGGTCAGAAATTGGGAACTGTAAGCTCTGAATTTGAATCGACTCAATTTAAGTATGAAACGGGGCTTATACGTAAAAAAGTCCTAGTCACTAAAATTCAGAATGTGACTCAAGATTGCCAGACGGTTGCTCAGTCGACAGATCAATGTGCAAATGCACTCGAGAAAGTATTTTTTAATGTCAATAGTGCAGCCAGTGTGGATATTGAAGATAAAAAGCTGATTTTGATGTGATGTAGGTTAATGAAAACAATGTTATTAACGATCTATTGATACTACTAATAATAAAGATAAGGATTGTTTATGTCTGATATTAATACGGATGATGATTACTCCTCAAGTACGGGTGATGATTATACTGAAAATACCACTTATCGTTCATTACTTACCCTTAATGGTCGTACCTTATTTTATGTCAATTCTTGGTACAAGTATACGCCTGGGATTGTGACTTGGGTGACACTTGGACATAATACTTTAATTAATATAGGCGGGTTCACCGAGATTGTGTTCCCCAGTTCGATTTATTTTAATATGGGAATTTCAACAAGTTGGAGTGGTAAAGTCAATAGTCTGACCTTTACTTACCAACAAGCAGCGATTAAAAAGTTAAGCGCCAAACTACTCACTTTTAATGCGAAAGCGCAACGAAAACTGGCTGTCGTTAGTGGTATTGAAAGCTACCTTTCTAAGGTTGATAGTTTATCGAATCAAACTCGATTGATTGGCTTGTCTTATGAAAATGCGGTTAATAAAGTTAACCGTGCTTCCATTGTGACCAAAGCATTAGCGCTTAATTTACAGCAAGAACAAGCCAGTATTAATAATGGCTTATTTCAGGCGAGAGTTGCAGTGAATAGTAATCGAAAAGCCATGAATAAAGTTAAAAATATAAAATCTTCGTTGTCGAATAGTGTGTGTAGAGTTAACTCCGGCAATGTTTCGATTAAAGATGATGTTATTACGGTACACGCCTGAGTATTATTTATTAAGTATTGATTAAGGTTGTGTTTTATGTCTATAAAAATAATGAAAAATGATGAGATTGCGACACTTTTTGTTCCTTATGAATTACAAGGAAAGTCTTATTTATGTATTTCGATGATAGTCGGCTTTGATCTACTCTATCCTGAGAAATCAGTCAATGAGCAAAAAATTTGGGCGTCTGTTAACGCCAGTTTAGACGGGCGTATGTTTGATGCTGGCATGCCTAAAATTAATCCGGAATGGTTATTATCGGGGGCGTGTTTTAGTGGGCCATCGCCAAGGGAGGTGGTGAAAGTGTCTGCTCATTTTGCGGGGAGTGAGAAACAAATCGATGTTTATGGTTCTCGGCAGTGGCAATATAGGCAAGGTCGACTTGTGCCCTCTGAGCCAGCTCCTTTTATTCGACAACCGTTAACCTGGGAAATGACCTGGGGCGGGGAGGATATCGCTGAAAATAAGTTGGGGTTAAGTTTAGTCGAAGAGTCATATCCCTTAGCTTGTCTTTTTTATTCTGATGATATTCACAATAGCCGTGTAGAAAACACGGATCACAGATCGGCTTGTTTTTTACCTTTAGCCATCGATCATCCCATGAGACAAGCTTGTATGGGCAGTTATGATGAAATTTGGTTTCGTGAACGCTGGCCCAGTGTCCCACAAAATTTTGATTGGCATTTTTTTAATCAAGCCCCATTTGATCAACGCTTAACCGATTTTTTCAAAGGGGGCGAAGCTTATCATTTGGTTAATTTACATCCCAAGGAGGCGGTGATTACAGGGAGCTTACCTTTTTATCGTCCTCGGGTTTTTGTGAGGCAATACTCCGATCCCACAGCGACGCCTATTCAAAATGTTGAGTCGTTAAAACAACATGATAATGAAGCCATTGATCAAGAGATCCAATATAAAATATCTGAGATTGGTTTGCGTAACGACACGGTGTGGTTTTTCCCTGAGCAGCAATTAGGCTTACGTATTTTTAGAGGCAGCATTGAAGTACAAGATGAAGAAGCGTTAGATGTGTCAGATATTTTATTCGTCAGCGAAGATCGGGAAAAAAATCCGTTATCCACAGAGCATTATGTCCACTATATGGCGCATTATAATGCTGCGAAAGAAGCCGAATCGGCAGAAATGGCTCAGCTGGGTGAAAAAGCCCAGCAAGCTAAACTCGATCTGGCTGAGGCGGAAAAAGAGCTCTCTGATATCCCGCAATACATGGCGTTTAAACAAGGGCAGTTTGAAAATAAAATACCTGCTGGAAAAACGCAACCTCATGATTTTTTAGCGCAATTAGATAGACAGCTTGATGTGAGTAGCGGGCAGTTAGCGACTCTGGCTCAACATGCTTCGGGTTTATCTCCAGAGCTACAATCATTGTTGGCGCAATCAGGTCCTAAAATCGATGCAATGAAAAGTAGCTTTGCTCAGCAAATGCAAATGCACATGAAGCTAAAGCATGATATGGCGACTGATTTGAAACAAATGAAGTTAAACAAGCCTAATGTCGCAACCAATCCTGAGTATGGTCAACAAGTACAGGCCATGGAAGAAAAACTCAATGCCTATGGTGATATACTTGATTATCCCCAAACGGACACCCCTTGGCATGACAAAGCCAGTGAGTTAGTGGCACAGAGTAGCGATCTCGATTATTTTCTAAAAAGATGCAAGAAATTAATGGCTTTGGGATTCAGAAAACTGAATATTCAGCGGTTGATGTTAGGCTATTTATCCCATGAAAGGGTGTTTGTCCCACAAGAGTGGGGTTTATCGATGGATGACTTTCATGATGAATTACCGACGACATTGCCTTCAGGTTGGTTGTTACCTGAATACCAAGAGGGAGTGTTTACGGCTTTACATATTCGCCAGTCACTATTTGAACCAGAGACTGATATGCTTGTTTTTGGCAGTGAGACATTTCCTTGGCATAGTGCCTTACAAGTAGGCTTACCAGTGGTAATGTGTCAAGATCGAAGCTTTGCATGGCTGATAGAGCAAGATGTAAGAGGCTTGGTGAATGTCATTGAAATGCCATTGGTTGATACTGAGTTATCCGATGATGTGCAAAAGGTCATCGTGGCTGCGCCGCAACATTTTTTGTTTATGCAGAATATTGATGATTTGTCCCCTTGGCAAGCCGTTTTTCCTGCATTAGAGCCGATTGGATTAAAAGAGGATTTACTCATTGAGCAAGCTTATGCTGAGTCCGTTGATTTAACGGGTTGGTTAGTTGAATATATTACGCCTATAGAAGGGCAAAGCTCAACGGATCAGCTCGCTAATATTCAGAAGACAAAACGCAAGTCATTGTTTGCCGTGCCACAGTTTACCAAAGAACAGGCCCAAGCGGCTTTTGATCAAAAACAAGCGAGTTTATATCAAGATTTTGGTTTGACCGCTGGCATGCCATTAAAAGCCGCGCTTAATGAGGCTTTCGAGCAAAAATCGGCCTCTTTTAAACCTAAATTACCCGCTGGGGTATCCAGTGATGTGTTTCAAAAAGGCTTAGATAAATTAAAAAACGCCCCTTTATCGACAGCGCCCGCCAGTGAGCAATTTGAGCGGTTATCTCAGCAATCGATTGCATTACTCGAAAAAGAGCAAGCTAATGCAAAATCTGATGTCGCTAAAGATCTCGTTGAGAAGCAATTATGTTTAGTTAAAGCAGAAGCGCAAGTTGCCATCGATAAAATGAAAGAATTAGAAGCGATAGCGCCGCCTAAAATAAACAATGATGACACGCCAGTTGATTTTGAAAAACTGAGCCGAGAGCAAGTCATTGATTGGCATGAGCGAGGTTTATCGCTGGCTAAGAAAGACTTATCAGATTTGGATTTATCTAACCTTGATTTATCTTATGTGGACATGAGTGGTTCCATTTTATCTGAAACGAACTTCAGTGGCTCAAAGCTTATTTCAGCTAAGATGCAAGAGGTCATTGCCACGGAGGCTATCTTTGATAGTGCCGATCTTGAAGGGGCGGATCTTTGTCGAGCATTACTCTCAGAGTCAAGTGGATGCAAGGCCCATTTATCACATGCCTGTTTAGATGAAGCGGTTTTGTCCGATGCACAATTTAATCAGGCTAATTTTACTTTTGCCAGTATGAATAGCATGACCGCAAGCGGTAGCCAATTTGTTGGATCCAATTTTAATGATAGCCAATTACATCAAGCTAACTTATTGAATACCCTTTTAGATAATGCCTCTTTCATTCGATGCCGAGCCATTAAAATGAAATGTTTCGAGGCCAAAGCAAAAGAGAGTGTTTGGACGGATGCTAAGCTTGATAAGGCCCTGTTTTGGTCTGCGGATTTAAGTGGCGCAGATTTCACTGCCGCTCAATTAACCAATGCCCGTTTCGGCAGTGCACAGTTACCCGGAGTTTGTTTTAACCAAGCGGTATTGGTCAAGGCCAACTTTGCCGATGCCAACCTCGCCGATGCCCATTTTCATCAAGCGAATATGGAAAATATCTATATCAGTAATACCAACATGCAACGCACGCAGCTCCATGGTGTTAATTTAAAACGGGCTCAATGTATTCGCAGTAATTTTAATGGTGCTCATTTTCAAGCCGTGAATGCCATGCAAACCAACTTTATGCGCTCCATTTTCAGCAATAGTACTTTAGACCGAGTGTGTTTTTACAATGGTGATTTATATAAGACGACCTTCGGTAATACGCATATTAAAAAATGTAATTTTAAAGCCACCTTATTAGCCAATAATGAGGACCTAATCAATGGATAATCTTGGTGATATAGAAAAGACTGAGCAAGAGGGAAATAATCAGCCTCTTGATAAAGCGGCCGCATTGCAACAGCAAGTCTTGCACCAAAAAATGCATTTCAGTGGTGAAGATTGGCAACAGTTGACGTTAACAAAAGTGGTGTTTACCGATTGTCAGTTTACGGACATTAATTTTGCGCATATTCAATTATCCCAATGTTCTTTTAACGGTTGTCAGTTTACTCAGTGTGACTGGATGGCGGCTGAGCTTGATGGGGTGATTTTTGACCGTTGTGCATTTCAACATGTGAGCATGGCACAAAGCGTATTAAAACAAGTCCTGTTCAGTGAAAGTGTCCTTAATGAGGTGACTGTAGTTTCCTCAAATCAGCATTTGACGCTGTATACCAATACAAAAATCATTAAAACAAACTTCGAGCAAGCGCAGTTACGCGCGTGTTGTTTTACTGGCGCAACACTAGAAGAGGTGAATTTTACGGACGCGAAGTTGTTTAAATGTGTGTTTGATGAAACCATTTGCCAAGCGGTGTTATTTTCGAAGACGACAATTGAAAAGTCCGCTTTTATGGAGACAGATTTAAGCACGAGCCGTTTTATTGAGGTGGACTTTTATGCGGTACAACTCAATGGCTGTCAGCTTAAAGAGGTCGATTTATCTCATTGTCGATTAGAGAGTTGTTACTTTATGAATAGTCAGATGCAAGGGGCAACGTTGGTTGGGATTAAAGGCGCCCATGCAGTGTTTATGGATGCGGATTTAAGAGACAGTGACTTTAGTGATGCATTTTTGCTGGGCAGTTGTTTTGAGAATGCAGACGTGTCTTATGCAAATATGAGTAATGCGGTGATATCGCAGTCCAATTGGGTGAAGGCTATTGCGATACACGCTAATTTCGTTAATGTTTCAGCAGAGTATATCGATTTATCTTATGCGAACGTGTCTTATGCCAATTTTAGTCGAGCTAATTTAATGACGGCAAAGCGGCATTGTTTGGTGGATAAAGAATGCAATTGGTTAGGTGCTAATACCCTTGGAGCGACGGGAACAGATCTGGATCTGGCCGAAGCTGAATACTGGTCAACGGAGGTTAAGTGATGAATTCAATACTCTTATCAAGTGATATGACATTTAATGAATTATACACTACCACAGGTAGCGTAGTGGCTTGTGAGTCAAAAGGGGCATATTGTGTCGATACGGCACAAGGTGAGGTGGCGGTGTCTTTGGCGGCCAGTTGTTTATTAATGCCTGCGGTGGGGGATGTGTGCACGGTGGCCATTGATGAGGACGGTGAAGGCTGGCTGTTAGCCATTTTAGTGCAAGCGGATCCGAGTCAAGGGATATTGGCTCACTCAGGTGCATTGCATATTGCCGCGCAAGGGGCACTGCATTTTAAAGGGCAAAGGATCATGAGTGAAGCCGAGGAGCAGATGCATTTTTCGGCAGGTGAGGTCAGTGTGCACAGTCAGCGAATGGCGATGCATACAGAGGAAGCGAGTTTAAGTGCCAATAAAACCCAAGTGGTGACGAAAGTCTTGAGCATGGTAGCCGATAAAGTGGAGCATGTAGTGGAGCTGTGGATGCAGCGCTTAGGCGAGAGCTTTCGGATCATTAAAGGACACGATGAAAAGCAAAGTGGCAGTAGCCGGCAGTTAGTGGAAAAAGATGCTGTGACGCATGCAAAGAATGTGATCAGTAGTGCAGAGAAACAGATGATCATGGAAGCGGAAAAAATCCACTTAGGCTAAGTCGAAAGTGTATTGCCCCGTGGTAATAATCGGTAAAGAGAGGTGTGTATGTTTGGTAATACAGCGTTAGGTGGCATGAATTTAGGTTTTCCGGATGTGTGTAATACACCGGGTCCGGTGGGGCCTATTCCGGTGCCTTATCCGAATATTTCTCAAGGTAATATGTGTAATCCAGGGACTGCGGCGTTAAGTGTATTGGTGGATGGGGGGCCATCGATCAACCAAGGTTCGATTATTACCTTAAGCAGCGGCGATAATGCCGGCGCGATTGGTGGTGTGGCCTCGGGCATGATGATGGGGCCGACAACCTTTAAGCTGGGGAGTATGGGAGTGATGATAGAAGGGTTACCGGCGATGCGTTTAACCAGCATGACGGGCCAAAATGGCATGTCACCGAATTGCCCCGGAGTGACACTGGCCCCTTCTCAAGTGAAAGTCATGTATATGAAGTAAGGCTTTATTTGAGAAGGCTTAGTTTATATATGATTGATCTAAGCTGCAATACTCAATGAAATAATCAGCCCGTTACGGCTGATTTTTTGTAGATGAATGTGGTATGGCTTTATTATAGGTTTTTTTTTGATTAAGGTAAGGGAAGTTCATGTCATTTTATAGGGAACATAATGCTAACCCGTCAACAAAAAGCGCAATATCACCAGCAAGGTTTTGTGGTGTTAAAGGATATGGTGGATAGTTACTGGCTAACAAAAATAAAAGCCCAAGCAGCTCAATTAGTGAATGAATGGCAGGACGAAGACCGTTCACATACCTTTACTACTCAAGATAACAACCGCAGCGGTAATGATTTCTTCTTTAATTCAGCTGAAAATGTTTGTTGTTTTTTTGAAGAGGAAGCCTTTGATAATAATGGGTTGTTTGTGCAAGATCGAGCCTTGTGTATTAATAAAATCGGCCATGCTCTCCATGAACTCGATCCCGTTTTTAGTGCGTTTAGTCATCAAAGGCAATGGGGGGAGATAGCGAAGGCCATTGGATTAGAGCAGCCGCAAATTCGCCAGTCTATGTATATTTATAAGCAGCCCAATATCGGAGGGGAAGTCAATTGGCATCAAGATGCGAGCTTTTTCTATACTAGCCCCCAAAGCGTGATCACTTACTGGTTCGCGATTGAGGATGCCTCTTTGCAAAATGGCTGTCTATGGATTGAGCCACGGGGTCATCAAGGTCCTTTAAGAGAGCGATTTAATCGACAGGATCATAACACTCATATGCAGCGGTTGAGTGATGTCCCTTGGCCTATTGAAACGGGTGTGCCTGTTGAGGTTAAAGCGGGTAGTCTAGTGGTGTTTCATGGTTTTTTACCGCATTATAGCGCCGCGAATCGCTCAACCATATCTCGACAAGCTTATACCTTACATGTGACCGATGGGATGAGTGAGTATGCCAAAGAAAACTGGTTACAGGCAAATAAATTGCCTTTAAGAGGTTTTGAGTCAACTGAGTGATATGAATGCTATTTTACTGATATATTCAATGAATACGGTATAAGACGAAATACTGAGGTCAGTATTACATGCAGCAAGCACTTATTCATGTGGCGTTAGTCGTTAAAGATTACGATGAAGCTATCGATTTTTATGTCAATAAACTTAAATTCGTATTGATTGAAGACAGCTATCAAGAAGAGCAGAATAAACGTTGGGTGGTTGTATCGCCACCGGGTTCTCAAGGTGCCACCTTGTTACTGGCGAAAGCATCAAGACCAGAGCAAGTGAATGTTATTGGCAATCAAACTGCGGGGAGGGTGTTTCTATTTTTAAGTACCGATGATTTTTGGCGTGATTACCACCGAATGGTGGCTGAGGGGATAACGTTCGTTCGAGAGCCGGCTAAGCAAGATTATGGCACTGTGGCAGTTTTTGAAGATTTGTACGGTAATTTATGGGATTTATTGCAATTTAACAATAACCATTCAATGTCAAAAAGATTGATGTTAGACCGTATATGATTCAGAGGTGTTTTAGGGAATTGAATGCGTGTTTTAATGTACACACTATCACTTTCGATAACGGTGGCGAGTTTGCAGAGCATGCAGTAGTCGCAAGAGCACTAGAAGCAGAGGCATACTTTGCTCATCCGTACTCATCTTATGAGCGTGGATTAAATGAAAGCTTTAATGGGCTACTGAGGCAGTATTTCCCAAAAGGAATGGATTTAAGTCAGGTTACGGAGAAAGAAGTTCAGGCAGTCCAAGAGCGACTGAACTTAAGATCAAGAAAGTGTCTTGGTTATAAGCAGCCTAAAGTAGCATTTGAAGCGCTACGTCAGGCGGCATAGGCGAGTGTGGCACTTGCGAGTTGAATTCGCCGATGGCTATGATATTCATCTGCTGAATGTCAGTAATAAGCACGATAAATTAGTTAAATGAATCCTAGGTGGGATAGACTGAAAAAACGGCATGTTTTATATTTCAACAGGATGGACGCCTGCGATTACTGGTATTCACCTCATTACATGGGATGGTTTTATGACGGCACGTATACAGGTTGGCGGACTTAAGATTGCTACGGGACTGTGGCAATTAGTCGATGAGAGAATGTTAAGCGGCATAGGTATCAAGTCCAAAGACTTTTGGTCTACGTTTGAGAAAATAGTGGATGATTTAACCCCAATCAATAAAGCGTTATTAGAAAAAAGGGCGCATTTACAATCTCAAATTGATGACTGGCACCTTGCTCATGTGGGCCAAGCACATGATCCGGACTCTTATAAGGCATTTTTACAAGAAATTGGCTATTTATTGCCTGAAGGTGATGATTTTTATATTGAAACTACTCATATTGACAGTGAAATTACGGATCAAGCTGGGCCACAATTGGTGGTGCCTGTCAAAAATGCCCGTTTTGCGCTTAATGCCGCGAATGCGCGTTGGGGTAGTTTATACGATGCTTTATATGGAACCGATGCCATTAGTGATGCAGGTGGGGCAGAAAAAGGGGCGATTTATAATCCTGTGCGAGGCCAAAAGGTCATTCAATTTGCTAAGCAGCATTTGGATATAGTGGCTCCACTAGAAGATAAAAGTCATGCAAATGGGGTACGTTATTTTATTGACGAAGGCATGTTACAGCTAGAGTTGAATGACGGCTGTATTACCGCGTTAGTCGATCCGGATAAGTTTGTCGGTTACACCGGTGAGTGGCATGCACCTTCATCAATATTACTTAAAAATAATGGGTTACATGTTGAGATACAAATCGATAGTCAGGATAAGATAGGCCAAGTTGATGCTGCACATGTTAAAGACTTATTGGTTGAGGCTGCAGTGACCACTATTATGGACTGTGAAGATTCCATTGCGGCTGTGGATAGTGAAGATAAGATTGAAGTGTATCGCAACTGGTTAGGCTTAATGCAAGGGGTGTTAAGCGAAACAATCGTTAAAAACGAACAAGCCACCATTCGTACATTGGCTGATGATCGTCATTATACGGCGGCAAATGGTGAGGTAATAATCTTACCTGGGCGGAGTTTATTATTTGTGCGTAACGTGGGTCATTTTATGACCACCGATGCGGTGCTGAATCAAGATAATGAAGCCATTCATGAAGGTATTCTTGATGGTATGATCACCACACTGGCTGCGATGCATGACTTGAAAGGACTCCATAATGGGCGAGCCAATAGTCGAGCTGGCTCTGTTAATATCGTGAAGCCTAAAATGCATGGGCCAGAAGAAGTGGCGTTTACCTGTGAATTGTTTAACCGTATTGAAGATGCCCTACAATTAGAACGCTATACCATTAAACTTGGCATTATGGATGAAGAGCGCAGAACCACGGTTAATTTGAAAGCGTGCATTCGAGAAGCAAAGCATCGAGTGGTGTTTATTAATACCGGATTTTTAGACCGAACCGGTGATGAAATCCATACTTCAATGTTAGCCGGTCCTATGGTGCCCAAAGCTGAGATGAAACAATCAAAATGGCTTAAAGCTTATGAGGATTGGAATGTTGATATGGGTTTGGCATGTGGTTTACAGGGTCATGCTCAAATTGGTAAAGGCATGTGGGCTATGCCGGATGAAATGGCGGCGATGTTGGCTGAAAAAATTGCTCATCCTAGAGCCGGGGCCAATACGGCATGGGTCCCTTCGCCTAATGCAGCTATTTTACATTCGACTCACTATCATTTGATTGATGTAAAGGCTTATCAAAATAGTATCAAACAACGCGCGCGCGCCAGTATTGATGATCTGCTGACCTTGCCTTTAATGCAAGCACCACAAGGTTTAACGCAAGAAGCGATCCACAAGGAGTTGGATAATAATGCCCAAGGTATTCTGGGTTATGTGGTGCGCTGGGTCGATCAAGGCATTGGTTGTTCAAAAGTATTGGATATGAATAATGTGGGTTTAATGGAAGACCGAGCGACATTAAGAATTTCTTCACAACACATTGCGAATTGGTTAGTCCATGGGATCTGCACTGAAGAGCAGGTTTTGTTAGCATTAAAACGTATGGCGTTAATCGTAGATGAGCAAAATAGTGGTGATCCTTTATATGACGCCATGGGCCCTCATTTCGATGGATTAGCCTTTAAAGCCGCTTGTGCACTGATCTTTGAAGGGAAAAGCCAACCATCAGGTTACACAGAGCCTTTGTTACATCAATATCGTATTGAAGCAAAAGCACGCATGAACTGATCACTTCAGAGGCATTGGCGGGTTAAGTGAGTAAACGGTCTAGTCCCAAACAAAACATAAAGCCCGTTGCGATTAGCAATGGGCTTTATGTTTTGTTTGGGGCGGAAAGGTCAACGAACTAAAATAGGACGTTTATTCATCTTGGTAATTATGGCCATAATAACTGGCAATGAGAATATTTTTAAGTTCTGCAATCAAAGGATAGCGGGGGTTGGCACCAGTACATTGATCGTCAAATGCTTCTTCAGCGAGTTCATCCAATTTACTCAAAAATAACGTTTCATCGACGCCAGCGGCTTGAATGGAGGCAGGGATCCTAATGATGGCTTTCAAGTTTTCTATTTTATCGATAAGACATTGTAATTTATCTTGTCCGTTATCTCCTCCCAATGAAAGATGATCGGCAATTTCGCCATAGCGACAGAGGGCTTTAGGCCTGTCATATTGACTGAAAGCCGCCTGCTTAGTCGGAATGTCGGTGGCATTGTAACGAATAACATTGCTAATTAATAATGCATTGGCCAAGCCGTGAGCAAGATGGAATTCCGCGCCTATTTTATGGGCCAGTGAATGACAAACACCTAAGAAGGCATTGGCAAAAGCAATCCCTGCAATGGTGGCGGCATTATGCACTTTTTCTCGGGCGATGGGATCATTAGCACCCTGTTCATACGCATTAGGAAGGTATTCAAATAGTAGACTTAATGCTTGTAATGCTTGGCCATCACTGTATTCGTTGGCCATGATGCTGACATAGGCTTCTAATGCGTGAGTGACGGCATCAATCCCCCCAAAAGCGGTGAGTGCCTTTGGAATATGCATCACTAAGTTTGGATCGACAATAGCCATATTGGGGGTTAATTGATAATCGGCAATAGGGTATTTCATACCGGTTTTTTCATCAGTGACTACGGCAAAAGGAGTTACTTCTGAGCCCGTTCCTGATGTTGTCGGAATGGCAATCATCATGGCTTTTTTGCCCATTTTGGGAAATTCATAAATACGCTTACGGATATCCATAAATCGACGGGCTAAATCGGAAAAATGTACATCGGGATGTTCATACATGACCCAGATGATTTTAGCCGCATCCATGGGGGAGCCACCACCGAGGGCAATAATGACATCGGGTTGAAAGTTTAGGGCCATTTTGGCACCCTGTTTAACGGTGGCCATGGTGGGATCGGCTTCGACGTTATAAAACACATCGGTGGCCAGCCCTTGTGCTGTTAAAATATTGATGGTTTCGTCACAATAGCCGTTATTAAATAAGTGCTTGTCAGTAACGATTAGGGCGCGTTTTTTATCACTTATTTCCTCTAAGGCGATGGGTAAACAACCGCGGCGGAAATAAATAGAGGCGGGCAGTTTATGCCACAACATATTTTCAGCTCTCTTGGCTATCATTTTTTTATTAATCAAGTGACTTGGCCCTACGTTTTCAGAAATAGAATTTCCGCCCCATGAGCCACAACCTAATGTGAGAGAAGGAGCGAGTTTGAAATTATACAGATCGCCAATACCGCCTTGTGAAGCGGGGGTATTAATTAAAATCCGAGCGGTTTTCATCCTAAAGCCGAAGTCTTTAATACGTTGTTCTTGGGTGTCTTGATCAGTATAAAGGCCTGAAGTGTGTCCGATCCCACCGAGTTTGACTAAAGCATCCGCTTTATCAACCGCATCCTGAAAGTCTTGTGCACGATACATGCCGAGTAAAGGGGAGAGCTTTTCATGGGCAAAAGCCTCTTCATTATTAATATCAGTGATTTCTGCAATTAAAATACGAGTATGTGACGGTACCGTTAATTGCGCCATTGCGGCTATATCGATGGCACTTTGCCCCACAATAGCGGCATTTAATCCCCCATCATGTAAAATCACTTGCTGTAAAGCATCATGTTCTGCTTGATTAAGCATATAGCCACCGTGTTCGGCAAAGCGTTTTTTAACGGCATAATAGATCTCATCAACGACAATCACGGCTTGCTCTGAGGCACAAACCACCCCATTATCGAACGTTTTAGACATAATAATGGAACTAACGGCGCGCTTTAAATCGGCGGTTTCATCAATAACAATAGGCGTGTTTCCGGCACCGACACCAATTGCCGGTTTACCCGAAGAGTAGGCCGCTTTGACCATACCAGGCCCGCCAGTTGCCAAAATAAGATTGACATTGGGGTGGGTCATTAATTGATGTGATAAAGGCACACTTGGTTCGTCAATCCAACCAATGATGTCGCTAGGGGCCCCCGCCTCGATAGCGGCTTCTAATATAATATTCGCCGCCATAATCGTCGATTTTTTAGCGCGTGGATGAGGGGAAAATATAATACCATTACGGGTTTTAAGGCTGATTAAGGCTTTAAAAATGGCTGTTGATGTCGGATTGGTGGTGGGAATGATCCCACAAATAAGGCCAACAGGTTCAGCGAGAGTAATGGTGCCAAAGGTGGGATCTTCTTCTAAAATACCACAGGTTTTGTCATCTTTATATTTATGATAAATATATTCAGATGCGAAATGGTTCTTAATAACTTTATCTTCCATTACCCCCATCTGGGTTTCTTCTACGGCGATTTTAGCGAGCGGGATCCTCGCATTGGCAGCGGCTAAGGCGGCGGCTTTGAATATCGTATCGACTTGCTCTTGACTGAAAGTCGCAAAATGGGCTTGGGCTATTTTGACTTTTTGGATTAATTGATTGAGTGTGTGCTCATTAGTGACAGTCATAACTTCTCCATTAAAAAATTTTGGCAATGCTCTTACAGCGTGATAATAAAGAGGCGTTGGCGAAATTTTCTTTACATTCTATCCCCAGCCCATGAAACATAGTCATGGGATGGGGATATCAAAGAATATTAACTTCAATAACTATAGGAAAATTACCTCTAATTGGGAGGAATAACTGTGAGCAAAATCACACACTATTAATGTGGTTATTTTAATATAACCAATCATGCATGTTATGTTCAAAAAACCTTCTTATAAAGGAAAGGTGAACAAGCTAATCGTGAGGTTAAGGTGTTAAATTATTCATTTCAATGGTAGCGGTAGTTTGTTTTTTATTTGAATATGATGCACAAAGTGTGTCAAAAACTCTTCAGGTGAGAAGGTTGCAACCCAATCATTTTACGACGAGATTATAATGTTCAAGTCGATGAAGCGTTGACCGGAGTGAAAGTATTGAACAGAGTTATAGGACTGGGTATCAATTGAACGGTGTATTTAGGTTAAGGACAAATCAGTCTAGCATTAATATACCACTTTCTAACATTCTTATACTTTCAGCTTCTTCGATGGCTATTTGATTTGAGCTGATACACATGGAGTTCAGTGCCATATGAACTTGTGCATTATCCATACGGGTATTTGCATCAACGATGGCGGTGTTGCTAGTGTCGATACGCGTATTGGCGGTGTCAAGGTTAGTATTGGTGGTGGCTAAATGAGTATTTGTGGTGTCGATATTAGTGTTAATGGCTGTTATCTTTTGCTCTATAGCGCTAAGGTGTTGCTCTTTTAAGTGTAGTTCAGCGAGGACAGCGGACATTTTGTCTGCCATCATTTCTTTGTGCTCAGCAGTGGCCTTGGTTGCTAGGCCCTTTACGCTCATTTCTTCTATTTTGACATCTGAAAGTTTGTTAGTGAAACTGAGGTTCCAAGAAACATTAACATCTGTTGTTTGTCCAACAAAGATGGATTGTTTAAGACCTAGATTAAGATAGGTCTCATTGCCGACGTGTATGCCCACGGTTGCACCGAGGACGACGGATTCATTTGTGCCTAGAGTGAATGAGTAGGATTGGTTGGCAACGATTTTATATCCGCTATGGTTAAAAGTATGTTCTTTATTGGCGTTACTGGGATTATTGACATCATATTGGGCCATATTACACCTCGGTATTCATCTGTAGATGAAAAGTGAATGTTAGATAATAAATATTATTCACTTTATGTTCTTTGTCAAAGCGGGTTATAAAAATAACAGGAAATGACGAGTTTGTTTTTATTGTTAGCTATGATGAGATAAATAAAATTAGGTTTTACGATATCATAAAGGTGATTCTTTACAACGAATCATCTTTATCTGAATATATAAGTGCCTGAGGTGAAGTTATCCGGTATTCTGTTTGATTTTTAAGCTCCAAAAATATGCAGATTACCTGATAACACATGAGTTCCTGCTTGCTAAAGGGCTAAATTCAACCTTTGAAAACTTTTACTTAAGTTCTTATGAGTTTTTAACAGGTAAACGTGTGTCGCTTATTGCTGAGATCTAGGGATTATGTCCAAAATAAACGTGTTTTAATCGCGGCGTAGTGAGTGTAGCCTAGGGGGCGTTGACAATTGGCCATGATTAGCTGATTAAGATACAATTTTTCTCTTTGAAATTCATATGTCTCGTAAAATGATTAGCGATAAGCAGTGGCGACGAATTCATTCACTGCTTCCAGGAAAAGCCACTGATTGTGGAGTCACCGCAAAAGATAATCGTCTTTTTCTTGAAGCGGTACTTTGGATAGTCAGGTGTGGCGCACCTTGGCGTGATTTACCTAGTGAGTTTGGTCATTGGAATAGT
>NZ_JAKIKS010000007.1 GCF_023284005.1 Shewanella surugensis
GGTGTATAACGATCGGCTAAAATAAAAAATATGACCATTAATAGAAACAATAATAACAATGCAGTTAACCAAGCATTGATAGAATAAAAAAGTAATCGAAACCGTTTCATCATTTGTCCTTTTTAAATTCAACATTCATACTCTTACTTTTATCGACAAGACCAGTAGATTGATCATAGCAAGCTGTTTTTAATATAAAATTGGAAATCGTTTGCAGTTCACTTATTACCCCCAGTAGTGCAAACTCAGCATAATAGGCCTTACTTTGTGAATATTCACCTTTAACATCAATCAGTGACGTAGATGACTCACCTTCTATTTTCGATAAAAAAGTACTTAACTTCAGTTGAAAGTCCAATATATTTTCTCTCACCCGCTTTTCAACATCAGATACCATTTCAGAGGCTTCCTCAATTAAGTTAAAAAGTACCTCTTCGTGCTCAACAAAAATTTGTACATAGCATATCTTTTCCTGAAGACTTTCAAGATTTTTAAAAACATCATAAACAGTGATAACTTGCAAAGATAATCGACTACAAGACAAGTTAACTTGATGCATGTATTCTTCAATCATTGCACTTTTATGAAAGGTATGACTGTAATCATTAATGATAATAAGGTTAGATCGCAGACTGAGACTCACTTGATAAAATTGCTTTTCTATTTCATCAACCCCTTCATAATTAAACTTTATCAGTGTTAATAAAAAACCTTTAGCTTCAATCAATATGTTAGCAGCAGAATCCCTAAATTGTTGACGCGGTTGTTGAGGCCAGATGAAGTGAGCCACTAAAAATGAGATTAAAAAGCCAATTAGCGCTCCAATCAATCTTTCGAAAGTTTCATCAGGAGGACTTAATGGCAAAGCTTGACTACCAAATGTCATCGTCATACCAATGCAAAACTGCACACCGCCGTAGGCTGTTTTAGCGGAACCCGCAGCCAAATAACTGCCAAATAAAAAACCTGCCGCCATCCACACTATGAGTAAAATTAAATGTTCTTGTGCACTGATAATGAATATACCTAAAATGCTGTAACTCATACCGGTAACGATCCCAAATATCCATAATGGTAATCTTAGGTGAATACCACCAAGATTAACTTGAGACAGCATAACAACGATACTAATCACGAGATAACTGCTTGCTGGTACATTCGGTAAAACAATGTGCATGAGAAGGGCTAGCGTTATTGCCAACATCATCTTAATCGCGCTTTTCAAACTATCAACGTGTAGCGTTTTAAAATCCATCTTAACATATTCTTTTATATCATTTTTACTCGTCATCAAATAGCGAGCATGATCACTTGCTTTATTGAGGCTATCCATTAATACCGTAATATTTTTATCCGCAGCATGTATATGCACATAAATACCACTCAATTTATATGGTATTTGTATTTCATTTTCTGCTCCACTTTCCACATTATCAAGAATAAATGCTTCCTGCGGTATTTTATTAAATAAAAAACATTGCATTAAAATATCTAAACGACGCACTAACGACATGATTTCAAATCCAACATGTCGGCGCGCATCAATATCTATCTCTTTATCATTGAGCCTGATTAATACTGTTTCTATTAATCGGATATTTACCATTAAATGTGATAAAGCATCGAGTTGAATGAGCAACACCTGAAAGTGAGGTGTTTCATTACTCAAATGATTCTTGCGTGTCTTAATTAATACTTCTATGTCATGAAGCGTATTCAAAGTGATAGCGACAGGAATACGCTCAATTTTTTCTTTTTGTATAAAGGCTTCTACATTTTGCTTTAACAAAAAAATATATTCTTCAATCAGTCCACTATACACTTTCAATACATCTAAGCTTCTTGGTAATGGCCAAACCAATTGAGTAATAAACCAGAGGATCACCAACCCTATCAGAAACTGTACCAACCATTGAGTAGCAAATCCTTCCGTCGTTTCAGAAGTTGAACTGGCAGTGAAGGCAATCGTTACAGTCACGATAATAGAAAAAATGGCTGTAATTTGATGTGGCCAGCGATTACGCATTGTTTCAGCGACCCAATACGCCTGAGCGAATGAAATAAGCAAAGAAAAAAAGAAAAACAAATAAGGTTGTTGTGACAAGAAATGAATACAAATACTCATTAATACAACGCTCAATAACACACCACAAACTAAAGAAGTCCCAGCCGTATAAGACTCATCTTTAGAATAGAACATAAGAAACAAGGCTGGATAAATAGCAAAGAGGGTCAGAGGAAGTTGGAAAAAAGTCGCAAATAAAATAATAAGCAAAAAAATTAATGTCGCCCTAAGGGCATTAAATAGCCTCATTTTTAACGTATAACGCTGTAGGCTACGAAATTGCTCCAATGTTCAATCCATGAAAACGATACCAATACATAAACAATAACATAAATTATTAATAATACATTTTAAGCTAGCATTATTCATGCACGAACCAATACGCTCACAGACAAGCCCCCCCCCTCAAAAGTCAGGGGAGAGTGGTTACCTGAAAATTCAATCTTAAAAATAGCAAATCACTTGATATACAATAAAATATACATTGAAGTGTTACTCTGTTCTGAAATTTGAGACCCGATCGATCAAGATCTCACCAAGCTTCGCCTGTTCTTTGGCGTTGATTTCGACCTCTTTTGATAATACTGACATCATAGAAGCCGCGTCACTAATAGAGACGATATTGCTACTGATATCTTCAGTCACTAAATGTTGTTCTTCTGCGGCACTGGCTATTTGTGTGGCCATATCACGAATTTTCTCTACCGAAATATCGATATTATCAAAAACGATACTGACTTGTTCAGATAATTCAAGCGCCTGATTTGATTTAGTTAAGTTGACATACATATTTTTTGACACTAACTTTGTTCGCTCTGTTAACATGCCAAGAATATGGTTAATTTCACCGGTGGAGTCTTGAGTGCGTTTTGCCAGATTCCTGACTTCATCGGCAACAACGGCAAAACCCCGCCCCTGTTCACCCGCACGGGCGGCTTCTATTGCAGCATTTAAAGCTAATAAATTGGTTTGCTCCGCTATCCCCTGAATCGTTAATAATATATTGTTAATATTTTCTGTCTCTTGCTCCAGTTCCTGAATAACCTGGTTAGATGCTTGAATACTCAGCCCTAACTCTTGTACGCTTTTTATACTGGTATTAATGACATCTTTACCATTTTTAGATGCCTTTAATCCTTCTTGAGACACATCTGCGGTATCGGCACAATTTTTTGCTACTTCATTGGCTGTCGCCGACATTTGGGATACAGCGGTCACCACTTGCTCAATCGCAATCAGTTGCTGATCAGATGAATCGGCAACCTGTATTGCGCTGTCACTAGCACGAGCAGAAACACTGTTAATTTTACCCGCGTTTCTTTTAATTTCTTGGATCATTCCCTGTGTGGTAGAAATAAACTGATTGAACCAGTTCGCCAACTCACTGGTTTCATCTTTACTCTTGATATTTAATCGAGTGGTCAGATCGCCTTCACCTTCTGCCAACGTTTTCAGCTCAGTTTTGACTTCATTGATCGGATCAACGATATGCCTAGCAAAAATAACACCTAAAAAGACAAATAACGCAATCAACAAATCGCTGACGATCACTGTTACCCAGATCAATTGACTCGCAGAGGAAAATATTTCATCACTTTGTTTAAAACCGATAATTTTCCAGCCTAATCCGGGTGAATTAACAATATTCGCCATATAACTGGTACCGTTAATATCCAATTCAACAGCGCCTGAATCAGTGGTCGCGATAGTGTTGAAATAAGGGGCATTAAGCGTACTCAAGGCTTTAAAATTATTATCGGGATTATTGGCATCGACCAGAATATTACCGTTGCCTTCGACGATCATCAAAAATCCCGTATCACCAAATTTAATTTTTTGTACCATTTCGGTCAATGCCTTCACCGAGACATCTATCGCAACCACGCCTTCAAATTCATTTTGCTCATTTTTAAATGCTTTTAACACTGAAACATAGACAGCATCATCCGGCTCCCAGTAATAGCCATCGATACGCTGAACTTGAAAATTACCTTTTTCCCCCAAACCAAACCAGGGTTCACTGCGGGGATCCCAGTTTTCATAGTCTGCTGTGCCGGGCCATTCCAGATACTGGCCATCTTTATTACCCATATAAACAAAGCCTAAGGTTGGGTTATTGTTACCTACCGCACTGAATAACTCAAAGAGCGCCCGTTCTCGGCCGCCATTAGCCATAGCCACTTCTGAAGGTTTACGGTTACCATTAAAATAAGTGCTAATATCCCCTTTATTGGTATCACGTAAGAGAGTGGTATCGGCCAAAAAAGACACATTGTAACTGAGTACATCAAAAAAATTACTAAATGACTGATCAACGATTGCAATATCAGCACTGCTGGTTTGAATGAAACTCGTTTTAGCCTGTTTGATTACATTCTGTGAAGTAATAAAAGCGACTATTAATACGGGTAATAGTGCAATGATTAAAAAAGCGGATATAAGTTTACTACGGATCGTTAGCATTCAGCTCTCCTGCAATAGCTACGTAAATGGCACACCAAACTTTAACACATCCTTATACAGTAACGCTCAATATTGCTAAAGTATTAAACAACTTAATCTTATGAAACGTAAAAAATAATGCCAAAATGATCAAGTGTATTTACTATATCGTCAAAATATTCCATAAACTGCAATTCTACCCACAATAAATAAAGCCCCAGCAAACTGGGGCTGATTAACAGCCGCTTTTTTCTCATCCTCATCAGCACGCTTGAGATCCCTCACACCAAGGCTCCCAAACCAGAGAAAAAGGAGTCCAAAAGCTAATTTTCTCCCTAAATAGCCAAAGTACCCAAAATACTCCCCTTGAGCGAACACATATACAAATTTACCCCTAGATCTCAGCAATAAGCGCCACACCGCTGATTATAACACCATAGGCTTCATAAAAATGTGGCCCATAAACCAACAGCATAATAACCCTAAAGGCTAAAATATAGCGTTTAGGTAAATAAAGTCTTGCAGGTGTGAGTTTTTTCATTGTTTGACTCTTCCTTGAATCCTTAACTTAACTAGGATAATCAGCGACGACTTGATCGACTCATCACTGATATTTTTGATTTATCCTTACCCTTGGGAGCTAAGATAAATCTGCTCAACATACGTTCAACCTCTTTGGCTTGCTGACGCTTGCATACAATCTTAACGCTTTCACCAGTTTGTATTGTAATACAAATGCACTTCCAAAATAATATTCGAGTGATTTTAACTGACTTAAAATCAGAATATTTTTTATGGTAGGATAATAGTATCACCCCAATATAAACGGCATCGCAACACAAACCAATTAAGTTATAAGAGCCAAATGAATAGATTATCCTTCCTTTAGCATTAAACACGAAACACCCCGCACATCGAAAAAAATACGCTACCTTGCTATTCGCCCTATTGCTTGTAAAAATAAATAATAGTATCCCAATATACAAAAAATCAATGATCAGTAATATTATCAAGAAAAGAATGACCATGATTACTCCTCAAACCATCATTCAAGTTGTTTCACTATATCGGCCAAAATAGTTGTTTTATAGACTGTAGACTTTGTTCTGGTTAGGCCAAATTCTGCTCCCAATAAATAAAGCCCCAGCGAACTGGGGCTGATTAACAGCGAGATGGTGACAAACGAAGCTTAGCCTTCTTTTTTGTTTTCTATCTTTTCTTTATTTGCATTATTACCATTATTTACAGCCGCTTTTTTCTCATCCTCATCAGCACGCTTGAGATCCCTCACACCAAGGCTCCCAAACCAGAGAAAAAGGAGTCCAAAAGCTAATTTTCTCCCTAAATAGCCAAAATACCCAAAGTACTCCCCTTGAGCGAACACATAAACAAATTTTCCCGTATCCGCCACACCACTGCTTATAACGCCATAGGCTTCATAAAAAAGTGGCCAATAAACCAACAGCATAATAACCCTAAAGGCTAAAATATAGCGTTTAGGTAAATAAAGTCTTGCAGGTGTAATTTTTTTCATTGTTTAACTCTTCCTTGAATCTGCATATTGATTGAGATGACTCCGTCAACCAACAATGTCCTCCTAATCTTACCCAGAAGTTGGAGTACAACACTCAATATAAGCAATAAAAAAAATGGCCAGCAAAACTGACCCATTTTATTAAAGCAATTTTTAGTGCCAGTCCAACCTACATCTCAATGTCCATCGCACCACCGAGTGCGGATAGATGGCTCAGTACATCGGCGCTGGCTTTTTCCATTAAGTCTAAATATTGTACTGCTTTGGCTTCATCACCTTGCGCTAAGGCATCAAGGGCGGAAATGCCATTTTGATGTACGGCAACATGAGGCTTCTCCAACGCTCTAAAATAAGGCAGCGAGGAATATTTATCCGCCCCTTCGCCTTGATAATACCATTGACCTAATCGGCACATCGTGTGGTCGGCAAAATCACTCATGGTTTTGTCTGACATGCCTAACATGACTTTATACACTTCAAGCTTCCAAACGATATGATCCATTTTTACCGTTTGGATAAAGCTTTTTGCCGTGGTATTGCTGATCACCGCATACATTTGTTGCGATACTGACACCACTTTTTGGGTGGTGTGTTGAATAGACTCAGAGTTTTCTCTGACGCTCAAACTATTGATGCCAACATGACCAATCCCTTCGACCACACTGTCCATACCTTGATTAATTTGGGTGATTAACGACGCAATTTCATTGGTTGCGTCGGCTGAGCGTTTCGCTAGCGCGCGAACTTCATCCGCCACTACAGCAAAACCTCTGCCTTGCTCACCCGCACGGGCCGCTTCAATCGCGGCATTCAGTGCCAGTAAATTGGTTTGCTCTGTGATCCCTTGAATTAAGGTAATAAAACCGTTAATCCCTTCCGTCACCGTTTTGAGATCCGCAATAGAACCAGACACTTTGTCGGTATCAGTGTTAATCACAGAAGTGGCATCGACAGTGGTATGTAACAACTCAATGATATTATCAAATAATGATATAGAGCCTTTAAAGTCGTCACGGTTAACCACCAAAGAATTAGCAGAATCCGCAATTTCCTCTCGAATGCCAATAATCATATCGGCGGAATTAAGCCAAAGTTCATTCAAACCTTGTTGATGGGTTAATGCTTGTTTACCTTCTGATATTTTTTGAACTAATGCCTCACGGTTATCCGCTTTACTCGCCAATTCTTGTTTTAATAGGGCAATTTCTTTGACTTTCTCTTTATTGATACGCTCAAGCTCAGCAATTTTTTTTGTACTTCTAAAAAACATTTCAATATTATCTCTGTAGGGTTAAAGCAACTCACTCATTCAAATCAAATTTTAACTGAATGTAATAGTGCTATAAGGTGAAAGCCATTTACACCACTCACGCTTTCCTTTTTTCGCTATTTACAACTAAAAACAGCTTAAAAATCAAATAGAAAATCACAGCCAGTGTGTTCATTACTCAATGTTTTTCATACCATATAATCCTTTAAATACACGAACGTCTATCCAGCAGTGAATGAATAAGATAAAAACCATCATTACAGTGCAATCGCTTTAAACCAGAAAATGAAGAATAGGCCCCAATATTAGCCAGCAAGTACGACCTAATGAGCTATAGACTTATAGGCGACCCAAAAAAACAAGAACTCGAACCAAAAAGTATCAAATGTAACAATTAAACCAGTAAAAATAATAATATTTAGCCGTTTTCACCTCTAGCTTATTATTATTCAAGATATTTTCCCAAAAAAATCAAATTGATCAAGATAAATATATCAATAATAAAACTAAAGCCACATCACTTCCCACTCAACTTTAGTCTTACTTCAACGACTCAAAAAATGTGCCTCAATAACCTCCAGTCTTAAATAACACAACGTCGCAAAGGTTAAAAAAATGCTGATATTGTCATTTTTTGCTACGTATTAATGATTATTCAACCTCTACTTCCCCGCCCACAGGGACAGAATAAAAGATTAAGTCCCAGATCATTGTATTGCTTCCTTTCCTATTGTACTCTCTGCAGCAGAAATTAAATGAATAATAAATGATTGATGTAACGGGGACTTAATGCCTTTTAAGCTCGTATGACTGAAAATAAACACATGCAGTCCCAAGAGATTGTTTACTGCATCAACTTTTATCTATCTCTATATAACAAGAAATGAAAATGGACTCTTTGAACATGACTCGCAATGAAAACATCGCTTTGCGCCAAAATCTAAGCCTATTTCGCTCCAGTCGATTGTCGTCAGCCTCCATTTCTTACACTTTCCAGACCCCGAAAACAATATGACTCAAGCACGCCCCCCCAAACACCCTAATGCCACAACAACACCTGAAATGAGAGCTTTCATTCAACACTCAACATTAAGTGTTAACGCGTTAGCAAAAGTACTGAATATCAGCGAGGCAACGGTGCGTAAGTGGCGTAAACGTGACTCAACTGATGACTGCTCTGCCACGCCTCATCACCTCAATACCACGTTAACACCACTGCAAGAGTATGTGGTGGTTGGGCTAAGATCGCAGTTAAAAATCCCTTTGGATAAATTATTAAAAGCCACTCAAACCTTTATTAATCCAAATGTTTCTCGATCAGGGCTGGCTCGCTGCCTTAAACGCCATGGCGTTTCCCAATTAAAAGAAGTCGCCTCGAACGAACTTCCTCAAGATCATTTTAGCCAGCTACCTATCCTGAGAGACAATCACTTAGTAGCTTATACGCTTAACTCTAAAACGTTGGCAGAAACATTAGCTTTACCCAGTGCCAGTGCTATTGATGTCGTCCAAATCGTCTCTATGACCATTCCTGCCCAGTTAGGCCATATTAAAAATACAACCTTAGCGTCACAAGCGTGTTTAGAGACTCAAATAGAGATAAATAGCAGTATTAATACTAACAAATCCAGTTGTGTCTTTGTCAGTGTCGATGTGCAAAGCGATTGGTTATATTTGGATATTTATCAAGGCTGTCATACTCAAGCCGCCAATCGTTACATTGCTTACGTACTCAAACAAGGGCCTTTTCACTTACGTCGTTTACTGGCACGCAATTACCGTATTTTTTTACAACAATTTCCAGATATGGCAAAACAGCGCCATAGCCAACTCATCCATTCTATTCATCATAAGACCGACTCAGAAATCTCTGCGGTCACTGGAGACTCATAATGAGCTCAAACAAAAATAATGTTCCCAATGAGGATCAGCTTGATCCGCGTTTCAATAAACGCTTAAAAGATAACCCTATTGCGATCATCGGTATGGCCAGTCTGTTTGCTCATTCACGTTATTTAGATCAGTTTTGGGATCTCATTAGTGACAAAATAGATGGCATCACCGATATCCCAGAAAGCCATTGGCAAGCACAGGATTACTTTGACCCCAACAAAAGCACGCCAGATAAAACCTATTGCAAACGTGGCGGATTCTTGCCTGAAGTGGACTTTAATCCCATGGAGTTTGGTCTACCACCCAATATTTTAGAACTCACCGACACCTCTCAGTTATTATCCTTGTTGGTGGCAAAAGATGTATTAGCCGATGCAAACCTCACCGACTGCGCCAATAAGGACAGAATTGGCATCACCTTAGGTGTAGGCGGCGGACAGAAAATAAGTCATAGCTTAGCGGCACGCTTACAATATCCTATGTTGAAAAAAGTATTTAAGCATAGTGGGATAAATGATAAAGACAGTGAGATGTTGATCAAGAAATTCCAAGATCAATATGTCCACTGGGAAGAAAACTCCTTCCCAGGTTCCTTAGGTAACGTCATTGCGGGTCGTATCGCCAATCGATTCGATTTAGGCGGCATGAACTGCGTCGTTGATGCCGCTTGTGCAGGATCCTTGGCCGCCATGCGCATGGCCATTAGTGAACTCGTCGATGGCCGCAGTGATGTGATGATAACGGGCGGTGTGTGTACCGATAACTCGCCTTATATGTACATGAGTTTTTCTAAAACGCCTGCTTTCACCACACAAGAAGTCATTCAACCTTTCGACATTGATTCAAAAGGTATGATGATCGGTGAAGGCATTGGCATGGTGGCCCTTAAACGATTAGATGATGCCAAGCGTGATGGTGATAAAATATACGCCGTCATCAAAGGGGTTGGCTCATCATCTGATGGTAAATTTAAAAGCATTTATGCGCCAAGGCCCGAAGGCCAAGCAAAAGCCCTCAAACGGGCTTATGATGATGCCGGTTTCGCGCCACAAACCTTAGGCTTAATTGAAGCCCATGGAACAGGCACAGCAGCTGGAGACATGGCTGAGTTTAATGGGTTAAAAAGTGTTTTCAGTGAACATTGTGATAAGAAACAACATATCGCATTAGGCTCAGTGAAATCGCAAATTGGTCATACTAAATCCACTGCAGGCACTGCTGGACTCATTAAAGCCGCGTTAGCACTGCATCATAAAGTGCTGCCTGCAACAATCAATGTCTCTCAGCCTAACCCGAAACTTAATATTGAAGATTCACCTTTTTATCTCAATACCCAGACTCGACCTTGGCTGCCTCGAGTCGACGGCACGCCCAGACGTGCGGGCATTAGCTCTTTTGGTTTTGGTGGCACCAATTTTCATTTCGTTTTAGAAGAATACCAAGCAGAACATGGTCGGCTAAAAGGCGCATCGACTGCAGCCTCTTCAGCAGCTGACACTGATCGAGTCACAAACGCTCAGGGCTATCGTCAACGCCAAGTGCCACAAACATTTTTATTGAGTCGGGTCAACAAAGCCGAATTACTGACCTTACTTAAGCAAACCTTGCAGGCCGCGAAACAAACCGATAGCAATATCAACTATCTCGCTCAACAGTCCCCTCTTAAAGCACTCGATGCCACGCATCCTCGCTTAGGCCTTGTGGCAAGCACCATTAATGAACTCACTGAAAAACTCAATCAAGCGATAACAGAGCTCGAGAACGGTGATGAAAAGCATTGGAAATTAGCCAGTGGTGTTACGTTTCGAGTCTCTGCCCTTATCGAAACAACCACACAAGCAAGCAAAAACAAGCCTAAAGTGGCCGCACTCTTTGCCGGACAAGGTGCCCAATATGTCAACATGGGCATTGAGCTAAGTTGCCACTTTCCTGAAATGCGTCAGCAGTTTGCCTTAGCCGATAAGGTATTTGCACAGCATGATCTCTCTCCGGTCTCACAGCATGTCTACCCCATTCCGCTCTTTGCTAAAAATGCTGCAAAAGCCCAAGCAGCACAGTTAACTCAGACCCTTTATGCTCAAAGTGCTATTGGGGCACTTTCGATGGGCCAATATCAGTTATTCACTGAGGCGGGGTTCGATGCCGATATGGTCGCAGGCCACAGCTTTGGCGAACTCAGTGCCTTATGCGCCGCAGGCGTGGTCAAACTTGAGGACTATTATCAGCTTGCTTTTGCACGTGGTCATGCCATGTCTCAAGTCCCCGAGGGCGTTGATGCGGGTAGCATGGCAGCAGTCATTACCAAACAGGCTGATGACCTCCCACAAATTAAAACCTGCCTTCTCGAAACCGAAGGCGTTAAAATCGCCAATTACAACTCGCCGACTCAATTTGTCATAGCCGGTCCAAGCGAAGCATTAGCGCAAGCAAGCAGTAAACTAAAAGACCAAGGTTTTAAAGTCATCGAACTGCCTGTCTCAGGCGCCTTTCATACTCCGCTTGTTGCCCATGCGCAAGCGCCCTTTGCTAAGGCAATCGATAACGTTAGCTTTACTAAACCTAAGCGCACGCTTTACAGCAATAGCACAGCGAAAACCTATGCTAATAATGCCAATAGTGTAAAAGCCAGCTTTAAACAGCATATGCTGCAATCCGTGCATTTTAGTCAGCAAATAGAAGCCATGTATCAAGCGGGCGCACGCGTTTTTGTTGAGTTTGGGCCCAAAAATATCTTACAAAAACTGGTATTGGATACTTTAGCCGATAAACACCATGAGTTATGTGTGGTCAGTATTAACCCCAATGTCAGTTTCAATGACAAGCAAAATAGCGAGCAACAATTACGTCAGGCCGCTATTGAGCTTGCTGTCACTGGTATACCTTTAAATAAGCTGGATCCTTACCAAGCACCTACTCGCATACCTGAAAAGGTGACCCCGATGACCGTCAAGTTATCGGCAACTAACCACATTAGCAAAGCGACGCAAACAAAGATGGCTCAATCTCTCACTTCTGGAACCCTCTCACCACAAATTCAAGTCCAAGAGAAGATCATTGAAAAAACAAAGGTTGTAGAAGTGATTGTAGAAGTCGAAAAAATCGTTGAGAAAATTGTCGAAGCGGAAAAGCCTGTGACTCCAGTAGATAACATCATCGACAAGCGCATAGAAAGCCCCACTCAGCCAACAATGCCTGCCAGCCCAGAGCAACACATTAATTCTTCAGCATCAGAGAGTTCATTAACAGTGCCTAACGACAATTCAGCATTAAGCCAATTTTTTGCCGCTCAGCAACAAACGGCTCAGTTACATCAGCAGTTTCTAACGATCCCTCAACAGTACAATGACACTGTGACCAATATGATGACTGAGCAAACTAAAATGGCCAATGCTGGAGTGAGTATTCCTACAGCGCTTGAGCAATCCATGGCACAATTTCATCAACATCAAGCGGACACCTTAAAAAATCACGCCCAATATTTAACATTACAAAGCCAAAGCAACACTGCGGTACTCAATCTTATTAGCCAAGCTAGCTCTCCATTCAGTAGCAATGCAACAGCGGCACAGACCACGCTAGAAACAATCGCTGAAACAATAGCGCCGCCACGAATGCAAGCGCCCATTGTCGATTATCCAGTAACAGAGCAAGCAACCACAAACGTCACGGTTTCTCAGGCTAGCAGCACACCTAGACAAAACAGCACTCAGCTCCAAAGCAGCGCGATCACGTCATTATCACCCACTAATGTTCAGCCAGCGTTATCAGTCCAGGATAAAAAGGCAGCTGACTCAGCGCAACAAACTCAAGCCACATTGAATGTTCAAACTTGTATGCTCGAAGTCGTGAGTGAGAAAACCGGTTACCCCACTGAAATGCTCAGTCTTGAAATGGACATGGAAGCCGATTTAGGCATCGATTCGATCAAGCGGGTGGAAATTCTAGGCTCAGTACAAGATAAATTACCCAACCTGCCTGAGCTAAACCCAGATGACTTAGCCGAATGCCGCACCTTAGGTGAAATCACCACCTATTTGGAAAGCCAAAGCCTTCAAATACCAGCAAGCCAAGGTTCAAGCGCCCATACCAGTGTCAGTGATGCCACCAGTGCAGACGTACAAGCTTGTATGCTCGCGGTGGTGAGTGAGAAAACCGGTTACCCCACTGAAATGCTCAGCCTCGAAATGGACATGGAAGCCGATTTAGGCATCGATTCGATTAAGCGGGTGGAAATTCTAGGCTCGGTGCAAGATAAATTACCCAACTTGTCTGAGCTAAACCCTGATGACTTAGCCGAATGCCGCACCTTAGGTGAAATAACCACCTATCTGGAAAGCCAAAGCCTAAACAACCAAAGCTCAGACAGCCAAAGTTTAGACAATCAGGGCCTTCAAATACCAGCAAGCCAAGGCTCAAGCGCCCATACCAGTGTCAGTGATGCCACCAGCGCAGACGTACAAGCTTGTATGCTGGCGGTGGTGAGTGAGAAAACCGGTTACCCCACTGAAATGCTCAGCCTTGAAATGGACATGGAAGCCGATTTAGGCATCGATTCGATTAAGCGGGTGGAAATTCTAGGCTCAGTACAAGATAAATTACCCAACTTGCCTGAGCTAAACCCAGATGACTTAGCCGAATGCCGCACCTTAGGTGAAATAACCACCTATCTGGAAAGCCAAAGCCTAAACAACCAAAGCTCAGACAGCCAAAGTTTAGACAATCAGAGCCTTCAAATACCAGCAAGCCAAGGCTCAAGCGCTGACACCAGTGCAGACGTACAAGCTTGTATGCTGGCGGTGGTGAGTGAGAAAACCGGTTACCCCACTGAAATGCTCAGCCTCGAAATGGACATGGAAGCCGATTTAGGCATCGATTCGATCAAGCGGGTGGAAATTCTAGGCTCAGTACAAGATAAATTACCCAACCTGCCTGAGCTGAACCCAGATGACTTAGCCGAATGCCGCACCTTAGGTGAAATCACCACCTATTTGGAAAGCCAAAGCCTTCAAATACCAGCAAGCCAAGACCCAAGCGCTCACGCCAATACGCCTGCTGCCAGTGATAACACCAACGCAGACATACAAGCTTGTATGCTGGACGTCGTAAGTGAGAAAACCGGTTACCCCACTGAAATGCTCAGCCTTGAAATGGACATGGAAGCCGATTTAGGCATCGATTCGATTAAGCGGGTGGAAATACTAGGCTCAGTACAAGATAAATTACCCAACTTGCCTGAGCTAAACCCAGATGACTTAGCCGAATGCCGCACTCTAGGTGAAATAACAGCTTACTTAACGAGTCAAAGTGCCAATACAGGCATTGATACAAGTACGAATGTTAGTGGTGCCACACTGGCTATTGATCAGCCTGAAACAAATACACCAAAGTTAAGCTTACCTCCCCATAACGAGATCAGTGTAAAAAAGTTACCTGCGGCAGCTAAGCCATCTTCGCTCAGCAATGCTGCCGCATACGGCGAAAAAAACCCCTGCATAATAGTCATTGATGATGGCCATAATGCTGGCGTATTAGCCGAAAAAATAAAACAAGCAGGATTAGACGTTGCCGTTATCACTTTACCCCAAGGTTATCCAACGTCCCCGTTAAATGCTGAAATTAACCGTTTTCAAGTTGAAGCATTAACCGAAGTGGGCATTAAGACCGTATTGAGCCAAATATTAGCTAAAGTCAGTGCCGTTGCAGGTTTTATCCATTTACAGCCACAGACACTCGATCATAATCGCCAAACCGATCGCCCAGTGCTGCTTGATGATGAGAGTCTATTACATGTTAAACATGCCTTCTTATGGGCTAAATTACTGCAGCCTCATCTCTTTATTGAAGCTAATGATGGTAATCCCCATGCCATTCATCTCCCCCGTCGTAGCTTCATAACCGTCAGCCGCATTGATGGTAGCTTCGGATATGCCAGCTCAGCTCAGATAAAGACCGCTGAATTAAATCAAGGCGCTTTAGCTGGACTGACTAAAACCTTAAGCCATGAATGGCCCAATACTTTCTGCCGAGCACTGGATATTGCACCACAATTAGACGCAAAAGCACTAAGCACTGCCATTATCAATGAGCTCTTTAATCCCGATAATCTTGCCATTGAAATTGGTATCGATCATCAAGGCCGATCTCAATTAGTGCCAACAACATCGGTATCCACACTGACACAAAAGAATGCACGCATCAGTCCACAGAACAAGATCAATAACACCGATAAAATATTAGTTACTGGCGGGGCAAAAGGCGTCACATTAGCATGTGCATTGTCCTTGGCTAAATCGACTCAGGCCCACTTTATCCTTGCGGGTCGCAGTGAGCACATAAGCCTAAGCAAACGTCCAGAATGGGCCCTCAATACAGGGACCAATGAACTAAAAGCCGCTGCGATTGCCCATATAATGTCACAAGGTGACAAACCGACACCTAAACAGATTGACGCCTTGATTTGGCCCATTCAAAGTAGTCTCATGATAGATGAGGCATTAGTCAATTTCAAAGCACTCGGCGCGAGTGCCGAATATCTCTGCATGGATGTGAGCGCTGAAAAATCAGTCGCGTTGAATTTAAACAATATCACCTCAGTCACTGATATCACCGGCATCATTCATGGTGCTGGCGTACTGGCCGATAAACATATTCAAGATAAAAACCTCGATGAATTTGATCGTGTTTACAGCACAAAAGTCGGTGGCTTGCAGTCTATTCTAAACACCCTTGATTTCAGCAAACTTAAACTACTGGCACTCTTTTCATCTGCAGCAGGTTTTTATGGTAACGCAGGGCAAAGTGACTATTCTATGTCGAATGAGATCTTAAATAAGGCAGCATTACAATTCAGTCAGCGCAATCCACACACTCACATCATGAGCTTTAATTGGGGCCCTTGGGATGGCGGCATGGTCAGCCCGGCCTTAAAGAAAATGTTTACCGACCGAGGAGTATATGTCATTCCCCTCGATGCTGGCGCAGCGCTTTTCTCTAAGATATTGCTTGATGAAGATGCGATAAGTGCCCACTCAGTCCAATTACTGGTGGGCTCTTCCATGCAAGGCACCTCAAAAGAAAACCAAGTCGTTAATCACTTGAGCGGTGGTGATGATGTTGAGAATCATGTGAATATTGGCAATATTAACAATATTAACAATGAAAAGAGCCTGCAAATAAAAAAGCCTAATGCGAGTGATGCGATCCTATCGCAGCACTCGCTTAGCGATATTGCTGTTATAAATAAAATACAGAGTAATAAGCAACACATTCAAACAGAATTGAGGACCATGCCGAAGCTAAACTCGGCAATCACACTCACCCAAGATTTAAGTGTGGCTAACATACCCTTTATTCAAGATCATCGCATTGCGGGTAACCCCGTATTGCCGACCGTTTGCGCCATTCAATGGATGAAGCAGGCCGCACTCGCGGTACTAACAGAAGAAAGTGATCACAAAGAAAATAAGTACACTACACCTCTAACAACTGCGCCGTTACACATTGTCGTCAAAGATTATAAGCTACTCAAAGGCGTTATTTTTGATACAGCTTACGCCAAAGAGCTTAGCCTTTGCTTAACACCAGTGATCCGTGATAATGACGATGAGCAAAATGAAATAATTGCAGTGATCAGCTGTGATGATCGCCCTCAATACAGCGCTCGGTTATTGCTGCATCGTATCAGCGATGGCGTGAGCGATTGTCTTGATAATAAAGGGATGATTGATAACGATCTTACTGATAAAGCGCTTGCTAATAACAATGATGATTTTATCAACACCGAGTCAAAAGCCTCTCATTTTGCTTCAATACCAGGCTATGTCTTATATCAAAATGGCAGTCTGTTTCACGGTCCCCGTTTGCAAGGTATTGAAAAAATCACACATTTTGACAGTGACGGCTTAAAAGCACTGTGCAAACTACCCGTAATTCAAAATAAAGAATGCGGCCCTTTCACACCCAGTAACAAACTCGGTGGCAGCCAGCCTTTCGCGGAAGACTGCTTACTGCAAGCCATGTTAGTGTGGGCGAGACTGAAATATGATGCCGCAAGCTTACCTTCTAGTATTGGAGAGTTCATCACTTATAGCCCTTTATTAGCTGAAGAGCGGGGTCATATCACGCTTGAAGTCATTAAAAGCACCAAACGATTACTCATTGCCAATGTCGTGCTTTATCATCAAGATGGACAAATAAGTGCCATGATGAAGGAGGCCAAAATCACTATCAGTAAAGGACTCAATGCCGCTTTCACAAACATTGAACATCAAAGAGTCGAATCGTGACGTCTCGGCTTAATCCAAATGTTGATATGACTGCGATGCCTTTGCGCATTGCAGTCTTCGCCTTGCCGCCGGCTTTAACACTCAAAGGTGCTTTAACCAAGATAAACCTGCCCTACCTTAGTCTTATTGATGCCAAGATCGACATCATTCACATCGAGCTGAATCAATTTGAAGATGACTTAAATTTGGCCATTACTTCACTTAATCAAGACCCTGTGACTCATGCATCACACAATCACGCTTTATTGAACCAAAACAAAGTGATCTACATCAATAATCAAGACCATGGTTTACTCTTATTGCCTGCATTAAAAGCCGCACAGCTAAAATGGCACTCCCATGGGCTATTATCGAGCTTTCAAGCCAGTTCATTAACAGGTGTTCAAACTCCATTACCCAATCCACAAAGACGCGCCATCGCTCAAGCTAAAATTGCGCACCGTGAAGAAGACATTAAAAGCCAAACTTTTCATGAGCTGAATAGTCATCAAAAATTCAACTCGCTGATTGCATTTATTCATCAGCTCACGACACGAACTTATCAGCGTGACAATCACAGTGCATTTTGGTTTTCAGCCCCGTTTAAAGGCAGACTCTGTCAGCTGAACTTTATTCAAGAAGCCGCCCATCATATTAATGACGCTTTACAACATTCCAGCGTCAATACCGTTAAACAGACAACAAATACACTCAAGAATAACAACGCCAGTACCAGTATTGTTTTAGCACAAGGCTCTTACATCGCCCCAGCAAAACCACTGCTGCATCATCAGCGGTTATTTTTCATCCTCACAGCAAAAAATAAGCTGCTATTACAGCAAGCACTGAATCGCTTACAGCATGCCGTTAAACAAAAAAACAGTCATATTGTCTCGCTCATGCAAAAAAATCTGCAAGCATATGAATTAACATTTACGCAGACGACATCAATCAAGCCTATCCCACCATTCAATAATAAGCCCAGCCTCACTCTGGTACTTCAAGCAAAATCAGTCGATGAACTCCAGCAAGAAATCACCGCAATGCTAACGACTTTGAATTATACAGATCAGACTCAAAGCCAATATAAAACCCCCGCTGGGAGTGTGTTTTCCCCTAAACCATTGGGCGAGAAAGGACTGACTTTTGTCTATCCTGGTGTGGGAACCGTTTATCCAAACATGTTTAATGATCTGCATACTTATTTTCCTGATTTTTTTGCGCAGCAAGAACAAGAAAGCGATTTAAGCGCCATGTTACAAGCTGAGAAAATTTACACCGCTCACCACCCAGTCTCAAACCAAATCACGACAACCTCAAAGCTTGGCAACATGTCATTGGCCGAACTAGCTATCGCAGGTGTTGGATCAAGTTATTTATTAACCCAATTACTCATGGATGTTTTTAAGATTAAGCCTAAACTTTCCTTAGGCTATTCTATGGGAGAGGCTGCAATGTGGGCCAGTTTAAAAATATGGAAAAATCCTCATACGCTGATCAATAAAACCTTAACAGATCCATTATTCACCTCGATGATCTCAGGTGAATTAACCACAGTCAAAAAGGCATGGCAACGAGAAGCCGACGCTGAGCAGCGGACACCCGCTCAAACAAATCATCAACCTATTCGCTGGAACAGCTTTTTGGTGAGAGCCCATGCTGATGAAATTAACCCCCTCTTACCGCAATACCCCCACGCTTATTTAGCCATTATTCAAGGCGACACTTGTATTATCTCAGGCTGTGAAACCCAGTGCTTAGCCTTACTAAAAAAATTAGGCAAACGTGGAATCCCTACCCATCGCGTCACAGCAATGCACACGGTCCCTGCCATGGATGTCCACAGCGATGTCGCCGCGTTTTACCATTTAGCGCTAAATGAACAGGCTCAAGGCTGTGCTGATTCTGCTATTCGCTTTATTTCAGCAGCTCAAACCTTGCCACTGACATGGGCGCCACAGGGTAAAGTCCACTCTTATGCACAAGCACAGGCTATCAGCAGTGAAAAAATAGCCCAAACACTTGCCGACACGTTCTGCCAACCAATGGATTTTCCTGCGTTAATCAACAAGGCCAAAAAGCATGGCGCGACTCTTTTTGTAGAAGTCGGCGCAGATAGGCAAAATACCACGCTCATCGATAAACTTATCCAAGCACCTAAACAAATAAATCGCCATCAAACAAGCGCTAATCCAGCTGATACTCATGAGGGTAGCCATGCTCTTGCCATTAATGGCAAGGGGGGCGATACCATCGGCGACTTGCTCAAAGCCTTAGCGCAACTAATCAGTCACAGAGTCCCTGTTTCTATTAGGCCTCTACTGATGAGTTTTCAACTTAATGCGCCTCAGCCTTCATCGGATCACATATTTAACAAAGGAGAAGCCAATGTCTTCTCGTAACGCCCCAAACGCATCGAAAAATAAAATCGCCATCGTCGGGCTTGCCGCCCTTTATCCTGATGCCAAAACACCTCAAACTTTTTGGCAAAATCTATTGAATAAAAAAGACAGCCGCAGCCCATTAACACCCAATAAACTCGGCGCCAATATTAAGGATTATCAAGGAGTTCAAGGGCAAGCTGATCGCTTTTATTGTGATAGAGGCGGTTATATTCAAGATTTTCAGTTTGATCCCAATGGTTATCACCTACCGCCAACCGATTTACTGAGTTTAGATAACAGTACTCAATGGGCGTTACATACCTGCCATCAAGCCTTAAATGATGCCAATATTGCTCGGGATGATAAGACATTGGCCAGAACGGGGATCGTAATGGGGACTTTGTCTTTCCCCACTCAAGCCTCTAACCACCAATTTTTGCCCTTGTACCACTCTGTCGTCGAAAAGGCCTTACAAACAACACTGAATACAGAAACATTCACTCTTAACCCATTTCAAACAAAAGCAGACAATCACTATGGCCGTTATCAAGATGGCAATATTGCCCACAATGCGTCTAAAGTACTTGCCGATGCCTTAGCACTAAGAGGACCACAATTGAGTTTAGATGCTGCTTGTGCCAGCTCAGTCTATTCCCTAAAGCTGGCCTGTGATTACTTGCATACTCATAAGGCTGATGTGATGCTAGCGGGAGCCGTCTCTGGTGCCGATCCCTTTTTTATCAATATGGGATTTTCTACTTTCCATGCCTACCCTGAACACGCATCGCCAAAAAATGAAATTTCGGCCCCTTTTGATACCAATAGTAAAGGCTTATTTGCCGGAGAAGGTACGGGTGTCTTAGTCCTAAAAAGGATCGATGATGCGATACGCGACGGCAATCATATTTATGCGGTGATTAACAGCATTGGATTATCCAATGACGGTAAAGGAAAATTTGTCTTAAGCCCCAATAGTCAAGGGCAAGTCAATGCCTTTGAGCGCGCTTATCGAGCCAGTAGCATTACCCCTTCTCAAGTTGAAGTCATTGAATGCCATGCCACTGGCACGCCTTTAGGCGATAAAGTTGAACTCACCTCAATGGAATCGTTTTTCATCGATAAACTCGATGGCACGCCCGCCCCTTTGATCGGCTCAGCCAAATCCAATTTAGGGCACTTGCTTACCGCAGCGGGTATGCCGGGGATCATGAAAATGATCTTTTCCATGAAAAGTGGTCAACTGCCCCCCAGTATTAATATCGAGTCGGCTATTCAATCACCTAAAGGCTTATTTGGTGAACACAATATGCCCACGCTAGTCACCCGTTGGCCTGATAAAGCACTGTCTATTTCAACAAACGAGGCTCACTTTTCACCAGCACTTAACGCTGCCCAAGCGCCCATACATCAGCGCCATGCTGGCGTATCAGTGTTTGGCTTTGGCGGCTGTAATGCCCACTTAGTCCTAAGTCAGGCCTTGGCCTCATCAACTCAAGAGCAAAGCGTTACCAACAGCCCTCCCTGCCAAGCTCCTCGATTTGCGATCACTGGCATTGCAGCCCATTTTGGCCCGCTAAGCTCAGTTGAGTTACTCAATGAAGCGATTGATAATGAACACGATGCCATCATTCCATTGCCAGAAAAACGCTGGAAAGGCATCAATAAGCATCCTGATATTTTACAGCAAGTTGGCTTATCTTCAGTGCCTAAAGGGGCCTATGTCAGCCAATTTGAATTAGACTTTTTACGCTTTAAATTACCCCCCAATGAAGATGACCGACTCATTCCGCAACAACTGTTATTAATGAAGGTCGCCGATAAAGCCATTCGCGATGCCAATCTAAAGCCAGGGCAAAATGTCGCCGTATTAGTGGCAATGGAAACCGAACTTGAATTACATCAATTTAGAGGACGGGTCAATCTACATAGCCAGTTACAACAGAGCCTAGCTCAACAAGGTGTCGAATTAAATAGTGATGAATATCAAGCATTAGAAGCCTTGACCATGGACAGTGTACTGGATGCCACCAAGCTCAATCAGTATACGAGTTTCATTGGCAACATCATGGCGTCACGCATTGCTTCTTTATGGGATTTTAATGGTCCTGCTTTTACGATTTCAGCGGCGGAGCAATCGGTTAATCGCTGTATCGATGTGGCCCAGAATCTCTTAGCGGTGAGTCAAATTGACGATCCTATGATGCAAGATCCACTACAGGCCGTCGTCATTGCCGCAGTGTCTCTTTCTGGTAGCATTGAGCAGGTGATGATAAAAAATCAACTGCAAGCAGTCGCATATCACCAAGATGAAGCATCACCCGAATCATCGAATAACACACCACTGTGGACAATTGGAGAAGGTGCGGGTGCCATCGTCCTGACTCCAGAGAGAGTCCCTACTTCTGACATGGATCTTACTCCTAACATTAGCAAGAGTGCTGACATTACTAAGCATTCTGACGAAATCTCAAATAAAACTGGCAGTTACGGCTACATTGAGGATGTACGCTTTAATACGCAAGCACACTCGTATCCATTGAACACATTTAGCCTTGTCGAAACCTGCATTGCCCCAAGCCGAAATGCCGAGGCATTAGCCCAAGCAAGCGATGACATCAAAGCGCTGACACCACAAGCGACTCACACACAAGCCAGTCATCGCATCGGGCATAATTTTGCCGCAGCGGGTATGGCAAGCTTGCTTCATGCCCTGTTAAGCGTAAATAAGTTAAACCTTAACAAACAAGGGCAACATAATGAAAGCACCTCGGTGACACCCACTAAAAAAGCACTGATCGCGACCTTTATCGATCAAACAAGCGCGCAGTTAACATTAAGCCAAAACAGCGTACAACAAGCATTATTGACACAACGACTGGCAAATAAGCTAAAGACAGCATCAGCGACGCCTCAAACAAAGCCTGCTATTCGCGTCATTAAACAAGTTGTCTTAGGTGGCCGTGATATTTTTCAACATATTACCCAAACAGAGCTACCTCAAAGAGACAGCATCAAAAACAAATTCATTCAGGCGTTCACACAACAAGCTCCCTCGGTGGACAATACCCCCCTCTCTCAGCTTACCCCAGTCAATAAAATGAATAAATCCTATATACAAAAGACACAAAATAGACAAACCAGTCAGGAAAACCACATGAACAAGGGCGATGGCAGCTCGAATTTATCTCAACTGCAAGCCAATCAAGCGTTGGCCCAACAGGCTCACGCCGCCTTTTTAGACAGCCGAAGTGCTGGACTCAAAGTCGCTGAAGCCTTATTAACACCTCAGTTTGATACACATGCTAGGCAGAAAAAAGTCTCTGAAGCCGTCACCGACCCAACTCCGACTGAAAGTACAAGCACGATACCATCAGATTCGATCTCAACAAGCTCTATACCCCCACGCTATGCTCCCCCGATCCCGGTCCATAAACCGTGTATTTGGGATTATCATGATTTAGTCGAGTACGCAGAAGGCGATATCGCCAAGGTTTTTGGGCCTGAATATGCCAGTATCGATCAATATTCTCGCCGTGTGCGCCTGCCCACCACCGATTACTTACTGGTATCTCGCGTCACAAAAATTGATGCAAAAATGAATCAATATCGTCCCTCGACGATGACGACCGAATATGATATCCCCCTCGATGCGCCTTATTTAGTCGATGGGCAAATTCCTTGGGCCGTCGCCGTAGAATCGGGCCAATGTGATTTAATGCTCATTAGCTATTTAGGCATCGATTTTGAGAACAAAGGCAAGCGAGTGTATCGTTTACTCGATTGCACCCTTACCTTTTTAGGCGATTTACCCCGTGGCGGTGACACCTTAAGATACGATATCAGCATTAATCACTTTGCCCGTAATGGCGATACTTTGCTGTTCTTTTTCTCTTACCGTTGCTATGTCAATGATAGCCTTATTTTGAAAATGGATAATGGCTGCGCGGGCTTCTTTACCGATGTTGAGCTTAGTGACGGCAAAGGGGTTATTCGTACCCAAGCCGAAATAGAAGCGAGATTCAGCGCCTTAAATGGGCCGAAACAACATTTTACGCCATTACTTCACTGCACCCACACTCAATTTGACAATCATGCCATTCGTCATTTATTGACAGCTGATTTAGCCGGCTGTTTTGGGCCCAGCCATATACAAACACCAAACGCTTTATCGATCACTCAACACGCACAGCAAGCCTCACTTTGCTTCGCCTCTGAAAAATTTTTGATGATAGAAGAAGTCGGCCTCGTAGAGCCTAAAGGCGGCGCGTGGGGATTAGGACTACTGGAAGGCCATAAGCAATTAGAGCCCAATCATTGGTATTTCCCTTGTCACTTTAAAGGTGATCCTGTGATGGCAGGCTCGTTAATGGCCGAAGGGTGTGGCCAATTACTGCAGTTCTACATGCTGTATCTGGGCATGCACACCCAAACCAAAAATGGCCGTTTTCAGCCGTTAGAAAATGCGTCTCAACAAGTTCGTTGCCGCGGCCAAGTATTGCCGCAATCGGCTAAATTGACCTATCGAATGGAAGTCACTGAAATGGGCTTGAGTCCTCGCCCATACGCCAAAGCCAATATCGATATTTTACTCGACGGTAAAGTGGTGGTGGACTTTCAAAATCTCGGCGTCATGATAAAAGAAGACAATGAGTGCACGCTTTATGGGGCATCCAGCACAACCCGCCATTCATCAAAGCAAAGTCTAGCGCCACAAATCAACCCCAATGCGCCTTTGATGCAAAAAAATCCGGATATGAATGCCAGCCTCAATAAAGGCGTGCGTCCATTGATACATTGCCCTGCGCCGATCATTAAAGACTACCCTAACAGGCAACCCGATAGCTTGCCTTTTACCCCGTATCATTTGTTTGAATTTGCCACTGGGGATATCGAGCAATGTTTCGGGCCTGATTTTGCGATTTATCGTGGCCTCATTCCACCAAGAACCCCTTGTGGCGACTTACAACTCACCACGCGCGTGATCGACATTAAAGGCACTCGAGGTAACTTGAGCCAACCCGCCTCCTGTATTGCCGAATATGATGTGCCTATCGAGGCGTGGTATTTTACCAAAAATAGTCATCAAGCCTGCATGCCTTATTCCATCTTGATGGAAATCGCCTTGCAGCCCAATGGTTTTATCTCAGGTTATATGGGGACCACCTTAGGCTTTCCGGGCCAAGAGCTGTTCTTCCGTAATCTAGACGGTAAAGGTGAACTGCTGCGAGAAGTTGATCTACGGGGTAAAACCATCGTCAATGATTCACGTTTACTGTCAACCGTCATCGCGGGGACGAACATTATTCAGAGTTTCACTTTCGAGCTCAGTTGTGACAATCAAGCCTTCTTCCGTGGTGAAGCGGTATTTGGGTATTTTAAAGCCGCAGCCCTTAAAGATCAGCTTGGACTCGATAAAGGAAAAGTCACTAACCCTTGGCATATCAGCCATGGAGTGCAGCCTGATCAGCAGATTAATTTACTCGACAGCGCTAGCAATAGTCGTTATTTTTCCGCGCCAGAGGGCAAACCGCATTACAAACTCGCCGGCGGTCAGCTGAATTTTATCGACAAGGTGGATATTGTTGAAACAGGCGGCAGCCATCATCTAGGTTATCTTTTTGCCGAGCGCACTATTGATCCCAGCGATTGGTTTTTCCAATTTCATTTTCATCAAGATCCTGTCATGCCCGGCTCCTTAGGGGTACAAGCCATCATCGAACTAATGCAAACCTATGCCATCAACCAAGATTTAGGTAAAGATTTCATTAATCCTCAATTTGAACAAATACAATCTGCAATAAAATGGAAATATCGCGGTCAAATTAATCCATTGAATAAACAAATGTCACTCGATGTGCATATTACCGACATTCAAAAAACGGCCAACAAGATCATCATCATAGGCAATGCTAACTTAAGCAAAGATGGCCTGCGTATTTATGAAGTGACTGACATTGCCATTGCCATCACCGAAGCCTAATGAAACTAAAATAACCAAGCAAAATTAAGAAACAAAAGGGTTAAACCTAAATGAAATCAATCATACAAAATAAGTCTTTAAGCCCTTGGCCATGGCAAGTGAATGCGTCAAAATTAGCCTTTGACTTAACGAGCCTAGCAAGCCAGCTTAAAGACTTTAGTCAATGCTGTTATCTGGTTGAGCACAATGAGAAAGGCCTTGGGATCAGCCATCATGCCGATCTAATCGATCCGGTATTATTGAAAAAAACTTTAGACAACACAACGAGTCACACCACTCACAGCCTAACGGCGTTACCCGTCAGCGCCTTTGCCCCCGCTTTAGGCACGCAAAGTTTAGGCGATAGCCATTTCAGACGTGTGCATGGCGTCAAATACGCTTATTATGCTGGCGCCATGGCCAATGGGATCGCCTCAGAAGAACTGGTCATCACGCTCGGAAAAGCCGGTATATTATGCTCCTTTGGCGCGGCCGGACTCATTCCTGCTCGCGTCGAAGCGGCCATTACCCGTATCCAAGCCGCTCTGCCCCAAGGCCCTTATGCTTTTAACTTAATTCACAGCCCCAGCGAGCCTGCACTAGAGCGCGGCAGCGTCGAATTATTTTTAAAGCATGGTGTGCGTACAGTCGAAGCTTCCGCCTTTTTAGGCTTAACGCCGCACATCGTCTATTACCGCGCCGCGGGTCTAAGCCGTGACGCCCAAGGACAAATCCACATCGGCAACAAAGTCATTGCTAAGGTGAGTCGCACCGAAGTGGCCAGCCACTTTATGCAACCCGCTCCCATTAAAATGTTACAAAAGCTTAAAGATGAAGGACTGATCACCACTGAGCAAATGAGTCTTGCTCAGCAAGTTCCCATGGCAGATGACATCACCGCCGAGGCCGACTCAGGCGGGCATACCGATAACCGCCCCTTAGTGACCTTACTGCCCACTTTATTGGCATTAAAAGACAGTATCCAAACCAAATATCAATACCCCACGCCCCTGCGCGTTGGCGCGGGGGGCGGCATTGGTACGCCCGATGCGGCGCTGGCCGCCTTTAATATGGGCGCGGCCTATATTGTCACTGGCTCGGTGAACCAAGCTTGCGTTGAAGCCGGTGCCAGCGAGCACACCCGAAAATTACTCTCAACGACCGAAATGGCCGATGTCACCATGGCACCCGCTGCTGATATGTTCGAAATGGGCGTGAAATTACAAGTGGTCAAACGTGGCACTTTATTCCCCATACGCGCCAATAAACTGTACGATATTTACTGCCGTTATGACTCAATAGAAGCCATCCCGAGTGATGAGCGAGAAAAGTTAGAAACCCAAGTCTTTCGCGCCAATCTCGATGCGATCTGGCAGGGCACTATCGCGCATTTTAATGAGCGCGATCCTAAGCAAATCGAGCGCGCACTCAATCACCCAAAACGTAAAATGGCGCTGATCTTCAGATGGTATTTGGGTCTTTCGAGCCGCTGGTCAAATACGGGTGAAGCAGGCCGTGAAATGGACTATCAAATTTGGGCTGGCCCTGCCCTTGGCGCCTTTAACCAATGGGCAAAGGGCAGCTATTTAGAACACTACCAACAAAGACGTGCCGTCGATATCGCCAAACATATACTCTATGGCGCAGCCTATTTAAATCGAATTAATTTTATCACTGCCCAAGGGGTAAAATTGCCCTCTGAGTTGCTACGATGGAAACCGAACCAAAAAATGAGTTAAATTTATGGCTTAAACTTAAATAAACTGTTCTGCTCCACATTGGGCTAACCTTGAGTCACCCACATTGATCAAGGTTAGTTCAATGCGTTAAATCAATTTGTCCTACCCTCTTTAGCCCACCGCAGGTGGAAAAACATATTGATCACTATATTTAACCTTAACTCGGGGTAATGAGTGTCAAAGAATCTCAATACTTCATTTAAAGTCAACAACTTAAAAAAACCGGTTATTCTTTATTTTCATATTTGGCTTAATGCCGAAACTTTTGTCGATATCAAGGCGGGATTTCGTATCTAATAGCGGGCTATTAGTCGAAAACACAACACAGATAGGGGCAAAAATAGCGGTATTAAGCGGCGCTGCTTATCCCGAGTTCAGGTTACTTAGATGAATCGCCACGATGAACAGCAAAGTCTGCAATCATCGCAACCGTTTCTAAAGCATATTATGAAAAAACGGATCCATATATTTTTTGACTTTTTGAGGATAGCGTCTTAACTTTTTATATCCCCTTTATACATCTCATGCTTGAACACTAATATTGAACATAAATCGTATTGAACATAAATTGCATTGAAAAGGAATGGCTATGACACACGTTAAGGTTATAGAAAAGCAGGGACTGTCTGTATTTGAACATCTACCCTTTTTGTGCTGGATTAAGAGAAATCAAATTTATGTCTATGGTAACCAAGCAATCAATGAATTCGCGGGTGAAAATGTTGTAGGTAAAAAAGACGCTGAATTAATTTGGGGTAGTAATGCGACTATGTTGCTTGAAGCTGGAACTCAAGCGATAGGAGCTGGTGAAGCACAATACTTGCATGAAACAGTCGATCACTCTAAACGTGGTAAGGTGACATTAAGTGTTTGTAAATTCCCGGTTGAGTTTGAAGGTGAAATTTGTGCCATGGGGATTTCTTTTATCATTGAATAGGTTGTCATTTAATAGTCTCAGCATATGTCTCTACGGCTTTGATGATAAAGTCAACATTGATGGGCTTACCAACAAAGTCTTGCATACCGGCATCAAAGCACTTCTGCCTATCTTCTGGTAATACATTTGCCGTCATAGCCACAATATAGGGATGATCCGTAGGGTGTTGCTCAATAATCATTTTTGTTGCGGTAACACCATCCATATTTGGCATTTGCATGTCCATGAAAATCATATCATACGTTTTGTCATTCACTGATTTTACCGCTTCTAGGCCATCGATAGCGAGACCAACCTCATAGCCTAATTTTTGAAAGACCTTTTTGGCAATAGCTTGGTTAATCTTATTATCTTCTGCTAGTAAAATTGTTAGTGGAAACTTAGCAGAAAGTTCACTGTATAGTGTATTACTGAGGGGCCGAGGTATGGCTATAACCTTTTCCGATCTCACCAGTGGCAAGTTAAATGTAATCACTGTGCCCTTACCAATTTCACTTTTTACCGAAATATCACCTTGCATTTGTTTTATCAGCTGTGCACAAATGATTAAACCTAATCCTGTACCACCATATTTTCTTGCGACCGAATTATCGACTTGAGAAAATGGCTGAAACAGTTTGCTCTGATCAGCTTGACTAATACCGATCCCCTGATCTGCAATAATAAAAGATAGTTGAAATTCATCACCCAAGTGCGATAGGACCTTTACGGTTAACGTTATGCTGCCCTTGTCTGTGAATTTTATTGCGTTATTAATAATATTAAGCAATATTTGTCGAATTCTTAGTTTATCCCCGATTAAGGTTTCAGGTATATCATCATCAATATCTGTGACTATATTTAAGCCTTTATTTGACGCATGCACATCTAATAAATAACAACATTCAGTAATCGCTGTTCTTAAATCAAAAGGAAGGGTTTCTAAGTGTAATTTTCCAGCGGCTAATTTTGATATATCCAATATGTCATTAATCACCACCAGTAATCCATCACCACAGACTTGAATGCTATTGATATATTCACGTTGTTCATCATCGAGTTTTGTATCTTCTAGTAATGCCAGCATGCCTAAGATACCATTCATTGGCGTGCGAATTTCATGAGACATATTGGCAAGAAAATTACTTTTTGACTGCATCGCAGCTTCCATTGAAGTGATAGATATCTTAAGGGATTGACTCATTTGATTAAATGCACAAGCTAATAAATAAAACTCATCCTCAGATTCTATCACTATGGTGTCATCAAAATTTCCGGCTTCAATTGCCTTTGCACCCTCCATTAAAACAATAAGGTTATTGATAATGTTTTTAGATAAATAAAATGCAAATAGACTTGCAAAAAATATTGCCAAAAGTGTTCCTATGACGACAATATAAACAGTTCGTTGACTTGCTTCAACTTGTAACTGCTGCCTGGTTAACAATAACGCTCTTTCAACCTCAATGAACTGAATATTAATCACGCGGATCTTGTCTATAATATTTTTACCGGTTCCCTGTTCAATTAATAATCGTACCTGTTCAATTGTCGCGTTACTTTCTTTTCCAACCCGCTTTCTTGCCGCTATTTCTACCTCTGCAGCCTGCTGCAGCCATTGTTCCTTCAACCTCCTAATCTCACTCAACAGTTTGATTTGACTATGATTATCAGATACCAACCCCATTAAATCGATTAATTTTTGATCCCAAATCTTTTGTGCGTCATTAAAGGGTTGTAAAAAAGTTGACTTGCCTGTGATCAAAAAACCCCGCTCTCCCGTTTCCATATCAACTAAGAGTTTGGTTAATAGATGAACCTCAGCAATCACTTCATGAGTATGCACCACCCATGCATTTGTTTCACTTTGACGTTGAATACTAAAAAAAATTACGGTAGAGATCATAAGCAGTAATACTATGGGCAGTGCCGCACCAAAAGCAATTTTTTGTTTGAAGGAGACATTTTTTATCGACACTATAATCGCTCTCATCCTGTTCACTCATTAGACTATAGCCAAACATTTCAATTTTACCATTGTCTCATCAGGATGTAAGCGTGTGGTCAAGCTCCTCTTTTATGCACGATAAAGAGTTTGAAAATCTGTTCTATATCCAATTTCATTGACGATTCAGAATTCAGCTGGCATTGCAGGTGCGCCACTGCCGCTAAACGACCACCCGTTTTAAATTTACCCATGGTCAAATGTCTGCAACCAGCTTGTGTCAGCGACTCCCCTATTCAACTCGACTACATAGCAACCCATTCATACGCAAGCTGAGCGCCCAACAACAAGCTTGTACTTAAAAAAATCACCCGATTTTGCTTTCATTCCTATCACCATTTAGCGCAAGCATTAATAATCAAAAAATTGCCTGCGATCTTTACCGGCGCTATTTGGATTGACTTTGTTCGGATGCTTATATTCTCGCCAATCGGCCACATGTTTTCCCTTATTTAAATGGGGAAAGCTTAAAGGTGGATAATTTAACTGCGTAAAGTCTGCATCGGTGTTTTTCGAGCGAGTTGAAATTAACGTTGGCGTCTGTTCAATGAAGCTAAGGAGTGCCCCTAAACTCCCTTGATGGCTTAAATTAATCATGAGTAAATCATCACGAGCCGAAAAATAGTCCATGACGTCTCTTTTATGGGCCAGATAACAAGCTTGTAAATAGTCTGCATTAAAGGGATCGGCTGCGGTCGATAAGGCAAAAATGGCATTAAAACTGCGTTTCATCACAGGGTTAAACACCCCTGTTTTTAAATCGAGATTAAGCTGCATTTTCTTTAACAGCATCTGAATCGACGGGAGCCACCCTGCCAAATCTCTCTCTAAATAGACAAACTTCGATCCAGGAAACAGCTTATCTAATTGCTGATAATCACTAAAACAGGGAGAATCTGAAATGACATCGGCCACTTCAAATGCACGTTTAGTATAAGCCGTATGCGCCACCTTAAAGCCATAATCTAACAAGGCAACACTGATACTCGTGGTGCCCGTTCGAGGTAAACCAATGATAAAAATTTTGTTCATAGGAGATGAGTCATGCTGCTTTTAATGCCATAACTTAACACATTAAACAGTACTATTGATAAAACGACTAAGATAGAAACTATCACTAGTCTATTATGATAAGCTATTGACCATCCGACTATCTAATGATCAGAACATTCGTGCACTTTCAATGAGCTTGGGGATAGGAAGTGCCTTATTGAATTCATCTCAACTTGATAGCATTTAATGGATTGATTTTACTCAATCCCAATGGCGATTTCGACTTCATTGTCGCTTTTATAATATTCAAAATCAGTATTAAAGTTGCGAATATGACCGCAATCATAAGCATTAAAATAACGCCAAACCTCACCCCATAATTGGATCACGGTTTGTGGCATTTTCCCCTTTGCAGAAAAAACCAGATATTTCCCCGACTCAACACTGACTGTCAACGCCGTAGCACTCACATCAGGATCAAGCACACTTTGATCATTAGATAATTGCGCTATTGTTAATGTGTCTGCACACGCAATAATATCAAACTCACCACTGACATCGGACTCATAATGGGTATACACCCCATAGACGTTGGCATCTTCTGATAAAAGCGAGCCACAACGAATATTAAACAGCTCCCATAACGAGGATATTTTGGCTGTTGAAGGCGCAAGTTCAAGGGCATTTTTCGTTCTAACAGCAAGGCCCGCCACACTAAAAGTCTCAATATGCTCAATTCTCATTATCAGCTCCTGGTCTTTTTTGTATCAACCCGATCAATACCGCATCTCTATACCCCATTCTAAACGAGAGACTCAATACCCATCAAGCGCAAAAAAGCACTAAATAGCTTGAACCATTTAAACAATAAATCAGGCGATCATCACCATCGCTTTCACACGCATTGTCCGTGCCTGATTGATCATCTTGCCAAAACCCCTAATACATCTATTTCAAGAGAGCGTAAACCTTGATTAAGCCAGTCAGCTAACGCCTCTCCGCCTTCGCGAGGTGCGTAACTATTATGCGGCTGTAAATAATAAACGTCATCCACACGAGACTGTACACTTAATTGCTGTGACTGCGAATAAATAGGGTTGTATTCTAATGCTGCCGCACTTTGGGTGATATTAATTCCGATAACACTTATTCCAACAGCACGATAAAAAGCCCCCCCTTTTAATATTGTTTTTATCATTATTATTTGACTCTCAGTCACCAATAATGATTGACAACCTTATCGATTAATATCAAGCAGCCACTGTAAAATACTAACGAAACCTTAACAACAAAAAAAGAATAAACTGATATGCCATCTAAAACAAAAGAGCGCCTTGATTGGCGCTCTTTTGTTACCCGAATTCAACATCTTACTATTCGCTTAATAGCTTAACAATGCTGTTCAAGTAATTGATGAAGCTGATAATGTAATGTAGGAAGATCACCTTGAGTAATATTCAATGCGACTTGAGCTTTATGTTGACGAATATATTGATTCACTAACTCAGTGAGTCCACGATTTTTGTAATCTAGATCTAACTGTAATTGAAGACTTTTATCATCTTGATACATGATCAAGTCTAACTCATCAAATTGTTCACTAAAATAACCACTTTGTGCTTTACACTCAAATTCTTGAATAAAAGGCATCGGTGATAAAGGCGATGAGCACGCTTCACCTTATTCATCACAAAACCTAAAGCCGTTAATGCATTGAATACACTATTTTGCAATGAATTAGGCTCAATGGTTAAATAACCTTCATCGGATTTATCTAATGAATAGTCAATATCCAAACGAGGACTGATCCAAATTTTACTGCGGCCAAGACTCAAAGGCGTTGATAAAGGCAAAGGGAAACAAAAAGGAATATTGTTGATAACACCTGGCTGAGTGGTGAAATCGGCGACCAGTTCATAGCGGGTTAACTCATGATGTTTTTCTATCTCACGAAGACACACTTGCTGTCCGCAATCATATTCTTCTTCAGCAATATAATTACTCCATATCAATAACTCAATTTTATTCACTTTTTGAGAAAATTGCCCCCCCGTGACTTTAATAATGCCTGATACATCTTGTCCCGGTTGTAAGGTTCCATTCTCAAGGATCGCCTCCACTCTTGCAGCTCCAATCCCCAGCCTTGCAAGCGCTTTACTAAAAAATGACATAGAACTCCTTTCTGTTTGTCATTAAATGAGGCCAGAGAGTAGCATGGTGATTTTAGTTTTACCATTCAAGGTATTATAATATTTAAAAATAAACTAGAATTTATTTTTCTGCTATATATTCGTAATAACAACCCTACTAAGTCAGTGATGAATGCAGAGCGACTCTAGTGAGACTCATTTTAAGTGGTATAATAAACACTCTATGTAATAGACATTGGGGGAAAGCCATGGATACTACACCAGCAATACTCACCCACCTCTTCGATCAACTCGGGTTGATGAGTAGCACTAAAGAAATAGAACGTTTTATTGATTCCCATACCTTAGAAGACAATATCCGCTTATATCAAGCTGATTTTTGGAGTTTATCCCAAAAAAACTTTTTAAAAGAATCCTTAGAAGAGGATGCACAATGGTCTGGTGCCACAGATTGTTTGGATACGCTGCTGCGTAAAAAAACATCCCTGAACTGTCAATGTGGATCCTCAGCACCGCCCTATTCAGGAGATAAAATCAGTTGATACTCAGATGGTTGAGGTAATAAGGGCGTATTCGCATTATAAATATAGTCCTCATACCCAGAACGATAAAAAATCGATAAAGGATGAGCAGATTGCCCGCCGGGCAATGTTAAAATAGCCTGTTCTTCCCTTCCTGGCTGCACAATAAAACGCTCTGATGCACCAAAATGGGCTACTTGTACCGCAGGCATAAAGTTATCACCAAAACCCACTGTGCTTGGCATATCCAAAACAGGACCCAAAACCGGAAAAATACGACTAAATGGATGCTGGATCTGTAAACGATTAACCTTTCCACAAGATAAATCCGCCAGTTTATTATTGTCACTGTATTGTTCGAGTAAAGCAGCTTTGGAATCATTATAAGCCGACAAAATAACCCCATTCCAACTTTCGCCCTTGAACAGCCATGTCTCGGGCCGCTGCTTTATTAATTGCCAAAGCCCAGGTTCTAAATAACGTTTAATCACACTTAAGCTCAGTCCATAAGGCTTAAGTTTATCTTCTATCGGTGAAAGATAATCGAGCCAATATAGCCTCTCTAAATCCTTTCACTAAGGTGTAACCCACAGAGTCTTCACATGCACAGGCTTGCCATCCCTCGATAAACTCAATATCTTCTTTAAAAGTGTCATCTTGGGATGAAAGCAGGCTCATCAAATAATTCTACAGAGATTAATTTATCGTATATTTGCACATTTCTCGCCCCTAATGCGTAACCTCCATCACCTAAACGAGCAAAATCGTTAACGGATACCGCTCTGGCATTCGCTGTCCATAAACGCGCATGCTTAGGATTAATCACTCGAGGTAAGTATTCTGCATCTTGTTGCCATAAATCGGCTTGGTAGTCACTCGAAGACATCGCCGTATTACTCGGATTCAATCGAGCAAGAAAAGCCCCTGTCGGCTGCCAAGCAAGATTGCCTTCAGTATCAACAACCAGCATATTTTGAATAGGGACCTCAACATCTGAAGCCAATGTCATCACCTCTTCAACACTGGTAAGAGTGTCTAAATTCAACACCTTAAAATTCACGGCATAATCTTGATAGCCAACCCATGAAAGGGCATATTTTTTATTATTAATCGAGTCACTATCTTAAAAAGCATGTTGCAAAGGGCTATTTTTTGAAGGCATATTGAGCGAAGCATGATTTATCGTAGAAACAGGTTGAGCAATGGCATTTTTACTCAATAAATCAATTAAATTAACCACCGGCCCAAATTGAGATATTTCAAATTCAAAATCAATCGCACTGCCATCGGCTAATTGAATACGCTCGGTCTCTATGGTTAAAGGCTCACTATCGGTTAATTCAACCCAATCGGCGGTATCCAAATACGCATTCGTAAAACCCCAGGCAATATGACCATTACTGCCAACAATCACCCCTGGAGTACCAGGTAAAGAGACCCCTGTTATCTGCACAACTTGCTTTGTGGTCTCATGAGTATAATTTAACTGAGTCCGATACCAAATAATGGGTACGCCTAACGATAAATGCATGTCATTTGACAACATGCCTTGGCCTGCTTCAGTTAAACTCCCCGCTACAGCCCAATTATTACTGCCCTTTTGAATGGACTCTTTGATTTCATGAACGGTGTTAACTCTCGTGGATAGTTGCACATCTTGCGATAATATTGGGCTTTAAGGAGGCATTAAAGGAATACGGCTTAAATCAAGCGCCGCTTGAAATTGACTCGGTTGAATGAAAAAATTCACCATACTCTGACCAAAGTGCTGTTTAATCAACGTTAAGACTAAATCTCTTTCAATGGTTTTCGCCTGTAAATCAATATACATACTAAAAATAACCAGTAAACTATCAGTCATTACCCAAGGTTTTGGCGATTTCCTCAGCAATAAATACTCAAAACTATGCACCCGTTGCTCCTCAACGCTGCATTCACCCCCTTGGTATATTGCAATAATATCGCTTTTTCATCACCTTTCCTTATAAAAAGGGTAAAGAACTATTGATTAAAAAGCCCAATCGCACTGGCGGTCATTGCCCTAACACCAGTATGAATAGTAATGGGATAATCGGGCGCAAATTGACTGGAATGCAGTGAAGGTAAGGGCTCCCCACTACTCACACTATTGGCATATTTGCCTTTATTCACTGCGCCAAGCCAGAACAGCGAAATCGGTCTACGCTCTTTGGTTTGCCCATAAAGACCAAAATCTTCTCCCGCCATCACGGCAGGTACCTTCAATACATTATTCGAACCTAACTCTGCAGCAATACTACGGCTGACTTGAGCGGTTAATGCAGGATCATTATACGTCGATGGAATACGTTCTTCTTCATGCACAAATACCACAGGCGCTAAATCATTTGGCACTCCAGCGCTCATTGCAATACCTTTAACCATACGCTTTAACGAAGCGATTTGTTGTAAGCGTACTTCAGGATTATAAGATCTTAAGGTGAGAGCAAGTTTGACCTCATTAGGAATAATATTATGCTTTGTGCCTCCTTGAATCGAACCGACTGTCATCACATTAGGCTCTAAAGGTGAAATTTCTCGACTCGCAATCGTTTGCAAAGCAAGTACCATTCGGGACGCAAGCACAATGGGGTCAATGGTCAATTGAGGATAAGCCCCATGTCCGCCAACCCCTTTTACCCTAATATCAACCGAGTCTACATTGGCCAAAGCATATCCTGATGTGATGCCGACTTGCCCAGCGGCCATGTCCGCACTCACGTGTAAAGCAAGAATATAGTCAGGTATAGGGTAATCAGAAAAAATACCAGCTTCTAACATGGCTTTAGCACCACCGCCCACCTCTTCTGCCGGCTGAGCCAACAAGACTAAAGTGCCTTGCCAATCTTGCTTACGATGAATGAGCTGCTCAGCGGTGCCGATTAAACTCACCATATGAATATCATGCCCACAGGCATGCATCACCCCCACCTCATTGCTGTCTTTATCTAATTGAGTCACTTTGGAAGCATAAGGTTTTTGTGTTTGCTCTGTCACCGGTAACGCATCTAGATCGGTACGAATTAATAGTGTCGGACCATCACCATTTTCATACACACCCACGACACCATACCCTCCAACATTTGACGTCACGTCGACACCCAGCTCTGATAATGTTTCAGCCATGATTTTTGCCGTTTGTTGCTCTTGATAAGAGAGTTCAGGGTGTTGATGAAAATGTAAATACAACTTCTCTAGTCTCGGCATCGCTTTATCAACCGATAAGCTCAAACGCGTCTCACCGAATTCATTATTGGAGACTTGCTGAGCATATAAGTTGACGCTAAAAACAAGAAAAGGGACATAAAATGCAGTAAAAAGACCTTTCATAAGAGCGAGGTTTCCGACACAAAATCAACATTAATTTAACCTATCACATTCAATCTGTTTGATAAATCCTCTAACTGTATAAAATTCAATCTTAAATGAAATAATTAATCATTATTCTGCGTTACTCCAGCCGAATTACTCGATTGCATGTATGGCTATCCCCCGAAAAGAGTCGGCCATTTTACACTTGATATCCAAATTCAATATCTAAGACGTATGAACAATTCTAATCGCTTAAGAGTAGACACAAGTGAAGTCATCATCACTCTTTATGACTTTCATTTGTGAAAAATAAATCGCTTCATCGGCACGCTCTACCAAAGTATCTAATTGATGATCGGGAGCAATGGCTTGAGTCACGCCAAAACTGGCCGTTACAGAAAATTGATGTCCTGAGTACTGAGTATTCATCGACGCTAATGCTAAGCGGCATGCAGCAGCCTTTTCCCAAGCAGCAGCTTCATTAATATCGGGCAATAAAATCATAAATTCTTCCCCCCCCATACGGACAAAAATATCATTGAGCCCTAACAGCGGATTTATTTCAGCAACAATTTTTTTCAGTACCCAATCACCCGTTCCATGGCCAAAACGGTCGTTAATATTTTTAAAATCATCAATATCAAAACTCACTAAGCTAAACTGCCGCTGCTCTTTGCGCGCTTGCCGATAAAGGATTTTACCCACGTACTCACCCGCACTGCGATTATAAATCCCCGTTAAGGGATCGCTTTGCGCTAAGACTTGATAGCGCCCCTTTTGTCTCACACTAATAAAGACCCAAATAATAAGAAAACAGATACAGCCAATCAACAAGGTCATCCATAAATGCATTTGTGTCTGCGTGCGATCGGTCATTTTTTTCATCGCAAGATAAAGCGCTTTTTCACGCTCTAATAAATCCAATTGCCTCTCTCTGTCTAATAGCTGTAATTTAGCACTTTCAAAAACCGTTAATTGGCCTTTAATATCTTGCATTCTGGTTAAACTAGCGGCTTCATAAGCTTTACGATAAAACAACGCCAGCGTTGTGTTATCTAACGCCTCATAAGTATCAGATAACATGAGTGACGCATCGATCAGTAAAATACTCGTCCCCAGCTCAGTGGCTATTTCGAATGATTGTAAGGCGTATTTTTCTGCTTTAATCAGTTTTCCTTCTCGCTTAGCAATATCAGCCAAATGCACATAAATAAATCCCAGCTCACTGGTATTATTATCTGCCAATGCCATTTGATAAGCCTCATCAATGCTCTTTTTAGCGCTGATTAATCGGTTATCCAATAGATAAATGTGCGTGAGTGAACGTAAATTTATCGACTTAGTACCATTGTCATTTGCCAATTCGCACTCATGATAAGCATCAGTAAACAATCGAACTAAGTGATCTCGCTGGTTGATATCATGCTCAATCAAATTCGTAACAGCATTGGCATGAATGGTCGAAATATAACAGCGCCTAATCGGTTTAATGACTTTATTAAGAGTGGCATATAATTTACCCGTATATTGCTGAGCAGCCTGATCACGTGTCATGCGAGAAAGCATTTCTACCATCAACATATACACATAAGCTTCATTATTGACATCATCAACACGCTCTAAATACGGCACGATTTGATTGAGTACCTGCAGTGTATTGACCACTTCATCTAAATCGGAATAAACCCCGGCCAACAACACCAATAAATTCACATATTCAGCGATTAAGCTTTCAGGTGGCGTTTTATCTAAGTAGGTTTGCAGCAGCTTTTGAGCCGATTTCATCTCACCATTCATGGCCCAAGACTGCGCCTTGAGTAACACAAAACGATATTGTAAGACTAATGGCATTTGATGAAGTAAAGGCAAGAGCTTATCGGTTTCAACGGCAACCTGCTCCAAATCCATCAGACGAATAGATTCAAGCTGACTTACCCAAGCCTCTATTTGAGCCATATTAACATGAGTGATACCAACAGGGGCATCGACAACCATTCCACTTAAATTTGACTCAGATGCCATTGAACCCGACTGATGCAATGATCCATGATTACCTATCGCTGTCGCCGATGTAAAAATCAACAATGAGGGGCTAACAAAACCCAAAAAAAGGACATTAAAAATAAAAATAGACACTTTAGCCCGTAATCGATTCTTGGCTAACATAAAGGTTATCGCTCTTATTATTTGAAATCAGATTGACACTGATCCATAGGAAAAATCTCGATGACGCTTGCCAATAAAATCGCTCCCTTTATGTTGCGTAAAAGCAATTACATCACTGGCACGCTTCAACAAAGAATCTAATTTAACATCAGGGAGAATCGCTTGCGTGACCCCAAAACTCACCGAAACGACAAAATCATGCCCTGAATATTGCGTATTAATGGCCGACAGCGTTGCAGCATAATCTTCAGCCAATGCCCAAGCGGCCTCTTCGTTAACATTAGGCAATAAAATCATAAATTCTTCCCCACCCATGCGCGCAAAAATGGCATCATCAGGAATAAAAGGAGCAATCACTGCTACGATTTTTTTTAATACCCAATCACCCGTGGCATGACCAAAACAATCATTAATATTTTTAAAATCATCGATATCAAAACTAATGAGACTGAATTGGCGTTGTTCTTGCCTTGATTGTTGATAAAGTGCCATTCCCAACTCTTCGCCTGCGCTACGATTATAGATCCCCGTCAGCGGATCATTTTGCGCCAGCGCTTTATAGCGGCGTTTTTGCATCACACTAATAATCGTCCACAGCAGGAGGAAAAAAAGCCCCCCCACTAACAATGTCATGCCTAATCGCATCTGAGTTTGCTTACGTTCATTGATTTGCTTCGCCGCAAAAAATAAGGCCTGCTGACGATCTAAACTTTGCACTTGCCTATCTTTTTCCAATAATTGTAATTTCGCACTTTCAAAAGTGGTCAGCTCACCTTGAATATCTTGCATTTTAATAGCGTTATACTCACCATATTGCTTACGATACATGAGCGCCTTATCAAGCTGCTGTGTTTTCTCATACAGCTCAGATAAGCCCAATGTGGTATCGACTAATAATCGATTGATATCCAAATTTTTTGCACTCTCCAATGCCTGTAAATAATGCTTCTCCGCCAATGTAAACTGCTCTGCCCTTATAGCCATCTCAGCTAATGCGGCATAAATGAAGCCTAATTCAAGGGTACTATCATTATCAAGCGATAATCGATAGGCTTTGTCGAGCGTCGCTTGCGCCCGCTCCTCTTGATCCTTTAATAAATAAAGCTCACTCATCGAACGTAGCTGGCTCGATACCATTTCCATTTCACCCGCAGTATCGCATTCTTTTTTAGCATCAATAAGCAAGTCCATTAATCGACGCCGTTGAGCAGGATCCTCTTTTAAAGCATTCATCAAGCTATTAGCATGGATCCCTGATATATAGCAGCGCCTCATGGCATTCGTCACCTTATCTAAAGTGGCATATAAGGCATCGGTATATTGCAAGGCGGCATCAAAACGTGTCATACGAGACAGCATATCGACCATCATCATATACACATAAGCTTCATTATCGATATCATCGACTGAGCCTAAAAAAGGCACTATTTGATTTAAGATCTGCAGGGTCTGAGTGACATCATCAAGATCTGCGTAAATGGCCGCAAGCAATGCCAATATTTTTACATACTCCGCTTTAAGCATCTCAGGAGGAGGGCTTGCCATTTCAGCCTTAATAAAAGCCGTGGCTTTATCAGACTCACCCTTTAAGGCAAAAGAATGCCCTTTTAAAAAAACAAATCGATATTGTAAGGCCAAAGGCATGGATTTAAATATGGGCAATAACAGCTCGGTTTGCGTCGCCACATAATCCATATCAGTTCCCCTTAACGGGGTCAGTTCATCTAATTTTTGCTTAAAAAGCTGCTGAGGATCGATAGTCTCTTGATTCGATTCATTGATTGCATCTGCTGCATTGATGACACTAACGGCTGGTGTTTCCAACACGCCATCTTTTAACATATCATCTTCAGCCGCCATTAACGGCATACTGACGCACAAACTTAACATCAATGGTAAGCGAGTGAATCCTTGGATCACCCGTCGAATAACGACGGGTCTGTTATCATCAATGCTCTTCCATAAGCCCCGCACAACAAAAATCAATAAATTAGCCAAATCAATGCATCCTTAGCATAAAGTTTCCGTCCAAATTCATATCAAAGTGTTAAAAATACCCTTCTGCTTCCTTGCAGCTTCATCTTTATTTTTAAGTTTTTGCTCTTTAAGAGTTTGCCTTTTGAGAGCGTGCCCTTTGCGTCAGCGATCTTGGCTTAAATACTTTATTCATGCTTTTATCGGCCATCACCACCTTGTTACCGCCTTGGGCCTTACCCGCATAAACCGCGTTATCCGCCCGTTGTAACATGGGATCCAAACTTAAGTCTGACTCGGTATTTTGGGTTACACCAAAGCTGGCCGATAAGGTAAAGTCATGCCCACTGTGATGGCTATCAATGTTCCCTAGCGCTTTGCGGCATTTTTCGGCTAAATCAATCGCCTTGGTCTCATCAGTGAAGGGCAGTAAAATAACAAATTCCTCGCCGCCCATGCGGGCAAAAATATCCCCATCCCGCAAAATGGACTTCACCACCTTAACCACTTTTTTAAGCGCCCAATCTCCCGTTGCGTGGCCAAAATTATCATTAATGCTTTTAAATAAATCCAAATCAAAGGCGATCACGCTAAAATCGGCTTGCCGCGCGCACACTTGCACAAAGGTATTTTCGCCTAAATTTTGCCCCGCGCCGCGATTATAAATCCCTGTGAGTGCATCAGTTTGCGCCAAACGCTTATAAGTGCGTTTTTGTTTCACACTCACCGCCGCCAAAATCACTAAAAAGCACACCCCGCCGACCAATAAAGTAACAAACAGCAGCATATTAGTGCGCTCACGCTCGGCAATTTGCTTATTGGCTAAATACAAGTCGCGCTCACGGTTTAAAAAGCTCAATTGGCGCTCTTTTTCTAAAAAATCTAATTTTGAGGTTTCAAAGGCAATGATCAAACTTTGGGTCTCCCCCAGCACCGCGAAATAGTTATCTTGATATTGCTTACGATACTGAAGTGCTTCAGGCGTTTCGCCAAGCTTTTCACTCAATGTAGACAAAGGTAAATAAATCTTGGCTAACAACTCCTTATCACCCAGCTCATTAGCAACACTTAACGCCTTGAGTAATCTTGCTTTAGCGGTAATTAATTGCTGCTCTTGCTTGTCGACTTCGGCCAATAAAACCAATGCTGAGGCGACATCGTATTCATAGGACACCGCCAGTGATAGTGCTAAGGCTCGCTCTAATTTACTGCGCGCCACAACAAGCTCATTTTGCTCCATCAATAACGATGCTTGCCCTCTTAGCGCCACAGCCATCATCATGGTTTCATCAGCTTCCTGACACTCATATAAGGCATCGGTATACAACTTAAACAAGCTTGGCCATTCTTGTTTATTTACCCGATAGACATTATCCATACTCTCGGCATACACAGAGGTGGTAAAACAGCGAAAGCGCGGAGCTTGAATATTATCTAATTTAGCATACAAAATATGCGCGTATTTTAGCGCCTCAGCGTGCATTTTCATCAAGCCAAACAATTCGATTGCTTGACGATAACCCAATACCTCTATATCTATATTATTCACCTGTGATAATAAAGGTAAAAATTGATGTAAAGCCTGCAAAGCGTCTGAATATTGATTATTATAAGTATGAATATTAGCTAATAAGACTAGAGCACGAGTATGATATTCAACTAAATGGCTATCAGTTTTAGTCGTTAATTTTTGCTGTAATAAATCAACAGCCTTATCTATCTGCCCACTCAAAGTTAAAGATTGTGCTTTTAGCAGAACAAAACGATATTGAAGCACTGGCGACACTTTGTTTAACAAAGGGCTTAACTCTATTAACTCTTTTGAGATCCTAGCAGGAAACCTTGAACGTAAAGGTTCTAACTCCGTTAATTTAGCTTCAAATTGAACGATCAAATCTTGACGCTCATCAGCAACTGATAATTTAGGGAAGAAACAAGCAATAAATACAAAACATGGGAAAATAAACAATAATCGAGAGTGAATTACTCTTGAATTAAACATTAAGAATCCCATGAATACTTCCTTAAAAATTAATAATAAAAACAAATATATCAATAACTATATATTAATCTAACGAGACCACATTCTTCCCATACACTTGATTATCCCCACTGATATCAGATAATTTATCCACATCACCATCGAGCATGGCGGCTTTTTCATCATCGGTTAAATTTTCTGCATCCATTATCGACTCAGGATCGGCGATAAATTGATCTTTTAATTCGGCATCCGTGCTTAACTTGGCTAATAGGCCGTCTAAATTTGACATAAGTCAATCTCCTTATTGTTTGAAAAAAGTAAAAAAATATTATTGTTGTTATTACTTGCTACTTGCTACTTGCTACTTGCTACTTGCTACTTGCTACTTGCTACTTGCTACTTGCTACTTGCTACTTGCTACTTGCTACTTGCTACTTGCAGTAAGAGCTACTCTCCACAGGAGAACAACACTTCCTCTGCATTAAAACACCACTCATTTACGACAAAAAATAATCACGGAAAACACTAATGGCCTCAAATACTAACCAAAATCATCGGCGCTAATGCCTAATTGGGTCAGCGCTTGATGATTAAGCGTTAATTTTTCACTGGGTGGAATGCATAAAGTGCTAATATCGGTCAACCTAGCATTAGGCAAGTCCTTTAACCTCAACGTTTCAATTCGCGGCGATTGGATAGGCAAGGTCGCCGCCTCATAGATAATGATTTCATGCTCCAGTGGATACCATTGTTGCAGCAACTCCACCAAGACTTGTAATTTATCACTCGTAGTATGGAACTTTGTCAGGGTATGCTCGCCCGCTAGACCAATTTGCCACAGCACCAGATAAGCCGCCGCAGAGACTGCATGCTGGTAGTACATAAATTGGCTCGCTTCGAAGCTTTGATGGCCAGAGCTGGCAGGATCGACCCCTAAATCGGCCCAAAGACAGGCTTCAGCCGATACCCCAGGCTCCATTTGGGCCCGATAGCCTTCGCGCTGTAATTGCTCTACAGCCATGTGACCCACACAGGCGAAGACACCGGGATGGCCGTATAAAGCGCAAACCACTTTTTTGCCTAAGTACACTTGGGTAACAATCGCTGCAACCATTTGGGCATACGTCTCACGGCGATTTTTAACCTCCCCCTTTTGCGCGTAAAAAGGCTGCAAACTGCGGACATCTTTATTTAAACGACCTACCCAACGCTCAGCAAAGCCATCGGGCATTAAGGTAAAGACGACCTCTGCATGCTCAATATAACTTTGACTTAATACGGTAATTTGCCCTGCGAGATTTAATCCTGTGCCGACGCACACGAGACTGCCTTGTTGTTTACTATCCATACTGTCTATCATCAACTCTATCCATCAGCCTTATCGACTCATCCAATTTTCAACGCATTGTTTACAACGCTATCATTGAGAAACTAGAAAAATCGGTTGGTAAACCTTGCTTATAAACCGTAAGCGATCTCATTCGTATTATTTTTGTTTTTAGTTTTAGTTTTAGTTTAATCGTTACGTTTGGTTTTACGTCCTTGTTTCATGATGTTTTTAAACACTTGAAATAATTTAACTTATTTGAAATCATTAACAGCTCAATTTAACGATATTAATAATACATTGATTTTAAACGGCTTATGCTTAACAGTATGATTTTTTAATGGTCTCGTTTTTCTGAACACTGATAATCTTACCGCTGATCTTTAAATTTTAATAACATGGGCAGATAACAATAGCTGCAGAAAGGTCTCATTCTATAGCTTAAAAATAGACACCTAAAAACCAAGTGATGTCCCATAGCTCATCTTTTTTGTTTCTTGCAAGCAATCTACATGAAATACGGTTATTTTCCAACATTTTTATCACATAAGTAACTATAAAAGCCGAGACTCTTTTACTTTATTCATACTGGCCTTTTGGTTGACAACACAGTCTAAAATACGCGGGTAGTATAAAATGACAATAAAACTAAAAACACAACATATTCAACCAGTAAAATTTAATGTTCGCATTTCATTTTATCAATTTTCTGTCGAGCCACTATAAAGCAGTAGCATAATTTATTGCTATACTTCATTGGATAATCACGACAAGCTGTCAAAATTAGGCTTATTCGACGTTATTGCTCTCCAGTATCCTAATAATAACCCTTTTGACCTTATTCGATTTAGACATTTAATTAAAATGTTTAGCACTGCTCATTCTATTACTGTTGTCACAACAGCGACCCTTTATATCAACGATGACATAACGCTCCCTCGCTAGCTCCATGTAGGCCAATCAACAACACCTCCAACGCAACAGACTCAGCAAGAAATGAAAAATAATACCAAATCACTAAATTTAATTGAACTATTGCCAAAGTGGTGACTCAATATAAAATCAATGTTATAAACTTGTATGCCTAACAAGTTTACAGGGCCAAGCCACGAGCAGTAAGATAACCCTTGTCAGCAAGGGGAGTGCTTGGGTATTATGATCTCAGATTTTTATGAAGTAGCGCATTCAATGACAATTAAAAAACAAAGTCTTATTTTATTGGGCGCCGCTGCGCTCTCTTTATCACTTAGTGCATGTAGTGTATTTGATTGGTTAATCTATAAACCCGATGTTGCTCAAGGCAACTACATGGAAAAACAGCAAGTTGAAAAACTTCGCATGGAAATGACCAAAGAGCAAGTGCAATATATTTTGGGAAGACCCGTATTGCATGACAGCTTTGCTGACAATACTTGGTACTATGTTTACCAATTTAAAAGTGGACGTGATGCCAGCATCATTCATAAAGAACTGATTATCCGTTTTAGTGATGATAAATTAATTCAAGCTGAAGGCGATTATGATTTGAGTCCCGACTTTAACACGCCTCTAGATGAAAGCCGTTTACCTGACATCAACAGTCCAGTAGCTGATGATGTTAATAGCAGCATTAATGATAATATGGGGATCCCGCAAACAGGTATGCCCCCAATGGGCAAGCAAAACCCAGCCCAATAGCCCGCTTATCAATGATATGTTTATAGAAGCTATGTTGATAACACCAACTACGCGCTAAAAGATCTGACAACAATAAATGCCCAAGTGAATGATTATTCGCTTGGGCATTTTGTTTGAAGGAAGATAGTGCTCGTGTTGAGGTTTATACCCATCAAACTAAACAGGATTAGTACTAAAGACTAGGCTCGGCCACCGGTTTTTTTATTGGCTCTGCCCTCTTCTTTGGCTTTTTCGGCACGTTTACGGCGAACATCTTTAGGATCCGCAATTAATGCACGATACACTTCAATTCTTTGGCCTTTTTGAATAAGCTCATCATGCTTAACGAGACGACTAAAAATGCCTAATTTGACCTGTTCAAGATCAATCTCCGGAAAAAACTGACCGATATCACTCTGCTTGACCACATCAATACAGCTTGTCCCTGGCAAGACCTTAACTTGTACTCTTTTTTGCTGATGAGGTAATGCGTAGATCACTTCAACATTAAAGGCTAACGGTTCACTAAGGGCTTCTTTACTGCTAAAAGCTTTTTGTTCACTCATGACTTATACACGACCTTAGCTCTACCGGTAAATGCGGTCACCATTGATGACATCAATTCTTTAAATACCTTGCCGAAGGCTTTTTCAACCAAGAAATTGGAAAATTCAAAATTAAGCTCGAAATCAATTTGACACGCATCCTCGGCCAACTCAGTAAAACGCCACTCCCCTTGCAAATGTTTAAAGGGGCCGTTTTCTAATACCAATACAATACGCTTACCTGGCTCAACTTGATTGCGGGTGGTAAAACTTTTACTCATCCCCGCTTTAGCCACATCAACCGAAGCCAACATGGTTTCACCATCGAAGGTCAATACTTTACCGCCCACACAACCGGGTAAGAACTCTTGATAAGAATCTACATCGTTGACGAGATCATACATCTGCATAGCACTAAACCGTACCAACATGCTGCGAGAAATCTGTGTCATTTCGCTTATTACACTCGATAACTGAATTCAATAAACCGATTTTAACATGAACTGTATAAAACGTATATTTTCTATCGCTCGCTTCAATCAAAGTTTTTTGTATAAAAAAAGAACAATTCGCACCTATCGCAAAAATATTTACTAAAAAGTGGCCTTGGGCAATTCCAAATTGTTTGACTCTGAGTATAATAGCCTGCTATGGCTAAGAAAAAATCAAAAACCCCAAGCGCTTCAATCGCACGTAATAAACGTGCCACCTTCGATTACAAATTCGAAGAAAAATTAGAAGCAGGTTTGTCCCTCATGGGGTGGGAAGTTAAATCAATTCGTATGGGCAAGGTCAACTTGTCTGAAAGCTATGTATTCCTAAGAGATGGCGAAGCCTATTTATTTGGTTGTACTATAGCCCCACTCAATACCGCATCGACCCATGTTGTGTGCGACCCTCTGCGCTCAAGAAAACTCCTATTGAAGCGCAAAGAATTAGATAAGTTACAAGGGCTGGTTGATCGTAAAGGCTATTCCATTGTGCCCATTTCCATGTATTGGCAAAAAGGCGCATGGGTCAAAATTGAAATCGGTTTAGGTAAAGGTAAAAAAGAACACGATAAACGTGATGACACCAAAGATCGCGAATGGCAGATAGAAAAAGCCCGTACCATTAAGAACTCTGTCCGCCAATAAGTCATTTCTGTTTAAGATAGAACATTTAACCAGCAAACGGTTGTTAATTTGTATAAACTGCTTGGTGATATGCTACTAAGCAGTTATTATTAATCTGTACTTGGGGGCGATTCTGGATTCGACAAGATTCTCGAAACCCTGGGAGCATGCCGAGGGGCGGTTGGCCTCGTAAAAAGCCGCACCGTTATAGTTGCAAACGACTCTAACTACACTCCAGTAAGCCTAGCGGCTTAACTGGCCATCTTGCTCACGTTTCTCAAATGGACAGAGCGTATAGATGGTCATCTTACATTTGATAGCGAGGGAACCATGTTCAGGGGTGAACCGCGAAACAGTACTGAACTCGCCAATTGCAATCCTGTCTTTCGGAGTGTACTTGGTTAACCAAAAGAGAGACTAAGCATGTAGTGCCTTGGATGTAGGCTTTTTGGACGCGGGTTCGAGCCCCGCCGCCTCCACCAATTACAACAAAGGGTTAGCCGAAAGGCTAACCCTTTGTCACATCTGAATGGCGACAAAGTGGCGACAGATGATTAAGAGTGGCGGCAATTGGCGACATGTTTTTTGAATATCCAATTAATCTCTAAATTTATTTTAATCTATTTATTTTTTTCATTTCAAAATAAAACCAAGTCTATGTTTTTATTTGTTTTTTACATATCCTATTTTTATCGTCTATTTTAAAACACCCCACGTAAAACAGAGCAAACCCAGTAAACATCAGGCTTTCAGGTTAAAAAGTGATTCAAAGCCACTCTAAGAAACTGTAAAACACTGCAAAAAACCGCGATCTTTTCAGATCGCGATCGTTTACAAGCCCCCAGAGATGGCGCGGGTTAGCCCTATGAACTGTATTAATAGAAAACTGTAAAAAAAATACCACAAAGAGCGCGCAGGAGGGGGAGGAAGAGTGCGGATTACGTGGCGGGAAGATTACGTGGGAAGAATTACGTGATGAAATACTCAGGCACAAAGAAGCCTCACATATGTGAGGCTTCTTGTTTAGGTTTGAAGCGGTTTGGTATGTTCGCTATGTATCTGCACTGGCAAGCAGTGGGTTGAGTTGATTGTGTAGTTCATTGGCTTGGCTCTTGCGCTCACTCATATTGGTAGCCAAGTTCGGTGCCTTGCTTTGAGTGGTACCATCTTTATGCAATGGCTTATCATATTCATGGGTGTGACCGGCACAGTGATCCGCTAACTGCTCGACGCACTGCATCAAGTTATCCAGTAATGCATAAATATTAATGGTGTCTGTGCCTGCCCAATGTGTGGGCGCTTCCATCTTTTGCATTTGTGATGCCACTGAGCGGCGCAATTTCCCCACCACTTCGACTAACTCACCTGTCGTGGTGAAATGCATATTACCCAATGAGGCTAAATTGATATTATCACCGGCTAGCAATTCTATTGCGCCTAATGCTTCGATTGTTTTTTTTGCGCCAACTTCTTCAATCGAGTGTTGAGCCACTTTGGTGTGTGAGCTTCCCGCGTTTAATTGATATTCATCAGAGGTGATCTGCTTTCGATAACTAATATCGATTTGCTTTTGATCCGTACTGCAGATTTGATTACCTGCACTATCGGTGCGCTGATACACCTCGGCGCGCTGTTGAATGAGTTGTTCACCTGGCGTAATGTTGGGTAAAGCCCAATCGCACCCCAGCACAGTTCTAATAAAAGCTTTATCGGGTCGACCATAAGCAAAACCGATTTCAACCAACGTACCAGGAGAGGGGTATTGCAATAATCCTTGCTCGTTACCACCAAACATCATCGGTAAGGGTACCGCGCGATAAATCGGCACGGTGAGATCAGGTTGATTGTTCTCATCAAGTAACTGCACATCTACCGCATAGCGAGGACGAAAGGCATTATTAAGATCACCCGCTTTACTGGTATCACTAATGCTCATCACCTTCGCGAACCGTGGCAAGTGATAGCCTCCGGCTAACTCTGGAAATATATTGGTGATCTTTCTCTCTTCGGCTAAATCATCCGCTTTGGTTGCGGTCCAGGTTAATGTCATGGTGTCATCATTAAATTCCACTTGCTTAACTCTGTGGCCATTCACTAAAACGCCTGGTCTCATACTCGGCATGGCCAATAACTGCCAACTATTACTATTTTGCTGCTGACTGAAACGGCTTGGTATATCAACAGGTCGATTGGCCCAACGGCTATCTTGATAACCGCCCACAAATATTTGCCCGTTTTGCTGCTGGTACCAAACAAATTCAGGCACATTAAACGCCCGCGCCACATTTTTTAATAACTGATAGCCGGTGCCTTGAGAAGTAAAGTTAGCAATGGGTTTATCAACATAATCGGCCGACTCGAGGATCACAAAACTTAAGCCTGAAAGGGTCGATAATTGAGTGATCACTTGCCTAAACGTGGCGTGTAAAATACTCATTGGCATACGTTCTGCCAATATGCCCGACAGTTCTCGCACACTAAAACGAGTTGAACCATTGGCACTTTGCGTCACTTTACTGATATAACCGCTAAAATAACGCTGCAATTGATTGTTATAACCAATATCTAACGACACTATTTGCCCATGTTTGAGAGCACCTAGCTTACTGGTAACCGTTTCAAATATCCCTCGCCCACCTGCTGATAGCTCAAGCACAAGACGGTAATCACTTAATGGGTAAATCGTTGAGCCAATCGTTAAACGTTTCGTTAACTTCATGCGGTTTCGGTCTCCGCTAAAGAATCATCCAATGTATGTAAAAATGACTCAAGTGAAGACACCTCAACATTGGGCGGTGCATTTTCGGTTAACGCTTTACTTGATGACACACTCGCGGTTTGCTCCGTGGTTTGTTCTGCATTTGCCTCGGTCTGCTCCGTTCGCTGCTCGGCCACTTCAGGCACGCTTAAATATTCACGTAAACGAAACGACACTTGCCACGCCATTAAGCTGCCATGTTCGGGCGCCGATATTTGGCCACAAAATTTCATCTGCCGAATTTTAGCCGCCCGGGTTAACGTTGAACTCACGCGATTAATTTGCCTATTGCCCGCTTCATCACGGGCACTAGCTAATTCAAAGATACGAGTTAATTGGGCTGTATCGGTAAAAGGGATCAAACCATCGACTTTAATCTCTTTGCTTTTATCGCCCTGCTCTACATCTGCGGTGCTCGATGATTGCCCCGATACATCTTTACTCACTAAGTCTTGTGTTAGGCTCAATTTGCACGACTTCATGCGCACAAGCTCACCGTTTAATAAAATTTGGGTCATGGCAATAACTCCTTAAAAAAGGTTAATGGTGTATCACTCACCATTAACACCGCTACGCTAAAAGCTTGATTAATGGGCGGGGTTAATCCTGCTAGTTGATTGGCCATTTGCGCCCTATCGCCAGTTAAGTGACAGCGCCATACCTCGCCCGATACCTGCTGAAGCGCATTGATGTCATTCGTTAATTGAGCCTGAGTATTAGCCCGTTTTATCGCTAATTGCTGCAATCGTGCAATGGGCGACTCACCGCCACTGGCCAATGATTCCAATTGTGCTAACTGCGCCCCTTGTAACTGCATGGCCTCCCTTAATGGGGCTAAATGAATCGCGGTTTTACTCGACCAATGCGGCAATGCAGGCGTGGGATTTTGCTGCATTTTTTCGCTATCAAGTTGAGTAAATGACGTCAATTTACGCAAGTAAGCATTCAGCTCGGGCAAGGCTAATAGGGCGCAGATAGGGGATAATTGATTAATCAGCTCATTGATGGAGCCCGCCGAAAACAATAGCGCAAGCCCATCCGTGGTACTCGGTAAATAAACATCATTATAATCAATTAATTTCACACTGAGTTTATCGACGGCGCTTTGTGCAGATAGACGCATCATCGCGCTATCACTATTATTGATATCGGCATCTGCCGTCACAGTTAACACCGTGCCATAGACTAACAGCGCATTTAACTCTGTACGTAACGATAATAACGCCTGCGCGGCGGCGCTTAATACATGCTGTTGATATTTCGCGCGGCTCTCAAGTGCAAGAGTGGATCCTAACTCTCCTTGCCATTGGGTTAATACATCAGTACTTTGAGCTGATCTATTTGCGGCATGGCTTGGCCATGCTGCATTGGTTTTAGACCAACTCATCACGCAGGCGCTATCGCTAGCACGCTCTCTTTAAAATTCTTTTTAGCGAGCAATACTAATGCATCACCGCTTAACTGTAGTTCGGTACTGGTATTACTGTTACGCCCAACATAACTCACTGTCATGATTGCTGCTGCATGGGTTAATCCGTGTATAAATGCCATTAATCTATCCTTCTAAGTGAAATTGTTTTTCGAAAATTAAGGTTTTGCTGTATCTGAATTGTGAGCCAAGATCCATTCACCGCTTAAATTGACGAAATAATTATCTAACTCCTCAACATCAAGATTAACCGTGTTTATTCTTTCTTCTACATATTCAAGCGATTCAACGAGGACGGGATCATTATCAAGTGAGTAAATTTTATCGCCCACTTTTATATTTGATATTGCTATCCATCGCCAATCATTAAATGCCTGACTCAACACTAAAAAAGGGTGCTCATACGTCACTTTTACGTCATCATTTAAAATATAGTGAGCCGGATCGGAACCGAGTATTAAACTTCTAACCGTGGCGCTTTTTATTTCAACTTCTTCAACATCATCACTTTTGACGGTCGCCCACTCTGTATCGTCACCAGTGGCTAAAATTGGGTGATAAATAGATTTAACCTTGTCGCCCACCCTCAACATTTCAATAGCAACTGAAGCGCCATTTTCAAGCAAAACTTGTGTACCCACTTCAAAGCAAACATCGGGAGGATTTGTCCCACCTGTTCCACCACTTGAACTTGAAACGTGAGTGAGTAATTGTTCGAAAAGCTCGGCAACGTAAATCCTTTGAACTACATTTGAATTTTGAGCGCAAAATAAAACGTAACCAGCCTCAATAGTACCGCCCGCTTTTGATTCAGGTGATCTTGATAAAGACATGTTTGCGCAATTAACTTGATTAACCGCTAAACCACCGTAAGCGTCACGAATTACTACTTTGTTAGATATTGCCTCCTTTGAACATGATGATATTTGCAAGTATTTTGACGCTAATGAGTTACCGTTCTCATGAAAAGCCTTTGCTTGTAGACTTCCGTTTGAATCTCTTGCCGCTATCGTGGTAGCTACTGCTCCGTAATTAGGTTTAAGCCCTTGAAGTAATTCAGCGTTAGCGGATTTACCGTCAACCGTTAGATATATCTCTCTTAATTGTTTGCCATGCTCATAAACATAGCCTTGAGTCCATAAATCCTTACCCATTGCACTTGTTGGCTTTCCATTTTGGCACCAGACAGCTTGATGACCTCCGCCCATTAATCCCGAGTTTGTTCCGTCGCCGTCATTTATCTTGTTACCATAAGCTCTAGCTAAGCCGTACAAATTGCCAAAATCTTTACCTGTTAGCCCCAATTGATAAGCAGCACCCATAGAGAATATTAAGCTAACCGATTCTATGGAGTAATCCCCATAAACTCCGGCTTTCGCTGTAGGAGAGCTTGCAATTAACTTTCCCGTAAAAGTTTGATCTGTCGTTTCATTATTTAAGAATACCGATCTTATATTTTTTCCGCTTTCATAAAAGTTTTTTGCTTTAACTGTCCCGCTTGCATTGCGAGCAACAATGGTTATTGCATCTTCTTCATAGCTGGGAAGCATACCGTGCAACTCTTGAGAATCCGCAGCCTTTCCATCTACAGGAAGCGCCCCTACTTCTTCGGAGCTTGGTGGGTTTGATGTGTCGTATTGACGTACCCAACCGCTCCACGCTCCACTGTAATAACCGCAAGTATGAGTAGCACCTGTATCATATTCTTTATATGTGTATGTCAGTCCCGATCCAGTAGCTTTTTCAGCTGTTAATGCACCTGCTCGTGTTCTGGGATAACCGCGCTCAAATATCGCTCTCGCTGACGATGGCTGGTAATAATGACCGGGTAAAAGGGGCTGATTTTGTATGTCTACTTCACCTAAATCAATCGGATTGGTTATCGTGCCTTGCATGATGCTGGGCACTTCGGTGTGCTGTACATATTGCGAATGCGGATTGGCATGACTTAAATGCGCGGCAAAGTCTTCACTGCGTAAAAACTCAGAGTCACTGGTTTGCCAGGGAAGTGTCGACAAAGTGATACCGAGTTCACCTGCCACGCTAGCCCCTCGCCAGACGATACTTTTTACACTGTAATTACCGGTAACCGCGCCGACTGTTTTGGTCTTGGTTTGCTCGCTGGTATGTACAATAGCAATTAACACCTCATCGCCATTGGCTTTGATGGCTATTACGCCATAAGAGTTGTAGGTAAAATCACCGATACTGTAATCCTGCACCGTGCTCATGAGCACTGCATTACCACTGAGTTTTGATACACGTTCAATCGGGTGGGATGCCACTATATGACTGTTATCAATTGTACTGTCAGGATCAATCGGTAAATCGGGATTTAACGCTGGAATATAGGCAAACACAAAATGAGTAATGTTTTGCACTTCATCGCCTGCAAATACTGCGTTTTTATAATCAATACCTGCATTTGTTATTGTTAATTGGCTCATCCAATGACCTCTTTTTCAAATTCGATTAATGCAAAACGCTCGTCTGTATTGGCGGCGGCCACTGCGCTTAAAAAGTAACGCCGACAGGTACGGCCATAGCTTTTGATAATGGCGTTGATTAATTCCTCGCGCTCAGCAAATTGGCTCTCTAACATCAGTATTTCGATTTGATCCCAATCAAAACCCTCGACTCGCTCGTTAATATCAATAATATCGAAGCCTAAGCGCCCAAAAATGGCTTTCATTCCTGCTGTGCTGCCCGCATCTTTTGCATTAGCAAATGCATGGAATACTCGCAAGCGATACAAATCGATAGGCTCATTGTTTAGGCGTGGAATGCTGCGCTCCCATGCCAATAGATTTAATAAAGTGGGATCACACTCACTGGCATCCATTTGTTCAAGTGGCCATGTTAACCAGGTGCGAATACGATTAAAGAACGCCTGTAAACCCGACATCATCATCACCGGTTCAATCGGTTCATCGGTTAAGGTTTTGCCATCCATCCAAAAGGGCAATGTAATCGCTGGGAGTTCAGGCGTTAATTTGGCAAGCTGGGACTCATTCATGTCGCCGCCCCGACATTATTGAGGGTTAACGTCTTAATTCTGGGCAAAGATAAACCACTATTGATGTCAGCATGGCTGTATTTTATAGAGGCCAGGTTGCCCAGTTCGTTATGCAACTGGCTCGATAACAGCGAAAAGCTAAAGGTTTTTTGCGGCAAGACTCGGGTGATGGTGTCGAAATTATCACTTTCACGAAAAGCAGCGCGAATGCGCGACTCAAGTTCACTTAATAACGTTTGTTGTTCGACATCATTTAAAAAAGCCCCATGCCAAATATCAAAGGTTAAATCATATTCGGTATAACCAATGGGCATGACTAACATATCATCGCCATGTCCGTGATGACCTTCGTCGCGCACATGCTGATTAATACTGTTGATTAATGACTGCGGCGGCTCGCCAACATCCATCATCACATGACAATTGGCGGTGCCAGGTCCGCGCGGCGCATTATGCTCAAAAAACAGAAAGTCGGAACGAACGCCTGCAAAGGAGGCAATAGCCCCACGGTAAACCGCATCAATATGATATTGGCCTACCGATAAGAACTGATCACGAATACGTAAAGCCAGCGCATCGTCTTCTTCATCATCGGCCCCCGTTTGCGTGATCCAATCCCCCACATTAGAGACCGACGCAATCCCAGAGGGCATTTCATCCATCACATAAAAATAGCCGGCCCCAATATTATGCGAAGCGCCCGCTTCATCGGCGATACATTCAACGGCTAATGACGCAATGCCCGAGGGAATAAAGCTATCGTCCATCACGCTAACCGAGTAAATTCCCCCTAAGCGGCTATCAGTTTTAATCACGCTACCTTTAGGGACCGCAATATCACTATTCACATCTTGCTTAGTAAAGGTAATATAGCCTTGAGTGTTTACCGCTTCTTTTCGGCTTAGGCCCACTTCCCATGCTTTTAAATCTAAAAACAACTTAGTGGCCGTGGCCGTAAACATGGCAGGTAATACATGCTGCACCAGCAACACATTAATCAGCCATAAAACAGGAGTAATAACCGCTTTTAAAATCAATTTCCAGAACGGGCTCATGCGACTGTCATTACTAATAGTGCTATTGGCACTGTCCATGTCTTTGAGTAATAAAGTGGTCACCTCAGCACTGGTTAACGGCACGCCTTTTTCTGCAAGTACTTTGTCAAAATTCACTTTTGGTCGTGACATTAAGAGCCCCCTGCATTCATGCTATTCACTTGAGTCGATACCCCACCGAACTCATAAGTATCAGCCGTAATTAAAATGAAATCGGCCATCGATTCTATCTTGATAGTCCCTGGCACTAAGCGGGTGTCGGTTTCGACTAGTAATTCCATTTCGGTGTACACATCAAGCCGCATGGCATTACTGCGCTGAGCGAGTAACTTACTGACAAGCCCTGATTCCATCAGCATGTGTTTGATGTCTTGGGCGATACTGGCGCGAGTATGCGTGAGCGCTGGCTCGCCGCCCACATCAAGTGACAAGCCGCCATTTTTAATAAGTAAGTCGCTGTATTTATCCATTGCAGATCCTGTATTAGTTATCCCGTCTGAAGCTCTTGTTGTTCTGCTATTTCGGCAAGGCTGAAGTTTTTCGGCGGGTTTGTAATGATCACATCACCAAAGCTCAATTGTTTATTGCCCACCTCACCCGCTTGGCGCGCAACTTGCGCACGCTTAGCGCTCACCACATCCAGCTTGGGCATCACCATGCGACTTATCGCGTCGTTATTCATTGGTTTAGGTAACGTCATCGACTCCATGACATCATGAGGGGCAAAGCCCGTTAATTGATTAGCGGCTTCGTATTCAGGCATAGGCGTTGGTTCAGAGTAAAAGAGTGGTAACTTATTGACTGAATCCAAAGCGGCATCTTGAACAGGCAGGGGCATGTTGGTTGTTGGTGTTAATTCTGGCGCTAGCTCAGGTAAAAAGACATAATCTGCCATTGGTATGACATTTGACGTTATTTGCGCATCATTGGCGGCTGGCGGTAAAAAGGCAGGTAATGCCGCTTGATTATGGGCGGCGTTCGTCTCATTGAAAATGGCAGGTAAAACTTGTTGCTCAACTGCTTGGCCTTGCAGTTGTTCTTGTACACTCGTTAAACTTTTAACATCGGGTAAAAACTCAATGTCGACACCAGGGATCAGGTTTAATTTGTCGATAATCCAGTTCATTGATTCAGTAAATAAGGTTTTAATGCCCGTCCAAGCACTATTGAACGCACCGAACAAACCTTGCACCCAACCCCACTCACCAATACTGGCCTTCAAATCATCCCAGTAATAAATCAGGGCGCCAACGGCAATCGTTGCTGCAGCTACGCCCGCCACAATTAACCCAATAGGATTGGCATACATAGCAATATTGACAGCTAACATCACCCCACGTAATGCACTTAAGCCTGCGGTTAAGGTGGCCGTAATACCAGACCAGACCAAGGATGCCGCACCAAAAGCCGTCATGGCCATTTTCCCCACGCCCATCATTACAGTGAGTAAACCGCCTGCGGCGACTAAGCCTAATACGCCAACAGCCGCATAACCTATGTATTTAGTCAGATTAGGGAACGTATCTGTAAACCAAAGCACGTCTTTGCCCATGTCGGCAACGCCGCCGACAAACTCATTAAAGGCAGGCAGGATAGCCGAGCCGAACGCGGCCCGAATAACAAACCAAGACTGACTTAATCGCTCACTTTGATCTGTCATGGCGGCGGCCATCTCTTCCGCCTTACCCATTCCTTGAACTTGACCAAGTTGCTCCATTGATGCTGCCAGCCCATCCACATCATTCATTAGTAATTCAATGGTCGCCATGGCTTCATCACTACCAAACGCCTTTTTTAATACCCCTGTTTCATCCACATCTAAAGTGTCGCCAAACTTACCTTTGATTTCGTTAAGAATATCAATCATGGGCAACATCTTGCCTTTTGAGTCGGTAAACTCTAACCCTAACGCGGCTTGCGCTTTACCCACACCACTTAAAAACGACTTGTATTTTGAGCCTGCCATACTGCCCGACATGGTTGATTGCAAAGTGCCTAAAATGGCCATTTGCTCATTCATGGCAATACCAGCATTATTTGCTTTTGCACCAATGGCCGTAAATGCGCCCGACATATCATTACCATTGGTTTTAAATATTTCCACGGCAGTAGCTGTCATTCCGGTGACTTGCTCGACCCACTCACTCTTACCCATCGTTTTAGCATCATTTTTAAAGATGCCATACATGGTGCCCATATAACTGGTGATAGTGGCAGCATCGGCTTTAGTGGCTGTAGCCAATACATTTGATGCTAATGTGAATTGTGATAAGTCCGTATCACTTAAGCCCCCAATAGCGGATTGAATATCATAGCTAGAGCTAACAAATTCTGTGGCCGACTTACCGTATTTAAGCGCGTACTCATAAGATGTCCTTGAGAGTTGTTCAAGGGCAGATTCTGCTACCCCTAAAGATTTTACCTCGCCCAAGGATCTGTCCATTTCAATCGCTGGCATGAGGGCATTTTGCAGCGCATAGCCGCTGGCTGCAATGCCAGCAACCCCCGACATCATCTGCATACTGCCTTTTTGATAGTTTGCCGCAAGCCCATTAAATTGCTTGCTAATGTGCGCGATGGGCTTGGTGATTTGGTCAATCAAGCCAACGGTAAACATCAAAGGATCAGGTAGGCTCATTATCTCTCGTTCTGCATTCAGTTAGGGGTTGCGCTACTTGCCGCCAAAGGCTTTGTTTATCCCGTTGGCCGTGGCAATGGTCAGTGTTTCACTGTGCTGCTTTTGCAGCCAAAGGGCGCGGGCTAAGCTACGCGGTTCATCATCTTCATGGGGCAACCAATAGCGGCGCAGGGTTAACACTTGTTCAAGCTGGTTGGCCTCAATCGACTCAACCAGCCCTGCTATTTTTTTACTTGAATATCAACAAGTGGGCTAAACGTAGTGATCAACGTTGAGGCTATCATTCCTATAGAAGCTGGTGATGTATCTAATAGCGCCTTTAGTTCGTCTTTTTGCTTATTATCAACCGTGCGGGTTAACAGGTTTTGCGCGGGGGCGACTTTGTCATTCGGCAGTATGCCGTTGTTGTAATCAAAACAATCCTCGGTAGTCATGTTGAATTTAAAATCAGTGCCGGCGATGGTGAGTTCAATCGTGTTTTTCATGATGTTTCCTTGTTTTTAAATTTGATTTACTTATTTAATCGTTTGTTTTAAAAGACGCTAACGTTCATTTTTTTGATTAAGCTGGCTTTGCAATAACTCCTTTAATTGCTCAAATCCTTTGGTCATTTGTTTCTCCATTCGATCACCTAGCACCTTCACATCGTCTTTGGTGGCGTAGGTTTGAGCAACATGGGTTTTATGTTCGTTCAATTGGTTATGAATATTCTGCTGCGCGCGGTATAGGCCAATAAATAACGGCACCAATACGGTTAACATCATGGATAACGCCGCTACGGCAAAGAGCAGCCAGTTACTTAAGTGGGCCATAATGCGGGCTCTTATTTGGATTAAATTTATCTTTCTCTTTTGAACCACGACTCGAACCAAGCCAATACACCACCGAGGTGGCAAAAAAACCGCTAACTTGCCCCGCTAAATACACGATTAAATCCCGATTACCTTCTGGAATAGCCAGTAAAAACAGCGCACCACTTAATGCGCTAAACAACACAAAAAGGGCAACTGATAACACAGAGGGCATCCAATGGTCTTTGTGCGACGCGCGCGCTTGTTGGGTATCGGCCAGCTCTGCTTTATGCGTTTCAAGGGCCAGTTGTTGCAACTCAATATGTGCCTGGCGAATTTGCTCACGCTCTTGTATCGCCCATTTTTGCAGCGTCAAACGCGCATCGGGTGATTGTGTCAGGGCGCGTTCTACCGCCTCGGGCGTATCTTCAACACCTAAAACACCTGCAATTTGACTACCAATGGAAACGGCAAGGCCCACGGGGCCCGCCAATAAAGGCGCGAGCGCACCTGCGACATTACCAACCGTGCTTGCAATGGATTGCCAATTCATAACGCCTCCGCTGGTTGATGAGCCTGTCGATACCCTTCACGCCATAAATATTCCGCTTCTTTCCTGCGACGCGTGGGGTAACGATCGCCAAAGTTTACAAGCTCAGTCGCCATTGCCAGAAAGTCACCATGAATAGCCGCTAGCCAAAATTTAGGGCAACGTTTCGCTAAATGACCATATTGAAACGCCACAGAGGCAATCACGGTTTGCATGGCTGGCAACAAGGTTTCAAAGCCTTGGCCGCTGTCTTGGCGATATTGCTTAATCAGGTTGTCAGTCACTTCACGCACAACACAAATATCAATTAAGTTCGCTTCGACTCGCGTGATGGCGAGCGGTAAGGCCGTTAATTTATCCACCGCTGCTTGCTGCTTAAGGCCGCAATAAGGCGCAAGCTTATTCACCAGGCTTTCGGGCAATCTCTGGCTTAACGCTTCGACTTGGCATTGGCCGATATCAAAACCGCTCGCAATCGTCACACCTGATTTAGAATGCAGTGGATCAGGCACATAGCCTTCAACTTGGCACCCACCTTCAAACAATTTGATAAATGAAAAATCCACTTTCGTTTTTACCATCGTCTTGCCCTCAATGGGGGTTCGGCTTGTGTTTGACACGGTACGCATAAACGCGCACCGGGTTCGGCTTGTTGTCTGGCTGTTGGAATAGGATCTAAACAGTCCAGGCACTGACTAAAACTCACTCTGGCTTTATTGTTTTTCGCTCTGTTTCTAAGCGTTTGTCGCTCGGCATTTTCTTGTTGTTTGGCGGCGAGATCAGCATCATCCATCCGTTACTTTCCTTGTTGTTTTTCTAGTGCTCACTACTGAACAATATTTTCAATTTCTTCAGGGCGTAGATACGACATACCATTAATTTTGACAAAATCAGGACTGGTCACATCAAACGAGATTTTAAACAAAGTAGAGCTGCCGCCTTTTTTGTCGATATCCAGCAAGTCACTGAGTTTGAGGTGACAGCCGAACGCCTCGACTTTCATCTCTTCACCGGCCACTTTGGCGTAAAACATAATGTCGAACGGATCCATTGCTCGCCATGAGCCTTTAGCCTTGGCGGCAGCTAAAATTAATTTAAAGTTGGCGGCGTTAACACTTAGCTCACCACTGGCAGACACATCACCATCGACTCGACCATCTGGCACACCGCCTGTTTGCGCCACACCGCTATTATCGGTAATGGTAAGACTGGCAGAATCGACTTGGGTCATGATGTCACCCAAATTGACATGAAAATTCATACCTGATAAATGCATGTTTTAATCCTTTTCTATTCGTTTTAATCGGTATTAAGCCGTTCAATACCTAGCGTTATGCGGCAGTGCTGCTTAAATCCAGCATGATATTGACGGTGATAGATTTCGGGCTGTTATAGGGGCGTACCACCATGTATATGCTCACCTCGGATAATGTTGTCCAAACAATGTCAATATCCCCGTCTTGCGGCACCTGCACTTCACCTGGAAACATTTCCCCTAAAATGGTGGTGCTTTTGCTCATCGCGCGAAGCGGCTGCATGAAATAGCGTTTATTGTTTTCAATACTGTTGGGGGTTGAATTGAGCGCGCGGTTACCGACACGGCGAATGGCACGTAGTCGCACTTGACGGCTGACTTTGTGCACGGGGCGTAAATGCTCAATAAATTGATAATCACCGCCCTTGGCATCGAGCGAACTGCCATCGCTCCAATAGGTTCCTTCGAGATCGGGATACCATTGCGGCACACTAAAACGCGCATTGGCGAGCGTATTTAAGGTGGCTAAGCTCAGCGGCACATGCTCCGTATCTTCTGGTGCCTCAACTAATCCCATCACACTGCCCGTTGCCACGCGCATGGGTGAGTCGGCAACACTCACGCTTCGGTTACATAAGCGGCCCGCTAACACACCAAGGTTATTGCCATGCAGTTGTGGCACGGCATAAACAAGATGTGCGGCAATACCGTTAACCAGCGCCACTTGCTCCGCTTCGTATTCGCTCCATGTTTGACTGCTTAATATTCCTTTGGTGGCGACTAAGGCAAAACACCAACGCCCCAAGGTGGCGGTTAAGCTGGCACACTGATTATGCAAACTGGTTAGCTCACTGGCACTGGCTTGCTCATCACAAATCACTACCGCTTCAAAACTCTGTACTTCATTGGCTTTATCAATCGCACTGCCGATGCTTTCATCATCGGCTAAGGGATAAACGGCGGCGGTCCAGTTTTGCCCCGCATTGAGTTGGGCGGCGATCACTTGTGCGCGCAAGGGACTATCGGCTAACGCTTCTGTTAATTCCGTTTGTGCGCCCACGCTATAAAGCTGGCTGGCTTCGTCGCTACTCCCTGCTTTTCCGATGAATAAAAAGTGACGCTCAACGGCGTTGATTTCACCTTGGCCTAAATTGAGGTTATTAACCGTTACCTTACCGAGTGCCATATTTGGATCCTTTTGGGTTAAGACTGTTCATGTAAAAATTGAATGATTTCATCCCGCACATTGGCGGGGCTATCCCCTAAAAATTCACGTTTGGGCGCGTCAATATTCCATTGGGTTTTACGCTGTTTACCTCGCAAACTGTGTAATATCCCCCCTGCTTGTGATTGTGATAAACGTGAAACCAGCTCTTTAATGGTCGCCTTGCGATAGCCTTTGTTTTTTGCTTTTACTTTATAACCAAGGATCACCAAGGCTTTTGCTTGGGAGCGAGTACAAGCAGCATGACTTTTGTTAGCACCATGAATGCGGCGCATACGGGTGGCGCTCATGGTTTCTTTGCCCCCTTCTTGATGCACGGCGCCGATTTTTGCGGTGTGTTTGTTTTTGTGCGTCAGCTCCAAGCGATTAGCATTTTTCACATAGGGCGTTAAGCCTTTGGCTTGCGCCTTGAGCATCTTGCCGCCCTTCTTTTTGCGGGCTTTGAACTTTGCCCCTTTAACATCTTTCTGCGCTTGGATCCTTTTACGGGCTTTGGCTTTTTCAATCCGGCCTAAATGCTTAAGCAATCGAATACGTTTATTTCTAGGAAGGCTTAATAACTCAAGCTGCTGCTTTAGCGTTAATGCATCTTTACCGCGTAAACTGATTTGCAAGCTCATACGTCTAACTCATCTTTAACGTGTACAAATAGGCTCATATCAGTCGCCACATTCACTGGCACCAGTGACACGCGATAACGCTGGCCGTCAAATAAAATAGGCCCATTGCTATCGGGCAATAAATCAATATTATCCATCAGCTCCACATCAATAATAATGGTGGTGTTATCCTGGCTAATGGGGTCAATAGTGAGTTCAGGATCGCCTAACTGGTAATCATCACGCTCTTGGGCATTATCGATAAAATACGCGGCAATCAATCCCAGTAAGTTATATGGGTTAATTTTGGTGTGGGGAAAGCGTTCTATCGCAATCGAGGCTTTGTATTTCCATTTGGCTACGCGATAACCGTGGCCTAAGTCATCACCATGCCGCATCACCGTGCCGCCTTCTTGCCAGGCATCAAGATCCCCTTTTTTAACAATCGGCGACAAACTGGCGAGTAAAAATTCGCTTAACTGCTGTAATTGCGTCTTTTCTTGTATTTGAGGCTGACTCATAAGCTATGCACTCCTGTGCGGCCAAGCCCTAAAAGCAAGCGCACAAAACGATTACTTTGCGCTAATAATTGCTTGGGTTGTTCATCGTTTTTGTCAGTTTGCTTTTGATCCACCGTGGAAAAATAACCCACTAAATCGGCATGAGAACGGGCATACACTGCGCCGCGATAAATGCTGGTTTGCTTATCTGTAAACTCAGGAATAAGGGAATCACTCATCGAGGCGTTAGTAAAAAAATCGACGTCCATGTCTGTCATGTCAACTGAGATCAATTGTTGCTGTACTTCAGCAACACTGCGATTAAGTGAATCGGCAAGAGTGGCTTCATCATAAAATTCTGGAATGCGGCGCATTTGCCTAAATTCGCCCGTTGATAGCACAGGCCATCCACTGTCACTATCGATGGCGATACTCGCAGCGCTTGCTGATTCAAATCCAAAACTCATTGCTTTCTCACTTATTTACCACTAAATGCGAATGGGTACAGTGCTATTGAGGTCGACGTGGTTTTTTAACAATCGCTCGTTAAAACACTCGCTCAACGCACTGGAGGGGTTGGGAGCCGGTAAAGATTACGTGTCTTGTGATGCATACCCATCAAGCGCACGTAACCGCATATCTATTCGAATGCGAAGGGTTTTTACCCCCACGCCCTTGTGTAATTGGGCCGCTTTTTCAAGTAGTCGATCCGCTTGTTGTAATACGTCACTGTCACCGCATAAGCTCGGTTTAACTTCGCCGCCACTGCGCAGTAAATTGTGCGCCATAAGCTTGTAAAACTTCGCGGTAAGTGGCTCTGCCAAGCGCCATTCGTGGGCCACTTTGTCAAACACTTGACTAAAATACGGCTCCACACTGCGGCCAGCTTCTGACTCCTTTTCTGCCCAGGCAAAAACCTCATCACTAATGAACTTAGGCCAAGCCCGACGTAAACCGCTGTCTTGCTTAAGCGCAATGGCGATAAAGCCCAGTTCAATGCCTTTGGCAAATTGGCCCACATCAAACAGCCAAATAATAGAGCTAGCAAACAGAGGATTATCATAGGGTTCGATCTCCTTACTTTTAATTTTCGTTACATAGTCTTCGACTATTGGCCCCCACTTGGGCAACAACACTTCGCGCTTGTGTTTCACTTTGTCTTGAATGCGGTCAAAGCCTTTAAGCTTTTTAAAATCGGCTTCAAGCTCGACAAGCTGTAAGTGCAAACTTGGCGCATGGGCCGCGCTGCCCGTTCGCTTTACTGCTTCGAGCTGCTTTTCGGCTCGTCGTTTTTCTTTGAAGGCAAGGATGGCTGCGCCGCCAACGGCTTTTTTACGGCTTCGACCACATCTGCAAGCCCTGCTGTTGCGCTGGCGATATCATCAGCACTGCTGACCAACTCATTAGAGGCATCACTCACACCTTCCACGGCACTGTTTAGTTCATTAACGCTATGGCTGATATCACTCGCACTGTTATCAATCTCAACCGCCGATTGCGTCACTTCTTGACTGGCTTGGGTTAGCTCTTGCGTACTGATAACTTTTCCGTCTTTCACTTTCACTTCAGCTACCACACTGATATCTCTACCGCTGGCTAAATCCACGCCGATCAATGTTGCTTCTTCTACTTTGGCTTTAGCCGCTTTTTCAGCGTCACGGCGTTTTTTAAAATTGGTGATGGCGCCCATACTCTTTATCTCCCTTTAGGCCTCCCCTTGAGGCCGTTAATCATTGCGATGGAACGTTAATATTTTTATGCCGATGGTGCAGGTGCTGCCCCGATATGCATATTGGCCTCATCGATGGCGGCGAAGCCTTCGAACTCTTCCACGCCATAACCTTCGTAACGCCAATATTTATCTTCATGCTGCTTACGGTCTTCCACATTTTCCGCTTTGCGATGGCTAGTGCCTTTTTGGGTATAAATATGCAAATGCTTAGGAAAACAAAGCTGAATACGTTTACCAGGGAAGAAAGGCGGTGTATAAGCGCGAAGCCCACCATATCCGCTACTGAGCTGAGCTAATGCCACTTGCTCGGTGGGTTTATCGGCGGCATTCATCATCTTAGTTTCAGCAGCAGCGGTTAAATCGCTGCCCACTAATACAGAAAGGCCAGGATGATCACGTAAAGAGGGATGAATAAGGGTGTTTTTCATTTCGTTAATGAGAGCATCAAGGGTCTTATATTCGCCCTCTTTTAATGGGCCTATCGCATCGGGATTGAAATAAACCGGATCGGTCATGATTTGATCCGGCGCTTTTTCTTTTACAATTTGCAGCCAACCTTTGTTCACATCTTCACCGAGTGGATTGGCTTCGGGATCAGAGTCAACAGACACGCTAACCCCATTAAAACCAATTCGAAGCATATCCAATGCAAAACGCATGGTGGCGTTTTGACTCATCAGCATCATAAATTGATTGGTGTTACCTGAATTGGCCCACGAGGCCAGCATATCCCACGTAACCTCAGCACAAGAATCTGTAGCAGCCAAGGAATAATCATGACCTGTCATGCCTTGTCCACTGGCAAAGCGGCCATCTTTTTTGCGGCCAGTGGCGATGGCAGTATTACCGACCTTGATCACTTGACCTTGAATTTGCAGTACAGGATGCATGGTAATTAGTTTCAAAAATGCCACGGATTCGAGCAACGCGGCGCGAAGCTTTAACTCCATCGGAGCCGTCACGCTAAATTGTTTATCCACTACCGTGACGCCATAACTTTTGGCCATGTTAGTGCTATATGCTTGCAAGCCAGTTTTGGCTTCTTCGGTTAAATTCATTGTTTTCTCACTTTATTATCAGTTGTCATGCCCATGGCGCTAATGTGCTGTTTTAAACCACTGAAAAACTTTCACCCGCTCCGGCTGGATCAGGTTGTTGACCTGGCGCTTCTTGCTTTAATGCTGAAAATTCAGTGTTGAGCTGGTCGGTTTTAGTCACCAAACCATTAACGGCTGTCATTAAGGTGCTGAACTGCTCAGCCGTCACACCTTGCTCGCCTGCTGGCGGCGTATCTTTGGGTGGTGTCCCTGAAGGATCACCGGCAGGCGGTGTTTGCTCATCTTTCTTGCTAAAGGTTTCGACCTTCGTTTCTAGCTCGCCCACTTTGGTCGTTAAACCTGTGATGGCCGTCGTGAGTGAATCAAATTGCGTTTTATCCATGGGGGTGTCCTGTGAGGTGTCGGAAGATTCTGGCGAGAATATGCTTTTGAATAGTTCGATTATGGACTGTTCTTTTTTATCATCTTGGGTTGTATTGTCAGCATCATTAATGGGTTGACTGAAAACCATCTGCTCAGGCGCGCCGTACTTATGCGTAATAAAGCGCTCTTTACATGAGAACTTAAGGCGATCGGTACCTAAACTGGCTGGTTCATCAGTCACCCCTAAACCTGTCAAGTAAGCTTTATCCGTTTTAGTGAAATTAGGATCAAGCTCAATAGAAGTGAATACTTTCTGGTCTTGCTCATTAGCCGTGATTAATTGTGCATTAGGTTTTAACTTGGCAAACAAGCGTAACTTGCCGTCTTGCACTTCGGTTTTAACCGCCAATACATCACCCCAAGCACCATACCAACGACGATGCTCAGGCCAAATACGAGCGCTATAAGTTTGAGGGTTATAGGTTTCTGCAATATCAATTAACCACTGCTTTTTCATTGGCACGTTTTGGTGTGTTTCACCTTCCGTCGCGACGCGGATCCACTCTGTTGTTAATTGACTTTTAGCCATGTTTTGCGCTCGTTTCGTTGTGGTGTTATTCGATGGTTTTCATCTGTATTTCATGCAGCATAGCCAGATATTTGAGTGCTAGCATCTGGTTAATTTCCAACAGATTCGGATAATTGATCAACACAGAATGATGCCGAATTTTTCAAGGTTTGTTGTTACAAACAAATGCATACACTGACCCCAAACCCACCCATAAAAGTGACGCATTGGCTTACTCACCCGAAATTCGCGAAGCCGCAAAACGTTTGTATTTGCGCCGCCATACGCCCGATGAAATTCGCGACGAACTCAAGTTGCCGAATAATCGGGTTATCTATTATTGGGCCGACAAATATGCCTGGCGTGATTTATTGCGTGAAGAAGAAGTGGACGATGCCATTGCTCGCCGCGTTGTGCTACTGGTCGACATTCAAGAAAAATCAGGGATGCAAATTAAAGAGCTAGACATGCTGATTGAAAAACATGTCAAGCTCAAAAAACAGCGCGTCCAGCAAGAAAGGCAGACTCAAGGGAATAATGAAAGCCAAGGCGATAGTGGGAATAAAGGGAGCGGTAAAGGAAGTAGTAAAGGTCAGTCGGAAAAGAAAGGCCATAAACGTAAAAATGATGTCAGCCATTTAACAGCAGAAGATTTTAGTGACTGGTATGCAACCTTATTTGAATACCAAAAAACCATGCACGATAACTTGCATCAGCGTATTCGCAACATTTTAAAATCCCGTCAAATTGGGGCCACGTACTACTTTGCTGGCGAAGCGTTCGAGCAATCCGTATTAACCGGTGATCCACAAATATTCTTGTCTGCCTCTCGTGCTCAAGCTGAAGTTTTTCGCACTTATATTGTTAAAATAGCACAAGAGTTTTTCGACATAGAACTAAGCGGCAACCCGATAGTTTTACACACGGCTCATGGTGATGCAGAGCTGCGCTTTTTAAGTAATAACAGCAAAACAGCGCAAAGTTATCACGGCCATGTCTATGTTGATGAGTACTTTTGGATCGGCAAGTTTGACGAGCTCAATAAATTGGCCTCCGCGATGGCCACCCATAAAAACTGGCGTAAAACCTACTTTTCAACCCCGTCGACCAAAGCTCACCCCGCTTACACATTTTGGACAGGGGATCACTGGCGCCGTGGTAAAAGCGAACGTGAATCGGTCGAGTTCCCTAGCTTTATTGAATATCAAGACAATGGCCGCCTTTGCCCAGACAAACAATGGCGTTATGTGGTCACTATTGAAGATGCACTACGTGGCGGTTGTGAACTGTTTGATATTGATGAGCTGCGCGATGAATACAATGATGATGATTTCAAAAACCTGTTCATGTGCATTTTTATTGATGATGCCGACAGTGTTTTTAAATTTAGTGATTTAGAACCTTGCTCCATCGATGCTGATCACTGGACCGATTATAAACCCAATAAACCAAGGCCATTCGGTAATCGTGAAGTCTGGCTGGGTTATGATCCATCCCGAACGCGCGACAATGCCACCCTAGTGGTTATCGCACCACCGATCAATGAAGGCGAAAAATTCAGGGTATTAGAAAAACATGCTTGGCGCGGGCTTAACTTCTCACATCATGTGAGTGAAATACAAAAAATCTATGGCCGTTATAACGTCACTTACATTGGTGTCGATACCACGGGAATAGGTGCGGGGGTATTTGACTCCATTCAAACCCTTTACCCACGAGAAGCCACCGCCATTCATTATAGCGTAGGCAGCAAAACCCGCTTAGTGCTCAAAATGGTCGATATTATCGAATCTCGGCGTATTAGCTGGGATGCGAGTCACACCGATATTCCTATGTCATTTTTAGCCATTCGCAAGACCAATACCCCCACGGGTAATAACGTGACATTCAAGGCAGGCCGCGATCAAACGACGGGCCATGCCGATGTCTTCTTTGCCATCTCACACGCCGTCATCAATGAACCTCTGAATCACGCACATAAAAGGAAATCCACATGGTCGATGTAGCCGACACAACTAAAACAGAAAGTGATACCGAAAAAAAAGAAACCGTGTTGTTCAGCTTGCCTGAGCAAGTCATGCCCGATATGTGGCTCACCGATTACGACTCACTGTATTACAACAATACTCATGAATTTTGGGAACCCCCCGTTGATAGGCATTTGTTAGCCAATCTCACTCGGCGCAATGCCCAGCACGGCGGCATTATTCAAAGCAGGGCAAATATGGCCGCAAGCCGATATGTGAGCGGAGGCATGAGTGTGCAAGAAACTGAGGCTGCTTTTATTAACTTAGTTCAATTTGGCGATGTGGCGCTATTAAAAATCCGCAGTGGCTTTAGGCAAGTACTGCGCCTATTTCCACTGCCCAGCTATCGCACTCGCTGCACCAATGACGGCGGCGCATTGGTGTTAGAGCGTAACAATCAAGTTAAACGCTACAAGGCGCGCGATGTTATCTGGGTGCGGCAATATGACCCCGTACAACAAATTTATGGTTGCCCCGATTATTTAGGGGGTCTGCAAGCCGCGCTACTCAATGAAGACGCTACGCTATTTAGGCGCAAGTATTATTTAAACGGCGCCCACATGGGCTTTATTTTATATAGCACGGATCCTAATCTCGACCCCAAAGATGAAGATAATATCAAAAAGAAAATCCAAGAGTCTAAAGGCGTCGGTAATTTTCAAAGCTTGTTCGTCAACATACCAGGAGGCAGTGAAAAAGGCATGCAGATTATCCCCGTGGGCAATTTTGAGAGTAAAGACGAGTTCATGAACGTCAAGAACGTCTCCGCTCAAGATGTGTTAAATGCCCATCGCTTCCCACCCGGCTTAGCAGGAATTATTCCGGCCAATAATGCTGGGCTGGGTGATCCAACTAAATACGATGGCGTCTATTTTAAAAATGAAACTAAGCCATTAATTTTAAAAATGCGTGACGCGGTTGCTCAAGACAATGAAATTAACCCTAAATTAGCGCTTGAGTTTGATTTAGAAAGTTAATGTTAATCACAGAAAGGACAATAAACACTGTTTATATATACAGTGTTTTGAATTACACTTAAGTATAGCATCATTAAAGTTGGGAGATTTTATGAGTGTGAAAGTGTTGTGTGATACATGCGGAAAAAAAGCGATTATCGGTAAAGCACGGCGATTAAGCGTTGATGATGTCGATTTGTTTTGTTCGTGTCACGATCCTGAATGTGGGCTCAGCTTTAAAGCTGAGTTTATTTTTAGTCATACATTAAAACTAGGAGGTCTGGCAACTAAACTTGCATCTAACCCTCTGATTCATGATATTAGTTGTCTTGATCCTCATCGTCCTTATTGCCGTTGCGGCTCTGTAGCGATAATTAGAAAAACTAACCGCGTCAGTGTGTCTTATGCCGATGTGTATTGTGTGTGCTCAGATAAAGAGTGTGGCCATCAATTCGTCAATAAGTTGCTCTATCTTCATACCTTAAGCCCGAGTGCTAAAAATTGCAGTGCATTGGTCTCAGAACTCACCAAAGCCATGTCACCCAGCCACAAACAAGCATTACAACAAGAACTCGCGCTTTTTTAAAAAACTCGTACAAAAGACCTTTTAAAGTAGGATCCCCCCTCAAATACCAAAGTGACCTTATCTATCAGATAGGGTCACCACTTTTCAGTATTCAATTTTTTCGACTTTCAGTAACGTTTACGGTGTGTTTTACGGCCGTTCGGTAGTGATTTAGGCGGAGTATTAAAACCGCGTGGGGAACTTTAGTATTATGTAAAATAGGGGCGGAAATGGGGAAATTATCTTTTCTGTTAATAGGCTCACTTAAGTGGGATTATAAAGTGAGCCCATCTCTCATATCAATTGGGCTAAAAAGCGTTTTAATGATTTTTAGATTTTGTTATGGGCTTCGATGATAGAGTGACATTGTAATAAATATATTTTTGGTTAAAATCATAGTGTAAAAAAACATTGTGAAACAACCGACTTGACCCTTTATCTTAGTACCTTAGTAATAGTGACGATTCGGAACAATAGTGTTATTGCCAGCGTTATATTCTACCCTGACGCCGTCTAAAAAATATACATGAGCCAATGTATCCCAATGTTGTTGACCCGGTGGTCGAGAGGTATCTGTATGCCTGTGTATAGTTGACCATCCTGGGCTACCCGCTCCGAAGTAGTGGTACACCTCTGATGTCACCGTAGATCCCTCCCACGTCAGCGTTTGTATATGTCCTCCTATTATTGGCTGTGGGATTGGGATGGATGTTTCTTTCTTCCTAGGGGCTTTAGGCTTACCTAGCTGCATAACAATCGGCGATTTTTTCATCTTTGCACCGTTCAAGTATTTATTTACATTCGGCGCCATCTTTTGTCTTGAATTAACGACTTTATGATTATTTCCTTTCTCTACTTGTACATACATATCTCATACCTTATTAAATTTGTCTTTGTGCAATGTTATAGGCTCTCTTTCATTGCCTATAACAGTAAAGCTAAAAAGCGTTTTAATGATTTTTAGCTTTTGTTATGGGCTAACAGTTTAAGCGTGTGCCTCTTTGTTTTTCGTGTATCACCTTGCCATTTCAATAAGGATAGGCGGTGGTTATTTTTCCTTTAGTCCAATCGTCATATGTTGTCATTCCGCTTACATCAACAGACACAAATACTCTATTTAGATTCTTGCCGTTGTGGTCTTTCCCTACGGTATTCGTGAAATTTTCCTTATAGAATGTTAGTGCCGTTTTGCTATCATTCCAATTACCTTCTCCGTTTTTTATGACGTCAAGCACTAGCGCCATTATTTGATTTTCTTGGTTTAGAGCTGTCCCAGTCACAGTAAAAAAAGTTTTCGTGTTATCATTTAACACACCCCCATATAGATGTGAGTCCGTTATATGTTTTTCGTCGATTTTTAGCTTCCCGGCATACGGCTGCATATTTACTGGTAATCCAAGTGTATTCATCATTTCGTTCTGGATATCGTATTTTACTAATTGTTTAACCTCCCTGTTTATTTCTGTATTGTTTTCTATGAGTCCGTTTCCCATCAACAAGGTACGGATCCCGTTGTTATAGTTATTCTGTGTTTTCGCGGGAGTCATTTGTGTTGATTTGTATCCACACCGAGCGCTACACGGCAGACTTATTCCCCCATTACATTTTTTCTGAGCAACAGAATTAGCAACCGTCCTACTCTTATTCTCTTTTGGTTTCTCTACTTGTGCATACATATCTCAAACCTCTATAAATTGAATTTTGTCACTTGTTATAGGCTTTCTTCATTGCCTTCGCGCCATGGATGGTGCTTATGACGGGTCATGTCGGGAACAATGGCCTTAATAACATGCTGCATTGAACCAGTAGTGGTCTTTATTACGACTATATCTTTATCATTGAGTGGCTCAATAACACCTGATCTGGGTGTTATTAGGTCAGTGCGTCACTATTCCATAGTGTTAGCTAATGTAGATTGAATATAGCTCAAGCTACTTGGGGCGCTTGTGTTATCAGCAGAGACATCTTTATTTACGACATAATCTTTGATTAGCCATGAATGCCATATGCTCTTCAGCATATCTTCCTCGCTATCATTCAACTTGGTAAATATTAGGTTTGAGTGGGTAGGATGTATGGTGTTTTAAAATTGGGTTTTGGTGATGAGTACTACCAGTTATAAGACTCATTATCACTGGTATGTTTAACTCTAAAATGAACAGGAATGTTAGATTTCTCTCTAGCTCGGAGGGTTAAAGAAAGTGTAGGGATAACCTCTATCAGATAAAATGGTTAACTAATCTATTCTAAAATATGTACTTCTTCATGCCTTTTTCGAATTACCTTTTGGCATGTATCAATTAATTTAATGATTTTTTTAATATTATTTACTGAATGTTCCCAATAACCTGTATCAGATTCTTCTCCATATTTATATTTAATAGACTCTTCATACGTTGCATCAAAAACCTCCCGTAGACTAGCATATACATCTTCCGCATAGAATGGCTGGCTATATTCAACAGCATTAAGATATTCATTTAAGGCCACTTGATATTCTTTTAAACGCTGCATCTTTCGGTCTTCATGGGACTCTTTGGAGTTAACCCTATCAACAATTGGTCGCAAGGATAACGTGGCTTGTTTTAGGTCTACTAATTTGGCCCAGATATCTTGGTAAATCTGAAATTCCTTCTCGAATTTAACTTTATGTATATGCAAGCCTTTATCAAGCTTTGTTTGCTCTTTTTTTAGATAAGCATCAATTGATTTTTTTTCTTTTGCTAGAATACGTCCAATCCATATTTTGCCTATAAATGCTAGCAAGCCTGTCATTACAACTGAAGTAACTCCAGAGGTCAGAATTTGCTCAATTATTGTCATGCAGTAACCTTTTATTACTTTTTATAGTTTAGGATAAGATACTAGGGCAACCGCATGAACGTTTTTCACTCAACAATTGTTCGTTAAACATTCTGGTGTGGCACCATCATTAAGCCAAAAACTGGAACGAAAGAGGGTAATCGAATGTACCGTTATCAATCAGGTTGATTATTAAGCACTCATGCGGTTGCCTTGGATAAGATACAGACCTTATTGTTATCTATAGCTGCTTCAGTTTAGTAAAGCCTAAACGCAATGCTCCAGAAGATGGTGAAACTGAATATCTTTTACCATCTCTTTCAGGACTAAGATGTACTAGAGCATGCTCAATGATTTTGTACTGTAATTCTACTGTTCCAATAGAATCTAAAACATTTTCTTTATCGGTGTAACCCTATAACGCTCCTAACTCTAAAGTACCTACAGTTTCCTGATATTTATATTTCAACTCGATCATTGTAATTTCCTTATTTTTATTAATGAATATGTGAGTTCACCTCACTATACCAATAAAAACTTTTATTACTAATAATTTGTATATATAGATTTTGATTAGGCTTTACTCATGTAGCTAGCTAAGTTGAATGCACATATTTTTATCCAATCATTATCTGGATAATCATGAAAATCGTACATCAGCAAGTAAAATCCTGAAAATATTTCAGCGCATGAGTTGATTGACTCTGAGCGTTGATATTTTGTAGAGATTTAGGTATGTTATTGATTATAAATGGTAGGCCATGACTAAATCCATTTATTTATATTTTTTCTAAAGGAATTGTGCTGTGAATGAAAATATCAAGCAATCATTACTTAGAGGACGTTTAGTTTTATTATTAGGAGCAGGTGCATCATATGGCTCTAAAATGTCTAATGGAAAAGACATACCTTTAGGTCTTGAGACTGCAAAAATTCTTGCTGATATGATAGGCGAGAAGTACTGTCAAGAGCCTCTGTCCGATGTTTATAATGTGGTTAAAGAGACTATTGGTGAACATCAATTACATACTAAAATGGAGTCGCTTTTTAAACATATTACTCCTACTAAAAATTATATTGAAATCTTAAAATATCCTTTTTTTAGAATTTACAGTCTTAATATCGATGATGCCATGGAGAATGCAAAGACTCACAATAGAGGTTTAAAGTTTAATGTTCGGTTAAGAAATGATAAAATCATTGAGCCGGATCAATTATATAGAACCATAGATTATATTAAACTAAACGGTGATATAAATAGAGTTACAGACGGTTTTATTTTTTCATCTCAAGAATATGCAAAAGGGTCAGCTAAAGCTCCGTTGTGGTATGAGGAAGTTGCGAGAGACTTTACTAAATATACTTTTTTATTTATAGGCACAGAGCTGAATGAGCCTTTATTTCACCATATGGTTGAAAGTTACAGTTCTAAAAGTCACACTGCTGATTTTAAAAGTTATTTAATAACACCATCGATTAATTCAATAAGAAAAAGATCATTAGCATCATCTAAAGTTGAGCATATTAAAGGTACTATGAGTGATTTTGTCGCTTGGCTAAAATCAGAATTTGAAAGTGTGCCCACACCATTAGATGTCTTATGGAATGTTCGACCTAGCATCGCGACTATGCTAAGTCAGGCTGACGGAATAAAAGAAGATAAGCATATTAAAATTCTATCTTCAATTACTCCGATTCATAGAAGCTCATTATCTTTAATTCAACAAAACCCAAGCCTTTCAGGTGTGAAAGAGTTTTATAAAGGCTTTAAACCTACATGGCAAGATATAATTGAAAATGTTCCCGCAATATTAACTAGTACTGAAAACTTATATAATATCTTTGAAAGTACCCCGCCACCACTGAGTTTGTATCTTGTAACTGGTTCTGCTGGTTGTGGTAAATCTACGACATTAAAACAGCTTGCTCTTCATTTGTCCGAGAGTAAAAATATGAATGTATATTTTATTGAAGAATATACAAAAATACTGAATAAAGTTGTAGATGAACTAGATGAAAGAAATAGCTCTTCATACTATTTGTTTTTTGATCGAATAGGTGATTTCGCATCTCAAATAAGCGAGATCATCAGTAAAGATAAGTCTTTTAAAGTTATTTTTATCAGTGCAGAAAATCCGAATAATTGGATAATGAGAGTTAAGGAACATTTGTCAGATAAGCTGACTAAACAAATTGATATATCAAAAATTGTAGATCAGGATGCTGACAGGATTTTGGCAAAAGTTGAAGAGTATGGGAATTGGACAAGACTTTCTAAACTATCGAAGAAGAGAAGAAGGTTTGAATTACTGAAGCGTTCAAAAAAGCAATTGTTAATCGGCTTGATGGAAGCTACTTCTGGTGAAGGCTATATTGACCTCATTAAAAAAGAATACTCAGCAATTAAAAATAAATCACAAAGATTTCTATTGATTTTGTCTGGTTTAGCTACCAGAGAACGAGTTGTAGCAAGTGAATCTACTTTATCAAGAGCTCTGGATTTCTTAGGTTTAGAGTCGAATGTATACTTTTTGTCAGGTTTTTTAGAAGGTACACTGAAATATTCCAATGGTAACGTTACAACACGGCATAAAGTTTATATTGATAAGTTATTTGAACGACACGTGTCACAAAAAGATTTGCATAGTGCAATCGTAGCTTACCTAAAATCTTTTACGGTCTATGATTTTCCAATTGCAATAAACATATCAAAAAGTGAAATGGCGATTTACAAAAGCTTGGTGAATGCTAAATTATTAAATAAATTATTCAGTGGCAATGAAACATTTATATTGTCAATTTATGAATTATATGAAAAGGATTTTGAAAAAGAGGGGCTATTCTTGATGCAATATGGACTTGCATTAAGGACATTTAGTAAAGACGATGAAGCGTTAGAAAAACTTAAGATTGCTCATATCGCTTATCCCGAAAATCCACAAGTAGAGCACTCATTAGCTCATCAGAAGTTAATTATTGCATGTAAAACACATGATGAGAATTATGCCATGTTGCTTTTAGCGGAGGCTCAAGCTGTATTGAAGAGGCTTGATCGTGCTGGAATACAGATTTACGATACATATCCAATTACAGCATTATCTGAAAGCCATGTTCAAATTCTTGATAAATTTGGACAAAAAGAATCCGCATTAATACATGCTAAAATATATTTCAACCAAATAGACAAAACTAAAAATGTTTTAGAAAATGAAAGATTGCAAAAAACATTGGCTAAATTATTAAAATATACAACGACTACAAAGTGGGTAAATAGTTAAGGGCTAATAATTGTTTATTTGTACTTTAGAAGCTTTATTTTTTAAGGGGGTATAATCGGGTAGCCGGAGCTGCTAGCCTCCACACTAAATAATATGTTCAAGCATAGTTTATGACACTTTTTTCGTCAGTTGATTATTAATAGCAGGCTATGATTATAGCTACATTTTGGCATTGAAGGCCGAAGAAAGTCCATCTATCAGTGGATATAATCAAGGTAGTACTTAGCGCTTGCTGTATTTATGATTAAGTGCCTGAGTTGAAGTTATTCGATATTTTGTTTGATTTTCAAACTGCACGGATATACCGATTATCTGATAACACATGAGTTTGTGCTTTCTAAAGGGCTAAATTCAACCTTTGAAAACTTTTACTTAAGCACTTATCAGTGATAAAAACGTCTTATCACTGGTAATTACCTAGTAAATTGGCACTATCTCAGACATAGACTAAAATTTAATACAGCGCGATTGACTATCGTTCTAAATCCATTAAAGCGAAACCTAAAGCCCTGATACTCCTATCGGGGCTTTTTATATTACTGATTTACGACTAGACATTAGCCAAATACGCACAACAAGAGATTAGTTAACTCGGCTATTTATCACACCAACTTAAAACCCTACGGCTTTACAGCGGCATACTGAATTACCGCACCGCGTGAGTACCTGAAGTAAATAGACTCCAAAACGGCATTAACTTCGTAACCGTCCGAGCAAGTACATCTTCAACCGTGTTCATCGATCCCTTATGTTAACCCCTGACTATGATATCAGGAGTTAATATGACTAAGCGTTCTCATGAAGAGTGGGTT
>NZ_JAKIKS010000008.1 GCF_023284005.1 Shewanella surugensis
AGTCAAACCGTTTGTGATTGGTCGTAAAAACTGGTTATTTAACCACAACCACCGTGGTGCAGAGGCGAGTGCTATGTTGTACAGCATCATAGAAACGGCGAGAGCGAATGGCTTAACGCCGTTCGATTACATCGAACATTGCTTGGAACAGCTATCTCCCCCCAACTGTGATCTCAATAGTCTCTTACCTTGGCATGTTAATCTAAGCAAGGCGTAGTTCGCCGGACGCTCACATCTTAGTTGTTTCAGTTGGCAGTATTTATAGCAAGAAACCCCGCCCGAGCACTATCAAAAAAGGCCATTGTTATCAATTTGGGGGGGGGATAAGTTAATTTAGCGATTAGTATATGAATTTTTTACTGTTCCTCAATAAATTAAATTTATAGGCGTTACGGGCTACTTGGTTACACTAAAGTCGAGTGTGTTTTTTAGAAGTTTGTCATTAATCTGATAGCCAAATGCTGGCTGTTTTTGCAACAATCCCCACCGCAGAAACACAATGTTGAATCACTAGCAGATTTTAAATAAGGTTAATTGACAGGTGAAACATGATCGATTTGAGAGACAAGTGGCTAAAAGAGCTTAAGTTAAGTGGTACTGATCAGTTTTTCACGTTTGATGAAAAAGGGCTTTGTCAGTTGGCACTTAATGATGACATGCTAATCACACTTTTTAAACCTGAGATAGGTTATCAAGTCGTCATTTTTGGCCAATATGTGGTGAGTGACTTATCTCAATCTATGATGCAAAATATGTTGATAGCGAATAGAAATAATGCGATTAAGGCTGCGCCTATTGTCTCTCTTTCTGAAAATGCTAACGCTTTAGAAGTCCATCTTGTTTTAGGTCAGCAAGAGCTGAGACTTAAGCCAAGTATGAGTCTTGAAAAAGTCATTGATGTACTTAAATATTGGCGAGAGCAAATTATTAATGAGGTGGGCACGCCACAGCGTCTTCAGCCAAATAAAAAAAATCAGAAACAACAATCTACACCGAATCATATCCACTTCATTTAAGAGCGAGAGAATAGTATTATGTCTAGTATGAGTTTTACGCCTGATTTAGGTCTTAATCCATCCGTTTCAGTTGCAGATTTCTATACTGAATTACAGATGCAAGTTAATGAGACTGTTATTAAGGGAATTTTAGAAAGTTTTGGTAAAGATAGTGTTTATCTTGAACAATTAAAGAAAGCTGAAAGCACAGAGAACACCCAAAAAAGTCAGCAATATTCATCTGCAGTACGGGGTTTACAGTCAGAAACATATAACTTCTTTACCGCGACAGATGTTACAGCAGAAAGTCCATTTAAGCCTAATTCGACTCAGTCTCAAGGACGAAAAGAATCAATGCCACGTGATGAGTTGCGTGCGAGATTGCAAGAGAGTCAAGATGTTAGCCTAGATCAACGTAATGAAGTGTCTAGCGTTCAACGGAACAATGAGCTGTAACTGATTTTTAAGATGCGCCACTTTTTCTAATGTACCTGATATAATCCTCCTTTTTTGGAAGGATTGAGTGTGATTGAAGTGGCATGCTTGAGCTTAACCTTATTGATAGGCATTAGCATCATAGTGTCTACCTTACGTACCGGTATTTCGCCGATGCCGAGCTCGGCTAAAGTGCGCCGTGAAATGGTTGCACACATTAATGCCGATATCAATGTATCCCATATTGCCGATTTAGGTTCAGGCTGGGGGCATTTAGCGATAACCCTTGCTAAGGCTTACCCTGAGGTTAAGGTGACGGGATTCGAAGTGTCTTTTTTTCCTTGGCTGGTTTCTGTATTGTGGGTCAAGCTGACTCATTTAGAGAACGTAACGTTTAGGCGGACGAATTTTCTCGTCACTGATTTAGCACCCTATCAAATTTATTGTTGTTACTTGTTTCCTGCGGGCATGCAAAAACTCTCACACAAGCTCCAACAGCAAAAGTTAAACCAGCAAAATATTGCGTCAAGTCCACGCCAACTGGTTAGCAATACCTTTGCCTTGCCTGATCATCAGCCAACGAATATGACGGTGGTTGCCGATCTGTATCGCACTAAAATATATCGCTACGATGTGTAATATGAGTTGATTATTTTATTGCAAATTATTGCGAAAGTTGAGCGGGCTCAAGCCTGAAAATGACAGCTTGAGCTGATCATGAAAAGCGTTTGAGCCAACTTAAAAGTAGCAGCTTAAGATTTAGCAAAAGCGCTGAGTACCACTTGGGCCACTCGGTGTAGCTCTTTATTGCTGACGCCATTGGTCGCTTGTACCGCCATACCTTGTAATACGGTGACGAGATATTTTGCCAATACTTCAGGATCGGTATCCTCTTTTAAATCACCTTCTTCGCGAGCGCGTATAAAACGTTGGCAAAGTTTTTCCTCATTTTCACGGCGTCGATTAATCAAGGCTTCTTTGACACTCGTACCAGACTCGCTGCACGCTAAGGCGCTTTGCACGATAATACATCCCTGAGGATGTTCAGTGTTAGTCAGGTTTTCCGCTGCGCCTTCGAGCATAAATAAGGCGACGTTATAAGCCGTTTTTTGTTCCAGTGCCGGTAAAAAATAACCACAAGGACGCTGCTCATAAAGATCGATGGCTTTTAAAAAGAGTTGCTCTTTATTGCCAAAGGCTGAATACAAGCTGGGTTTATTAATCCCCATTGCTTGAGTTAAATCCGTTAAAGAGGTGCCTTCGTACCCTTTACGCCAAAAAACATCCAATGCTTTTTCTAACGCTTGCTCTAAATCAAAGGTGCGAGGACGACCTACTGATGAGCCATTACACATTGGTGACATGTTGTATTCCTCTTTTTTGGGTACATAAAGCGCATTGACTGTTGTTCATCTCCTTTAATATACGGTCATTGCATAGTAATTGGCCCGATTGTCCATTATCTTTTGGCTATTTTGCCTACTCTATCACATTAAAAAAATATTTTCATACCAAGCGGTACAAAAAAAGATTGACAGAGATGAAAAAATCTTTATATTTACCGATCGGTACATAAACATATTATTCACCCATGAATAATCTCAGTTCAGGGTGAGAAGATAAATTAGGGGCATTGTCATGAGTAAACAATACACTATGAGACTTTTAATTTTGAGCAGCCTTACCGCCTTAGTGTTAACAGCTTGTGGTGGTTCTGAAGAGTCAACAGCAGCAGCCACGGCTAGACCTGCACCCACCGTCGATGTGGCCAATGTCGTGTCGCAGCGTATTACCGAATGGGATCAATTTACGGGGCGATTGCAAGCGCCGCAAACGGTTCAGCTGATGCCGAGAGTGTCAGGCTATCTCCAACAGGTCAATTTCAAAGAAGGCGCTTTGGTTAATGAAGGCGATTTATTATTCCAAATCGATGCCGCCCCATTTCAAACCGAAGTATTGCGCTTAAAAGCACAATTGCAAAGCAGTCAAGCGGCGCAAACATTAGCCAATAGCGAATATACTAGAGCCGAAAAACTACATAAAAAACAAGCGATTTCAGAAGAAATGTTAGAGACGCGTTTTGCGAATAAGCATCAGGCAGCAGCGAGTGTGGCTTCACAACAAGCAGCATTAACCCGCGCCGAACTTGAGCTTGCCTATACCCAAATTAAAGCGCCTATTACGGGACGTGTGTCTTATGCGCAAGTGACAGCGGGTAACTATGTTACAGCAGGAAAAACTGAGCTGACTCGATTAGTGTCCACTGAGAAAATGTATGCTTATTTTGATGTCGATGAGCAAAGTTATTTGGGTTATACCCAGTTAATGAATAAGGCGCGTTTAAACGGCGAACAAAATCAGGGCAGCCAAGTGTATATGGCGCTAACGAATGATAAAGATTATCACTATTTGGGACATATCGATTTTGTTGATAATGCGATAAACCCACGTACTGGGACCATTCGACTTCGCGCGACTTTTAGTAATGACAGTCAACGTTTATTACCTGGATTGTTTGCCCGTATCAAGTTGATGAGTGGTGATGCTTATCAAGGTATTTTAATTGATGAAAAAGCCATTGGCACAGATTTGAATAATAAATTTGTACTCGTCGTCAATGATGAGCAGACATTAGAATATCGTTCCGTGTTATTAGGTGAAAAAATCAATGGCCTTCGTATTGTCACCAGTGGCTTAAAAGCGAGTGATGAAATCGTGGTGAATGGCTTGCAGCGTGTTCGTCCGAGTATGCAAGTGACGCCTAATAAAGTGGCAATGGCAACAGCGGCGCAGCTGACGCAATTACAGCGTGAGCAACAAACATTTGATGATAACGCCGAAGCGCCATTAACGGTCAATACGGCTTCACAGCAAAATCGCGGATAAAGGAGCGGTTAGATGTTTTCGCAATTTTTTATTAAAAGGCCGATATTTGCGGCCGTGATCTCGATGATTTTTGTGATCACAGGGATGATTGCTGTATGGCAATTGCCGATCACTGAATACCCAGAAGTGGTACCGCCAACGGTCGTCGTGACCGCTAATTACCCCGGCGCTAATCCTAAAGTGATTGCCGATACAGTGGCATCGCCTCTAGAGCAAGAAATTAATGGCGTAGAAGATATGTTGTATATGTCTTCTCAGGCGACCTCAGATGGTCGCATGACATTAACCATTACTTTTGCCATTGGTACCGACGTTGACAGAGCACAAACGCAAGTACAAAGCCGAGTGGATAGAGCGAAACCTCGCTTACCACAAGAAGTGCAACGTCTGGGGATCATTACTGAAAAGTCATCACCCGATCTGACCATGGTGGTGCATTTAACGTCACCGGATGATCGTTATGACATGCTGTATTTGTCAAACTACGCCGCGTTAAATGTGAAAGATGAGCTGGCCCGTATTGAAGGTGTGGGTGCGGTGCGTTTGTTTGGCGCCGGTGAATACAGTTTACGTATTTGGTTAGATCCCAATAAAGTATCGGCACTGGGCATGTCACCCCTGCAAATTATTGATGCTGTACGTGAGCAAAATCAGCAAGCCGCAGCAGGAAGCCTCGGCTCTCAGCCCAGTGGCGATGCAGATTTCCAATTACTGATTAATGTCAAAGGGCGTTTAACCACCGTTGAAGAATTTGAAGATATTATTATTCAAGTGGGCCAACAAGGTGAAGTCACCCGTTTAAAAGATGTTGCCAGAGTCGAACTGGGCGCCTCTAGTTATTCATTACGTTCATTATTGGATAATAAAGATGCCGTGGCTATCCCCATCTTTCAGGCCTCGGGCTCTAATGCGATTCAAATATCAGATGATGTTCGCACTAGAATGGCAGAATTATCTAAAAACTTCCCCGAAGGTTTAAGCTATTCGATTGTTTACGATCCGACGGTGTTTGTACGTGATTCGATTAAGGCTGTGGTGAAAACCTTATTAGAAGCGGTATTGCTGGTGGTATTGGTGGTGGTGCTGTTTTTACAAACATGGCGCGCATCGATTATTCCATTGGTTGCGGTACCTGTGTCGTTAATTGGTACCTTTACCTTCATGTATTTATTGGGCTTTTCGCTCAATGCACTCTCATTGTTTGGACTGGTGTTGGCCATAGGTATTGTGGTCGATGATGCCATTGTGGTGGTGGAAAACGTCGAGCGTAATATAGCTGAGGGTTTATCGCCTATCGCCGCGACACAAAAAGCCATGAAAGAAGTGACGGGCCCCATTGTGGCAACCACGTTAGTGTTGGCCGCAGTTTTCATCCCCACCGCCTTTATGTCTGGTTTAACCGGGCAGTTTTATAAACAATTTGCCTTAACCATTACCATTTCGACCTTTATTTCTGCCATTAACTCATTGACCCTCAGTCCTGCATTGGCAGCCTTGTTATTAAAAGGCCGTAATGACAAGAAGGATGTGCTCACTCGGGGCATGGATAAAGTGTTTGGCGCTTGGTTATTTAGGCCTTTTAATCGCTTGTTTAATCGCGCGTCTAATGGCTATGTTTGGTTAGTCAAAAAAGTCATCCGCTTAGGGGCTATTTTCGGTGTGCTGTATATTGGTTTAGTGGGATTAACCGGATTACAGTTTAATTCTACGCCCACAGGCTATGTACCAGGGCAAGATAAACAGTATTTGATTGCGTTTGCCCAGCTGCCTGACGCTGCTTCATTGGATAGAACCGAAGCCGTGATTAAAGAAATGTCACGCATTGCCATGGCCCATCCTGGTGTCGATCACTCGGTGGCCTTTCCTGGACTGAGCATTAATGGTTTCACCAATAGCCCCAATAGCGGCATTGTGTTTACGCCATTAACAGATTTTTCTGACCGCACCGATCCCAGCATGTCGGCGAATGCGATTGCGGCCGATTTAAATCGACAATTTGCCGGTATTCAAGATGCCTTCATTGCCATATTCCCGCCTCCACCTGTACAAGGTTTAGGCACCATAGGCGGCTTTAGATTACAAATTGAAGACAGAGCAAATCTGGGTTATGAAGAGTTGTATAAAGTCACCATGCAGGTCATGCAAAAAGCGTGGGCGACGCCAGAATTAACCGGTGTTTTTTCCAGTTACCAAGTGAATGTGCCGCAGTTAGACTTGGATCTCGATCGCACCAAAGCGAAACAACAAGGGGTATCGTTAGATGAAGTGTTCCAAACCTTGCAGGCTTACATGGGCTCAACCTATGTTAATGACTTCAATCAGTTTGGTCGCACTTATCAGGTCAATATTCAGGCTGATGAGGCCTTCCGTCAAAGCCCTGAGCAAATCAGTCAATTGAAAGTGCGCAACAATCAAGGCGACATGGTGCCACTGGGTTCATTTATCAATGTGACCAATATTGCTGGTCCCGATCGTGTCATGCACTATAACGGTTTTACCACCGCTGAGCTCAACGGCGGCCCAGCCCCTGGATACAGTTCGGGTGAGGCCCAGGCGGCCATTGAAAAAATCTTAGCGGAAACGTTACCTAACGGGATGAGTTATGAATGGACCGAGCTGACCTATCAGCAGATCTTAGCGGGCAATACTGGGATGCTGGTTTTTCCATTAGTGATCTTATTGATATTTATGGTGTTGGCGGCTCAATATGAAAGTCTGACTTTACCGTTAGCCATTATTTTAATCATTCCAATGACCTTACTATCGGCGATAAGTGGCGTATTGCTCTATGGCGGTGATAATAATATTTTCACCCAAATAGGCTTGATTGTGCTGGTGGGACTGGCGACTAAAAATGCCATCTTGATTGTTGAGTTTGCAAAAGAAAAGCAAGATGAAGGTTTGCCTGCCATGGAGGCGATTTTAGAAGCAGCGCGGTTACGATTACGGCCTATTTTAATGACCTCTATTGCTTTTATCATGGGGGTGGTACCGATGGTGTTCTCAACGGGTGCGGGTGCTGAAATGCGTCAAGCGATTGGGGTAGCCGTGTTTGCTGGCATGATCGGTGTGACCGTGTTTGGTCTGTTACTGACACCATTATTTTACTTCTTCTTAGCAAGACGAGGCGAACGAGCTGCTGAAAAAATCACTCAGTCAGCGGTGAGTTGTTAAGATAATAACTTTTTATTCGAGTTGATAATGGAATATAGTCAACTAAGTCATTAAAAAATGCGTCTTTTATAGGCGCATTTTTTATGGGTGCTTTGTGTGTGAATGATAACCATAAATACATCTTTTATTTAAGGCGGTCTCTTTTGTGGTTGAATGAGTTAACAGGGGATAACATAATAGTGTGATGACAGAATTTTATTCTGTTTTCCACTTTGTGGACACCGGTTTATTCTACTATTCTCTGCTAAGAGAAATGATAAGCATCAGCTGGTTTATAGATAGCAAAGGAGCACACTATGTATGTACCCGATATTGATAAAGTAAAAGATAAAATGACTGAATTAGAGGCTACAGGGGTGATTGCTCAATGGGAATTACCTTATGAAAATTTATTAACCAGGTTATCTGCTGCTATCTTTTTTGCTGAGGTCTCCGATGACAGTCAATTAGAAGCGCTATCCAGTGATTTTTCTGAGTATGAGCATTTTTTAGTCCAGACCAATGTGAAAAAAGAAGATGCTCATACTTTGTCACGAATGAGCTATCGAATGACCTTTAGCCAAGAAGAAATTGAACGTTATCAAGAAAACTGCTCTTCTCAAAATGATAAGTGAGTGATAGTGATACTAGGCAGCACTTGTGGTTATTTGGTATTGCGTGATGGCTTATTAAGGCTCAATGACAACATTTCATCAGTCTTGCCTGCTATAACGAAACCACAAATGGCTGCGACATCATCAGTAACGATCAATCGATCCTAATCATGATAAAAGGTATTGGTTTCAATAAACCGTTGATTATGATCGTGTATATAACGTTTAAACCGTTCGAGTGAATCAAAATCCAAGTGAGCAGTGTTGAGCACGGTTTCTTTTTCGATCCCTAAGCCTTTTAATTGCATCGCATCGACAGTGCTGGAGACTTCTAGCACATAGCGGCCATTTTTGGGCGTGAAGCTGGCCAAGTGATTACTGAATAATTGGCTGACATGTGCGCAGAGCATAAGGCCATTCGCCCCATCGAGTTTTTCATCGTCAGTGCAATGTTCCCATGATTTAATGTGCGTCGCTGTGAGCATACAGCTAATGTCGACTAAGGTGACCGCGCAGTGTTCAGATTGCCATAACTCAATGACGTTGCGTCTAAAAATACCCTGACCTATTCGATTATTAACGGCACCAATTTTTGCATTGTCCGTTAAAGGTGCCTCAAGAATATGGGTTAAATCGAAAGAAAGATCATCTTCGAGTAAATGTTCTTGCTTAAAGTCCGGATCCACTAAATCCATTAATACATAGCGATGATTAGCATAATGATGGCTAATATCTTTAGGTTCTTTTAACCAAACAAGATCTTTCGGTTTAAATTTTATATTAAAATTGGAGAGTGGCGGCAGGTCTTTTAAAGGCGTGGTTTCACGCCCTAAGGCGCTGACTTGGGCTTGCATTTCTTCAAGCCAACCTTCCTTTTGATAAACATCAAGTGCCGTTTGTGCTGCTTCTACACTTAAGCAAATGGCTTTTTTGATGTATCCGAAGCATATTTTTCTATTGTCTTTGAGAGTATAAAGCCAGATGTTCCATTTATTGCCTTGAAAGCGATTATTATGGGTATTGATGGCGGGTAAGAAAGCATATTTGAAACCGTCAACTTTTTTGGCGTGATCCCCTAGCCATTCTTCATGACTGTAGCCTTGGCTGTGTTCAAGGCTATCTTTATCAAGGCTTTTGCCTTCTGAGCCTGAAGGCGATGCCCAGTTATGGCTATTCCAGCAAATGCGTGTAATTTTATTATCCATATGAGCCTATCCTTCCGCTGTTTATTGATACCAATTTATCTTGGTATTAACCTCAATCGACTTGAATCTATCCTTTATACTGCTGCTTTTATAATCTGAACGCAAAGCCTAATTGATTATTGATTATCTCGCGAGTTAATTTTTATTTTTTTTTGGGGGGGGTCATTGCTTAGGGGCGGTTGATTTTTAGTGGTTAAAACACGTTTAGCGGGATCGGGATGAGATGAACGTCATCAGAGTGCATTCATTGCTATCGGATGACGTTTCATTGTTGACTTAGTGAGGTTGAGTGTGATTGACAATCAATCAGTCGATACTGTAGTGCACTGATAGGTATAAAGGCTGATGTCGTGGTAGTCACGTTTGCTGACCGATTGGCATTTTTCAGTAGCTGAAGAAAATTGCTCGATATATTGGTCAAAAATAATTTTATTCTCATCCGATGAAAAAATGAAACTCTGACCACTGAGCTGCTCTTTGTCGACGGGAATACTGTTATTATCGGCATCGGTTGCCGCGATGACATTGAAGGTTTCTTTGGCGGGATCAATCGCGACCTGTGCAATCCCCAACGATTGTTGATTGTCATCTTCAAATTGAATATTAATATGCAAGCCTAAGCCATCATAAATCCCATAAGGCAGTTTAAAGCTGATCAGTGCCTTAGAGAGTAAACTGAAGAAATAAGTGCCCCCATAACCGCCAAAATAGGCTTGATAAGCATTGTTTCTTAAGAAAGACGCCTGCATAAAGTCATACACATTGGCCGTTTGTGTGAAACTGCCGTAGTACAAGTATTGATAATCAAAATTGAAAGACGTTTTTGTTGAGTCCAAAAGTGACTTCGTCAGCGTTGCCGTTTTAGGGCTAAGCTTGACGCTTTCGGGGAGAAATTGCGCCAGTGCCTTTCGCGCTTCAATCATCGCCTCAATATTGTCGGACTCTTCAGCTGTCAGCTCAATAACAGTCAGCTGACTCACTGTTTTACCGAAGGCGTTTTCTTGTAGGCTAACGTGAAATTTTATGCCCATTTCATTGTGATGATCCACCACTGCAATAAATTCATCTTGGCTTTTATTGAAATAATTGCGGCTGACGCTTTCCATTTGTGCCAGCGAACACCCATTACAGGTCAGTAGTGTCGGGGTGGGATCCGCCAATGCGCTCGAGGCGCTAAATAAGCCTAAGCTGAACAGAGAAAGTATGAGTGCGGTTATTTTTTTCATGGCTGCCTTTACGGATTGAATAAGAGATCAGTGGATGCTTAAGGAATGTAAATAATAATCATTATCACTAACGTATATCAATTAGCATTAGGTCGACTGTACTAAAGTCGACTGCCGTTTTTTGATGGGCGACGAGCTGTGAACGTAAAGTCAGAAAGCGGAGGGCAATGGCTGAAGAGGGTATTAGCGTCATGAGTTTTTTAGCCACGAGAAAACTGATTCAATAGCCATTTAATCAACATTGCCAAAGCGCATTAAAAGCCAGAGCGTATAGAGAGCCAAAGCGTATAAACTGCCCGAGCGCATAGAGAGTCAGAGCGTATTTAAAGCCAAGATAATAAGGGCCTATTGAGTTAGTGGCTAGAGCCATCAGCTTGATTAAGCGCTATCAGCTTAATCGAGAGCCAATAAAGCTTCTAATGCATTTAAGCGTTTCTTTTTGAGCTTTCAAGGTTTCGAGCTTTCGATAAAAGAGGGGAGAGAGGGAATATGGGGGGACGCGGTCTTAAATGTAGGACTATATTCCCATTATTTTAAATAAAATGGGATTATAGTCCGTTTTATATTTGATTGTTTTTTGAATGATGAGATTGAATTTTTGTACTTAAAGGACTATATTCCTACTAATAGCTTTAAAATGGGATTATAGTCCGTTTATCGGTGGGTTTATGGCAAAGAGAGACTTACATAAGGTGTTGTTTCCTAAACAGCGCAAGGTACTGAGTACGTTTGGTGAAGATTTGCTGTTGGCAATGAAACGCCGTGGTTTTACTAAAAAAATGATCTGTGAACGTACAGGCTTTGATAATAAAACGGTCAATAAGGTATTTGTGGGTGATCCAGGTGTCGCTATTGGCACTTATCTGAAAATAATGGCGATACTGGGAATGGAAGATAACTTTTCCGAGTTAGCCGCTCTCGATGAAGTCGGTATCAAGCTGCAAAATATTAAACTCTTGGATGGTGCCAAATGAGCCGCAGTGTCGTTGAGGTTTATGCTTCTTGGGATCCCATTGAGAAACCATTATTGCTTGGGCAATTAACTTATAGTGATTCTAGCCGTGGTGGAGTATTCAGCTTTGCGTATGACAAAGCATTTCTAAAATCAGTATACCGCTTACAGATAGACCCTCTACTCACCCTTCATAGTGGTGAATTGTACAACGATGCTGCCGATAAAAACTTTCGCGCCTTTTTGGACTCGTCACCCGATCGCTGGGGGCGAATTCTCATGCAGCGCCGAGCCGCTATTGAGCACCGTAAAGGTTTACGAAGCAGTAGCCGTTTGAGTGAGTTGGATTATTTATTAGGCGTGCATGACTCATACCGAATGGGTGGGATCCGATTCAAGACAGCGAATTCGCCAGAGTTTCTTGATAACAACACAGAGTTTTCCGCCCCCCCCATGGCGTCATTAAGAGAGCTGGAACACGCCGCCATTCAAATTGAAAAAGACGAAAACATTGAGAGTGATGAGTATTATCGCTGGCTCAACATGCTCATTTCCCCAGGTTCTTCATTGGGTGGAGCAAGGCCTAAAGCGTGTGTCACCGATGAACATGACCAGCTTTGGATCGCTAAGTTTCCCAATCAAAACGATACCTTTGATGTTGGAGCATGGGAAATGCTGTGTTACGAGTTGGCATTGGCTGCAGGGGTTGAGATGTCTCCAAGTGAAATCCGCAAATTTTCATCGCAGCATCACACCTTCATAACGAAACGTTTTGATCGCATTGGCAGTAAACGACTCCATTTATCATCGGCGATGACGCAATTACAATATTTTAATAATAAAGAGAATGATGGTGAGCATTCTGAAGGCGCCAGTTATCTTGAAATCGCGGAGTTCCTGACTAACCGAGGAGCGCAAACCAAGGTGGATTTAGCTCAGCTATGGCGTCGGATCGTGTTTAATATTGCGGTATCCAATACCGACGATCACCTCCGTAATCATGGTTTCCTATTAACGAGTCAAGGATGGAAGTTATCGCCAGCCTATGATTTGAACCCCATTGTAGGTAAACAAGGATTACACCTAAACATTACCGATACCGCCAATGGCCTCGATTATAATTTGGCATTTGAGGTTATCGATTTCTTTCGTTTAACGCATGCTGAGGCGACTCAAATTTATGATGAAGTATTGAGCGCAGTGAAAAATTGGCAGAAAGCCGCGGACCGCTTAGGGATCAGCAGAGGCCAGCAGTTAATGAAACAAGCAGCCTTTAATGTGTAGTCACAGTAAGTAAACGCATAAACTGCCAGAGTGTATAGAGAGACAATAAAGGCCTGTTGTGTTAGTAGTTAGCAATTAGTGGCTAAGGGCTGACGTTGAGGATATAGAGCTAGAATATTGAGTAAATAGCCATTATGATGTCCTTTTTATGCTAATTTAGTTTATAATGGTTACTATAGTATCTGTTTTTAATGGTTGTCTTATGCATGGTGTTATCAACGAGTTTTCGCTTTTATCCGCGAGTGATATACAGCAATCTTTTGCTATATACCTTAAACAACAGCGTAAAATAAAAAAATTATCACGCAGCGCATTAGCTGAGCGCAGTATGGTACCTATGGCAACGATTAAAAAGTTTGAGACCACAGGGCAAATCTCATTACGACAATTACTTTTACTCTGGCAAAGCCTTGACGATTTAAATCGTTTACAAGCCTTGCTCAATCCCGTTGATATTAAATCAAATCTCCCTAAAACAATCGATGAGGTGTTAGGGTCATGAGTTTTTTAGCTACAAGAAAACTCGAAGTGTGGCGTACGCTTGTGAGTGGTCAGCAGGTGCTGGTAGGGCTGTTGGCGCAGAATAATCAAGGTGTTTTCTTTCAGTATAGTAATGAATATATTAAACGTTTCGCTAATTTATCTCCTTTTGGCTTGAAGTTGGACAGTGAATTACAGTTAGCACCCAAACAGCCACATTACGGTTTACATGGCGCTTTTATTGATTCTTTGCCTGATGGATGGGGATTACTGTTAATGGATCGAGTGTTTCGCCAGCAAGGTATTTTACCCAATAGTGTAACAACGATGGATAGGCTTGCTTTTGTCGGTGAGTCAGCATTGGGGGCGCTTTGTTATCGACCCATGTCTAGCCTTACGCCTGAATCTAATGAGCAATCGTTTGAACTTGCGAGTCTGGGATTGCAAGCACAAGCTGTTTTTGATGGACAAACTGATGAGGTCTTAGGGGCTTTGGTGGCGGCAGGGAGTTCGGGAGGGGCACGTCCAAAGGCACAAGTTTATTTATCTAAAGGTCAATTTGACCAGTGTCGAACGCAACCTAAGCCAAATGATGAAGCGTGGTTAGTCAAATTTACTTCTCGAAATTTAGCCCTTGGACATGAAGAAGGTTTATGTGAAGCGGTTTATTTGAAACTGGCTCAACAAGCGGGATTAGAGGTACCAGAGTGGCAATTATTACCCGCACCAGAAAAGTCAGGAGCACGTTTTTGGTTAGCGCTTAAACGTTTTGATTGGGTAAACCACGCAGATGGTCATCATGGTCGGTACCATATGCACAGCGCTTGTGGGTTATTAGATGCCGATTTTAGAAGCCCAAGCTTAGATTATCAGGATTTGATTAAGGCCAGCAGTATCTTGTGTAAAAGCCCCATGGTAGGCCAAGTTCAATTTCGGCGCGCTTTATTTAATTTATTTGCCTTGAATCAAGATGATCACAGTAAAAACTGGGCTTTTTTACAAGGTGATCAAGGGGATTGGTCACTGGCGCCTTTCTATGACGTGACTTTTAGTGCGACGCCCTATGGTGAACATGCCACCGCTTTTGGTGGTTACGGTAAAAAACCGCCGTTAAAAACCATTCAACAACTGGCAACAATAGCTAATTATGCTAATTGGTCTGAGGCTAAAATTCACCTGCAACAGATAGTGGATAGCCTCTCGAATTTTTCAACGGAAGCGCAAGCCGTTGGCGTGAGTCAATCGACCATTAAATTGATCCAGCAACAATTAAATAGTAGCTACCAAGATAATAAGGGCTTATTGAGTTAGCGGCTAGAGCCATCAGTAGGCAAGTAGGTAGTCGCTAAGGGCAGACGTTGAGGATGCTTGTATGTGAATTGCATGGGCAGTGCGAGTAAGGAGTGGGATGTGTGCGCTTTTTCAGATCAGAGTTGACTTATGGTATTAGCTATCTCACAATAGTACGGAAGTGCCGTACATAAAAGAGGTGGTTATGAATAGCGTAAGCGTCAATAAGTTTAGAGATAACTTAAAAGCATATGTTGAGCAAACAGTTAATGAACATGAGCCCTTAAAAGTGACCCGACGTACTGGTGATGACTTTATTGTGGTAAGTGCGGATGACTGGGCAAGAGATCAAGAAACATTACATGTACTCCAAAATAGTAGCCTAATGCAGCAAATTTCTGAATCAATGAAAACTCATACAGATGAAAAAGGTTATACCCCAACAGAAGAGCAAATGAATGAGAACACTCGTTTTTGAAGGTAAAACTTGGCTCGTTTATGAGCAAATGAGAGAAACAGATAAAAAACTTCATAAGGCGCTATGTAAAACTTTAAAAGAAATGTTAGGTGCAGATCCCGCAAAAGGCTTAGGCAAACCAGAAGCACTCAAACATAACCTTTCAGGATTATGGTCGAAACGCCTATCCCAAAAAGATAGGCTTATTTACACGTTTGATGATACATACGTTTATATATTTGCCATAGGTGGCCACTACGATCAGCATTAATCATTTTTACAGAAGTGAGGCAAAAAATTGCTGCCTAACCGTATCACCAAGCTTATTCCACTCTGTTAATGCTCTCCTATCAAACTCCAGCTCATAAGTCATCAAGTGAAACTCCGAGCTTTTCTAACGCCGCGTATGACTGTGCTTTTAAATCATTATCGATCCGAATATTAATCGTTCCCATACCCATGTAATTACATTTGTAGTTACTTTCTAAAAAATAAATATCTTCAGGGCATATTGGTGTGTTTTTTGGTGGGAGGTAGGGGGGAGGCAATAAAGCCCCAAAATGGGACTATATTCCTATTATTTGAATGAAAATGGGATTGTAGTCCGTTTAATATAAGTCCGTTTTTAGCGGGTTTTATTGTACAAAAGCTTCGTCGAGTTGTTTATGTACCCAAGCCACTCAAAGATGCATGTTTTCAGAGCCTAATAAAGTATGTAAGTTTAAGCGCATTCTTTTAAAAAAAGAGTGAGTTTTACAACAAAAGTTGGTGTTTCATGGGCTCCCAAGGGCTGGCCTAAAACACTTTTATACTGCGTTATAGAGTATCAACTTAGAACAACTAGGTTTTCAAATCAAAGTCTTGCCTAAAAGCGTTTTAATTTCAGCTGAATTCTGCATCTTCAAATAGCTTGGGTATGTCCAGAAGAAAGTCCGATTCCATTTTGATATTTGCTTAATTTTTGCAAAAGGCTGCTGAGTCTGTTGGATGTAGGTGGTACGCGAATCGCATCTTGCTCATTGAGGTTGAGAGTGCCCATTGAGCGCGCGGCCTGAAGTCACCTTCAGGGCGTTTTGGTGTAGGTGGTTTTTACTGAGAGGTAGAGGGGGAGGAAGGAGGAGTGGAGTTACCCCATGGCGAGTTTTGCTGTATCTGTCCATAGATAGGCTGGCATGGGGTGTTTGAGTTTCCATGTGATATTCATTGGTTGACTGCCTTCATATTTAACGAAATCAACAGGGCCAAAGTTGACAAAACCCATAGTTTTACTGTTTTCATCTTTGGCTTTTTCTCTCACAAATAATAAGATGGTCTTATTGCTTTCTTTTTGTTTTATATAACTTAATCCTTTTCCAGCATTAGGCTTGGCGCTATTCTGTGTTTGCCAGTGAAATAATGTAGGGCTGATGGCATAATCATGGTACATAGTGGTTGCTGAAAATTGCTTTTCGCACTTATCAAGGGTGACAAATAACAATTCGACATTTGCTTCTTTGATGTTAAGGACACCTTCACGACTAGATGACTTTTTGCTGAAAGTTGTGTCACCAAAAGCAATTAAAATATGTTCTTTAGGGTAGCGAACATGCATTTTAAGGGGGGAAGTATCAACTATTTCATTGCTGGTTTTAGGTATATTAAATTCGCTGATATCGAGTCGATTAATGAGTATTGAGAGAGCAGAGCTTAATTCATTTTGGAGTTTAGGGTGTTTTAGAGTGTTTAAACTTTCTGAAATATCATTAAATTCAAGCTGATTACCTGTTTTATCCCAAAAATCATAATGACACATGAGTGAAAATTGTTGCAGATGTTCGGATGCTTTAGTGCCAATAAATGATTTTAAAGCAAAATCATTCTTACATAATGTCTGAATAAAGCGTAAGTAGGAGATAGAGGTACAATTCAGTATTCGGTTGTTAATTGCACGATAATAGGCTGCGTAAATGTCTTTTTGTTTGTCATTTTCTACATCATTACCTGCGCTTTGTTTAACTAAGGCTGACCAGCCACCCATCTTGCCATTCTTAATTTTATAAATGTCCTCTAGTTGAATATTGGGGTGAATATGTAAAAAGTTTTCTAGGGTTAGAGGTAAATTAGTGACATACGGGAAGTTATTAATGAGGTTAATCAACTTATTTTTGTTGAGTATTGCGCGCCTAATATTTTTCAAAATCATAGTTTGAGTTTGTTTTTGTAACTCTATTCTGCAGCCTAAGGGTAAATGCGGAAAATCTTGTTTGATTTCTTTTTCTATTCCTTGATTTGTTTTACCTACCAAGGCTCTAAATTTATCTGTGAAATTGTATTCTGGACGTGAATTACCCACAAAATCTAGAATGGTGCAGCATTCTTTTCCGTCTATTAGTCTGAGTCCTCGCCCAAGTTGCTGTAAGAAAATAGTTAAACTTTCTGTTGGTCGTAAAAAAAGTAAGGTGTCAAGTTCGGGAATATCTACACCTTCATTGAAAATATCAACAACACATAAAATATTTATTTGTTTAGATTTTAGGCGTTGTTGTTGGATGCCTCGTTCACGGGCGTTATCACTTGTTAATACATCACTGGAAATATTGTAGCGATTGAATTTTCTTGACATAAATCTGGCGTGATCTTTATTAACACAAAAAGCGAGTGCTCTCATTTGAGGGATATCTGTAATGATATCTTGTAAGCTATTAATGATATTTTTAACTCTTTGATCATCGTGAGTGTAGATATTGGTTAACTCTTTAGAGTCGTATCGTCCTTTGTTCCAACTGATTTGGGTTAAATCAGTTCCGTCATCAATTCCAAAGTACTGAAATGGTACAAGGTGGCGTTGATTTATTGCTTCGGGTAATCTTATTTCTGCGGCAATGGTATCGTCAAAATCACTGAGGATATTGGCACCATCGTGTCGCTCTGGGGTGGCTGTGAGTCCGAGTAATATTTGCGGGGAAAAGTGCCTTAGTATGGAACGATAGCTATCTGCAGTAATATGGTGAACTTCATCAATAACAATATAGCTAAAGTAGTCTTTATTGAGTTTTAAATTATCGATTTGGTTATTTAAGCTTTGGATTGAGGCGAATAAGTGTTTGTGATTTAGTGGTTTGTTTTCGCCAACCCATAATTCACCAAAGGTACTATCTTTGAGTACTCCTCGATATGCGTTGCGAGCTTGTTTAAGGATTTCTTCTCTGTGGGCAATAAATAAAAATGTTGTTTCAGGGTTGGATAGATAAAAACGTTTAAAATCAAAAGCAGAAATAATCGTTTTACCCGTCCCTGTTGCGGCTACAACTAAATTTTTATATCGAGAGTGTAGATCACGTTCAGTTTGTAATTTATCTAAAATGGTTTGCTGATGAGAATGAGGGGTTATATCAAAATAAAAATGCTGCATCGGGCCATTGACCAGTCCTTTTGCCTCTTGTAATGCATTGCTGAGTTTTTCTTTACTTTCCGCTTTTCCATCAAAAAGTTCAAAATCCGGAGATTCCCAATAAGTTTCAAAAGTGCTGAGTGACTTTTCAATAATATGTGGAATTTATTGTGAAGTGATTTTTAAATTCCATTCTAATCCATTGGTTAGCGCCGAGTGGGAAAGATTTGATGAGCCAATATAACCGGTATGAAAGCCAGTGTTTCGCATAAACAAATAGGACTTAGCATGTAATCGTTCTTTGTTAGTGTTGTAACTAAGTTTGATTTCTGTGTTGGGAAGGTTCGCTAAAAACTCAACCGCTTTAGCATCCGTTGCCCCCATGTAAGATGTGGTAATGACTTTGAGTTGTTTACCACTGCGAGTAAAGGCCTCTAATTCATTTTTGAATATCCGAATGCCAGTCCATTTTATAAAAGAGACGAGCCAATAAATGGTGTCTGAGGATTGTATTTCACGCTTAATTTCAGTCTCGAGTGATATACCGACATTACTACCACAAAATAACTCACTTTGAGTTAATCCGGTGAGAGGCATGATTGATTCAACGTATTGCGGTAAGTTTGCAGCAATGGGGTCATTTTTATCAAATAGCGCAGTCAGTATTTTTCCTTGGCTATCAATTAAATTCTCATTGATTAAGTCTGGATCTTGAATATGATCACTTAACCATTGAATGATGCTATTGGCTAAATTTATTTGAGTAGTAATTCGTTTTTTACCATTAGGGACAGAATCGATGGCTATTTCGATGATACGGGTTAAAAATCGTGATAGCCATGAACTCGCTTCACCCGCTTCTAATTGCCTTTCACCCACATAAAAAGAATCATGATCCAAATTTTGTTTAACAAGTTGTGTGATTAGTTTTTCATAAAGGCCATTTTGGGGCATGAAAAATCCTTTTATCCCATTGATTATTAGCGATAGATTATCCGAAAAAAATGAATAGCGATAGTAGGTGGGTGTTAAGGTGTAAAAATCAATAGGTTGCTAGCTTGGCAGGTATCATTACCCATTGGTTTTCTAGTATCTCATTGATAATAATTTAACTTGATGTAAGGGAAAGACAAAATGAGTGTTCATAGCGGCTTATAAAAGAGAAAAACTAATGGCCATTAAAGTCTCACACATTACTCATATCGATAACTTGAGCAGCATTCTAGAACAGTCATGCCTCTGGTTAGATGCCAAACGTATTCAGTCGGGATTGGTAAATCAAAATATAGGTTACAGTCACATCAAGCAGCGCCGTCTTATTCGATCTGTAAACCTGATCGCTGACGGAACGAAAAATTGATAGGTGTTGATGAGTTTGCTTCGAGAAATGTGTTATTCCAATATGATGATCCTATAGGGTATATTGAGAAACTATTTAACAAGGTATTGATTAAGGTGCAATTGATTGCTAATGGATTAAACAAGCAGTTTTTATCAAGCTGCTTGCCCCCCAAAGGAACTGAAGTTGATGGTGTGCTTGCTGCAATTGCTTATGGTAGTGATCAGGGCCACACACCTCTGCTAATTTCTAACTGCTTTGAAAATAAGTACCGTTTAGATATTTGGATGCGCTACGATCAGACTGTACCTGTTACGCCAAGTCTACTTAAAACATTATTACGTCATGAACGGGATAACTTATTTTGTAAGCTTATCCCTGACATGCTTCATGCTAAAGTAATTTGGTGGCAAGGTTGGGGGGCATACATAGGCTCAGCTAACCTAACGAACAGGGCTTGGTATTCAAATATAGAAGCTGGTGTGTTTTTAACAGATGTTGAAATTCAAGAAAATGGATTTGAACAACAGTTAGAAGCTTTTTTTACTGGGCTTGAGGGGCTTGATGTCGCAATGCCACTAAGTAAGAAGATAATCGACGAACAAGTTGAATTGGCAAAGTTAAAAGCCAAACATCAAGCTGAGCTCGACGGTAAACCTCGGCTCATACCTGAGTGGCAAGGTATAAGTTTTAAGGATGATGCTAAAGCTGTAGATAAACATAAGCAGCGCTTTAGCCAAGAATGGCATAGTACTTTGACTTACATTCATGGTATTTCTGAGGTGATTGATGATTACCGACCTAATTGGGTAAGTGAAGATATACCGCCGTTGTGGCAAGTCGATCAGTTTTTACATGCGTATTACTATAATCAAGTTCGTCAACCCGATGGTACCCATCCATTTGATGACTTTAATAAGCGAAACAGTACTAATCCTAGTGCAGCACTTAAAGCGCAATTAGTTTGGTGGAAAAACCAGAAAACACCCCCTTCAAATGAAGACTTTACGTTTGATGAGTCGGCACCAACGATTAGGCACTTAATGTCGAAGGAGAATATTAGCCAATTAAGTGTTAATGACTTTTCTTCTGTATGTTCTGCCACTCATGCAACAAGAGATCATGTGATTAAAATCCCTACATCTACGTTAGGCAGGGCGGATGTAACTACATTAACTAGAGAAGAACGGATTCCGTTGTACGCAAAGCTAATGTTTTCACTTCGTAACGTAAGAGGCCAAAGCATCGCAGAGTTGCTAGAGTTTGTACTTTATGGTGGAAAACCAGAAGCTGTTTGGGAGCGTATCTATATGGCTGGTAAATTGCCAGAATACAAAATTCCTCATTACGGTATTAACTCTATTGCTGAAGTTGCAGGTTGGGCTATGCCTGAACACACCCCACCGCGTAATGGGAGAACCAATAAAGCATTAAGAGCTTTAGGTTACCCAGTTAAGGTGTATATATAATTACTGCCAGTGCTTTGGGGTTTCTAACTCAAAACTCTTAGCTGCATACTGAAGCATAGTGATTATTTCACGGTGCTTTTCTTCAACATACCGCGTTTAGTGATGGAATAGCTTTTTCTACAACCTGCGTGATTAACTGCTTGATTATTTTTTAATCAGCCAATATTTATTATTTTTCCGCTCAAGCTAATAACGAGTTCCAGCTCAGCCCACACAGCGTTCGTTGATGAATGAATAATCAGCAACTAGGCTTTGATGAGTAGATATCAGACTGGTATCAAGTGCAGCAGTAATATTAAAGGGAATTAAACATGGTAAAAATACTGCTAGGGTTGTTTATATTAAGTATCAGTGGCTGTTCGTATACAAATGCATTGAATACCAGTGCCGCTGATACTAATACAAAAGACACTAATAAAGAGGGTGTTAATGCAGGAAGTGCTAGTGGCTTATCAAAGTATAATGGTCTCTGTAACGGCTCGCTGCCGTTAGATTTGCAGTCATTGCAGTTTATCAGTCATGTGGGTGAGCAAAATGAAGTAATAGGTAAGCCAGGAGCTGGAAAGCTGTGCCAAGCCAATGTGTATCGAGTTAAAAAAGAGATCACAGTCTGGCGTACTTGGAATAGTGAATATCAGCCATCAGCGAAAGGGAAGTGGTGGACGTTTAATATGCCGATGGGAGCAGTGTCCGAGTACCGTCAACATTATGAAATATGCCCAAGTTATTCACCCATAGATAAACTCATAAAATGTACCTTGATTCAGGATGAGCAGATTATTGTCGGAACCGGCCAAAGTGCCACATGCAGCCAGTATCTGACCTATAAAACCTCATCGGCTTTACAAGTCTATATTGATGATGCGGCAGTCTCAGTTAAGGATTGCAGCTTATATAACGGCCAACTGAGTTGGACTTCTGAGCCAAGGTGATGTCATCTTACGATGCATGTTTTACCGCTCAAGCCAATAAACGAGCCGCAGCTGTTCCAGCTTTGCCCACTCTGAGCTATTGATAAATAAGCTGCCCCCTAGACTTCTATGCTTTATAAAGTTATTCACCGATATCGGTGAATATACGTCTCAAAGTCAACGGATCCTCAATTATTCACCAGTAACGGTGATTTATTGCTTGGGGAAAATGAATGGCCCCTTTAGCGCCTGCCTAGGTCTCTTATTACTGTCTTTATCACTCAGTGTTAGGCTTACCTGTTATAGCGTGTAATCCCTGCTTTAACGGTTACAGCGTGTAAATCTCAGTTTAACGGCTGTAGCGTGTGAAATTGAATTTAACGGTTGTAGCGTGTGATTGTTGAGGCTGAAATCTAGATTTTACCTTCTATAGCGTGTAAAGTGGAGTGAGGTAGCAGTGATAAGGTCGAGTAATCATGAAAGTGACTAACGCAAATCAGCTGAGTGCGTATTTAAAAGATGCACGTTTAAATATGCACCTTTCGCAAAGCAAAGTGGCGAGCAAGGTGGGTATTCGCCAAGACACGGTTTCCAGTTTTGAGCAACACCCTGATTCCACAAAATTAGACACCTTGTTTAAAATTTTATCTTCTTTGAACCTTGAGTTAGACGTTAAGGTGAGAAATGTCGCATTGGCAGAACAGCTTGGTGATGACAAAAGCCTCGCATCTGACCAAGAGTGGAAGGAGGAGTGGTGATGGCTATTCTTGATGTTTATATGAATGGCTATTTTATTGGTGAGTTGACCAAATCAACCACGGGTTCTCATCGATTTAAGTATGCCCAGCAATGGTTAGATATTGCTGGGAGTCGCCCTATATCACTTTCTATGCCTTTGAGAACGCAAATTTATAAAGGTGATGAGGTTTATAATTTTTTTGATAACTTATTGCCTGATAACATTGAAGTCAGAAACAGGATCGTAGCTCGGCATAATGCGCAATCCACTCAGGCGTTCGATCTATTGGCTAAAATCGGGCATGACAGTGTGGGGGCTTTACAGTTAGTGCCACACGCTCAAGCTGCTTTCGATGTCAAAAAGATAGAATCTAAGCCGCTGTCAGATGTGGACTTAGAAAAAGTATTAAAAGGTTATCAATCCGATATTCCGTTAGGCATGTTAGCCGATGAAGATGATTTTCGAATTTCTATTGCTGGCGCACAAGAAAAGACCGCTCTACTGAATCTCGATGGTCAATGGCGATTACCCATCAAAGCCACGCCGACCACACATATCATTAAGCTGGCAATCGGTGAGGTCAAGAGTCATTCACACACCATTGATATGTCGGATAGCGTTGAAAATGAATATCTGTGCATGATGATAGTGAGAGAGTTTGGTTTAAACGTGCCTCAATGTACCATCCTCAATGTGGGTGATATTAAGGCGCTGGCGGTTGAGCGCTTCGATCGTCAATTTTCTGCTGATGGAAGATGGATTATTCGATTGCCACAGGAAGATTTTTGTCAGGCATTGAATGTGCCACTCGCCAAAAAATATGAAAGCCATGGTGGGCCAGATATTGAACAAATCATGTCTTATTTGTTGGGGTCGATGAATGCAGAGTTAGATAGAATTAACGTTATGAAGTCGCAGGTGTTGTTTTGGTTATTAGCGGCGACAGATGGCCATGCTAAAAACTTCTCTCTTTTTATCGAGGCTGGTGGCGGATACCGATTAACCCCTTTTTACGATATTTTATCTATGTATCCAGTCATGGGAGGCAAGGGATTAAATATTAGAGATATTAAGCTAGCAATGGGCCTGAAGGCTGCTAAAGGTAAGAAGTATCAAATCGCACAGATTTTCCCGAGGCACTTTATGCAAACAGCAAAGGCTGTTGGTTTTGATACGGATACGATGGCTGATATTTTGAGTGAAATTGCTGATAAAGTTGATACTGTGATAATGAAGGTCAGGTCTCAGTTACCCAAAGGTTTTCCTCAGCATATAAGCGAACCCATTTTGGATGGCATGAAGCAACGAGTGAGCAGAATACAACAAGCTTAATAATATGACGCGGTGAGTATTTTACGTATTTTTTTGGCTTTCTTTTTACCAATGCCTTCAACCTGTATTAATTCATTTTCAGACGCTGTCATCACTGCTTCAACGGTTAAAAAGTGGCATAACAGCCGCTTGGCCAGTTTAGGCCCGACCTGTGGCAAGCTTTGTAATATAAATAGTTGGCGGTTTTTTTGGCGCTTAGGCTTACGTCCCGTGAGTTTCAAGTCACTTGTATGATGATTTAATTGCTTAGCGCAGTAATAGAGCAGTTTGGCGGTTTCGGTTTGCGATTGACTGCGTATCACGGGAATATGAAAGTGAATGCTAATAGCGCACAGTGCACCGATGAGCGCTTCTCTATGGATCTTGTATTCGATTATGTCTTGGCTTTTCCCTTCAATTAATAGGGCAACGTTGAAGTCACTCTCTGCTAAACGAGCGATTTGTGAAAACAGCCTACCATCACATAAAGACAGCACTAAGTCGGGCAGTGTCTTGCGTTCAATCAGCCACTCATTGATTTGGTAATCACCTAAAGTCAGTCGTTTCTTAATGAGGCTGAGATCGTCATGCTTGGAAAGCTGAACGATAATACTCTCGGCGTGTTCTCTGTCGTCATAAAAAAGTGATATAACTGGCGTTTGCAATGGGGGAGTCGCTCATGCGTTTTGGATGAGTTTATTGAGTATAGCGGGATTTAAGCTCAAGCTTAGAACCGACATTTTTTAGTGGGCTTAATGAGGGAAGATAAATATTACTCGTCGCACGATCTGCTCGAGATGCTTATAGGATCACGTTTTATCGCGCGTTTTTTACAGTTTTGGGGTATTGTCACGGTTGATCCGAGAAGGTATATTGATGGAAAGCGAGTGCCTAGAGAGGCAAAGATACAGCCGCTATTATCACAAACCTTTGAATTTTTTAATGTATAAACAATTATTAATCGTCGCGCTTAAAAAATAGCTAATAGTCATCGAAAGCCACTGATGTGTTGTCAGTGGCTTTCAATGACTTTAACCCTCTACTAGGTAACGGCGGCTATTCTACATTTTGTATTTGCTCACGCATTTGCTCGATTAGCACTTTTAGCTCTACGGCAGCGGCAGTGATCTCGGTGCTGATAGACTTAGAGGCGAGGGTGTTGGACTCGCGGTTAAATTCTTGCATCATAAAGTCGAGGCGACGACCTTGTGGGCCACCTTTTTCGAGAATGCGACGGGTTTCAACAATATGCGCATCGAGCCTGTCCATCTCTTCGGCCACATCCATTTTTTGCGCTAAAATGACCATTTCTTGTTCCATACGCGCAGGATCCAGCTCGCCGCTGATCTCATCTAAGCGATGGGTCAGCTTTTCACGCTGCCATTCGATGACTTTTGGCATATGTTCACGCACGATGGCCACTTGCTCAACAATGGCATCGAGGCGAGTGGTGAGCATGGTTGTAATGGCGTCACCTTCACGGCCACGGGCTTCAATAAATTGGCTGATAGCGTCATCGAAAACACTGAGTAATTCTTTACCTACCGCGTCCATGTCTTGCTCTGAACTTGACATCACGCCAGGCCATTTCAGTACATCGACTAAGTTGAGTTTACCGTGTTTTGCTTCTTTTTTTAGCCAGTTAGCGGCGGTAACTAACTGTTTGGCGAGGGCTTCATTAAGCTGTAATTCACTGCTGTCAGTATCATTAAGATCATAACGAAGATTGACCTCGATTTTACCGCGATTGAGGCGTTTACGTAGACGCTCTCTTAATAGGGGTTCTAAGCTGCGAAAATGCTCAGGTAGGCGTAAGTATGTTTCTAAATAGCGCTGATTGACTGAACGTATTTCCCATGAGGCGCTGCCCCAATCTGCTTTATGCTCAATGCGTGCGTAGGCTGTCATACTTTGGATCATGCGTATTTCCCAGTATTAATAAGTGCGTCTAAATGATAAGGAATTATAACCAGCTGAGTGGTTGCGTCAAAAGCTTTTCGGTTTTTCGAGACTCAACACCACTATTGACTAGGGGCTGTTGCTCTTTCGTGGTTAAATTATGTCCGAATTAAGCGTGTTTTAATCACGGCGTAGTGAGTGCTGCCTAGTCTTTTAAGCCCTTTTACTTTAATAAAGAGGGCTACAACAAAGAGTAAACACGTTTAAACGGATCTTACGGACAGTGTTTGTGGCGCCTTTTTACAGCGTTATCGCTTAGTTATGTACGACCCCACGGACGGGGAAGGTAGAGCGATGTTTGAACCAAAGCCGAGAATAACTACACAGCATAAGCTCTGTCTTGTATAAAGACCCCACAAACGGCTGCAGAAATCATCACCAAAGATTAACAGCCCCTGAGGGATAACAGCTGTTTTTTTCTGTTTTTTACTATGGCTTACTGGCGCGCATCTCCTTATACTAGGCTCCCATTGTTTATAGCTTTAAATACAGGAATCCCCCTATGCGCCCAAGCGATAGAACGCCCGCTCAATCTCGTCCAGTCACCATTACTCGTCAATTTACTGCTCATGCTGAAGGGTCGGTGTTGGTGGAATTTGGTGAGACAAAAGTATTGTGCACCGCGAGTTTTGAAGAAGGGGTACCGCGTTTCCTTAAGGGGCAAGGGCAAGGTTGGGTAACGGCTGAATATGGTATGTTACCCCGTTCAACCCACAGTCGTATGAATCGTGAAGCGGCGCGCGGTAAGCAATCGGGCCGTACTCAAGAAATTCAGCGTTTAATCGGGCGCTCATTACGTGCTGCGGTTGATATGAAGTTATTGGGCGAAAATACCATCGTTATCGATTGTGATGTGATCCAAGCCGATGGTGGTACGCGTACTGCGGCAATCACGGGCGCGTGTGTGGCGTTAGTGGATGCACTGAATTGGGCGCGTGGTAAAGGCATTTTAAAAACCAATCCGCTTAAGTTCTTGATTGCCGCGGTGAGTGTGGGGATCTATAAAGGTGAGCCCATTTGCGATTTAGAGTACATCGAAGATAGTGCCGCTGAAACCGACATGAACGTAGTCATGACTGAAACGGGCAAGATGATTGAAATACAAGGCACTGCCGAAGGTGAGCCCTTTAGCCATGAAGAGCTATTAAGCTTATTGGAGCTGGCTAAACATGGTATTCGAGAAATTATCGATGTCCAAAAAGCGGCATTGAGTTAAGCGAATTGACGATTGAATAAATTGAAAGGATCCTAAAGGGTCCTTTTTTATGGGTGTGTGAAGCCGTTTATGCGGGTATCACCGATATGAGGAGAGAAAAGTGAAAGCTTACCAACGTGAGTTTATTGAGTTTGCCTTAGAGCGTCAGGTGTTAAAGTTTGGCGAATTTACGTTAAAGTCTGGTCGCGTGAGTCCTTATTTTTTCAATGCGGGTTTATTCAATACGGGGCGAGATTTAGCCCGTTTAGGGCGTTTTTATGCCTCCGCCTTGGTGGACTCGGGCATTGAATATGATTTGCTGTTTGGCCCCGCTTACAAAGGTATTCCGATTGCAACGACTACCGCAGTGGCGCTGTGCGATCATCATGACATCGATAAACCTTATTGCTTTAACCGTAAAGAAAAGAAAGATCACGGTGAAGGCGGCAGTTTAGTGGGCAGTGAGCTGAAAGGTCGGGTGATGCTGGTGGATGATGTGATCACAGCAGGCACGGCTATTCGAGAATCAATGGAAATAATCCAAGCCCATAATGCTCAGCTCGCAGGGGTGTTGATTGCATTGGATCGTCAAGAGAAGGGCACCGGAGAACTGTCAGCCATCCAAGAAGTCGAGCGTGATTTTGGCTGCGATATCGTCTCTATTATTAAGTTGGGTGACTTAATTCATTATTTGTCTAGCCAAAGTGGTATGGAAGTACAGCTGGCGTCAGTGAGCCGCTATCGCGATCAATATGGCATTGAAGCATAAACGGTTAATTGAAATGCGTAGAGGCTTAAAAAGCCGTGTTCTGAATACGGCTTTTTTGTTTTCTATGACCGACGAGTGTCGTTTTTTACTGGTGAAACTATTTATTGATGAAGGAATTCGGCGCGGGTGGCAGGATTTGATTTAAAAATCCCACCTAATGCCGTGGTCGTTGTCGAGCTGGTGGAGTCCATAATACCCCGTGACTTGACGCAATAATGTACCGCATCCATTTTGACCGCCACATCTTGGGTATCCAATAGGGTTTGCAGTGCGACGAGTACCTGCTGAGTTAATCGTTCTTGCACTTGGGGTCGTTGCGCAAAAAAGCGCACAATGCGATTGATTTTTGATAAGCCGATGATATTGGTTCGGGGTAAATAGGCCACGGTGGCAAGGCCGTCTATGGTGACTAAGTGATGTTCACAGGTACTGGTCATGCTGATGTCTTTCACTTTCACCATTTCATCGAAGCCCATTTTGTTCTCGATGACGGTGATTTTAGGAAAGTTGGCATAGTCTAAACCAGAAAAAATCTCATCGACGTACATTTTGGCAATACGTCTTGGCGTATCGCATAAGCTATCGTCAGATAAATCTAATGACATTAACGTGAGAATGCCGTGCATATGGGCTTCAATTTGTTGTTTGCGCTCTTCCTTTGAAAGCTCGCAAGGTAACATGGGGGTTTCTAACCCTCGTTCAATGAGCGCTGCTTGTACTTGCTGCGCAGATCCACTCAATGCTTGGTTTGTTAATGTCATTGTTTCCTCCACTACATTTAGGTAGCGGTACTTTAGTCACGGTTACTGTCTTACTGCGGACAATATGTCGGCATCATCTGGTTAAACGTAAACGGGTAAAATAGTATTCTGCTTGGCAGATATACCCACTTTAACGCTTTAATATAGCGCTCTGGTACGAATAGCTAGCAGCAGGATACCCTGATTTTAACTAGATTTATACTCAAATTTATTCATCGCTGAGATGAAAAAGGTGATCTATACCCGTGATGCATCTTGAAGCATCACGGGTATACCGCTTAAAGCTTTAGGTTTGTTTTCAAAAAACTGAGCATTTTTCGATAGGCCTGTGCTTGGTGCTCATCTTTGTAAAAGCCATGACCTTCATCATCGAGGAGCAGTGACTCATAAGGATAGTGCTGTTTTTTCAATGCAGCTTCTAAGGCCTCAAATTGTTCAATCGGCGCGCGAGTATCTTCTTCACCATGGATTAATAATAATTTGGCTTTTAGTTTACTCACATGATGTGTGGGTGACATGGCCTTAAGTTGATTCATATCATTTCCTAGAGCCGCTTTAAGATAGGCTTGGCCTGCATATTTATCCGATATACTGCCTTCATCAAACATCATGGCAAGATCGTAAATACCATGCATGCCGATGGCGCACTGAAATAAATCCGGTTCGATGATTGAGCTTTGTAATGCACTATAACCACCAAAGCTGCCCCCGACGATGCAAATACGGTTTTTGTCCACTATGCCCTGAGTAATTAAATCTTTGGTGCCATCGATGATGTCATATTGAATGTCCGTGCCCCATTTTTGATAACCCAGCTCTTCAAAGGCTTGGCCATAACCGCCAGAACCTCTAAAGTTGACCTGTAATACAGCCATACCTTGGCTGGCTAAAAGCTGGTTTTGAGGAACAAATCGCCAATAATCACGTAGACCATGTGGGCCCCCGTGAGGGTTGACGACTAGAGGTAAATTTTTTGCATCTATACCATAGGGTAAGGTCAAATATCCATGGATGGTTTTTCCATCGCGAGCAGTAAAGCTAATGGGTTTGACATCCGCCATTTTGTTGGGATCGAGCCATTTATTACGGGAAAATAGGAGGGAAAGCTTGGTTTTCTTTGTGTCGAATAGGTAATAATCACCAGGGTTTCTGTTATTAAAGGCGAGAATTAGCAATTTGTCGGCATCACGTGTTTGGCTAATTAAGTGAATTTGGTGGCCAACTAAGGAGGTTAATAACAGCTTTAGATGTTTAGCATAGGTATCGTTTTTATCGATAAATTCATATTCAGGATAGCCCTTTTCATATTCAACAGCATAAAGCTTTTTATTATTGCTATTAATCCAGACATTATTTGGGTCAACAGTACTATCTTGGCTAATTTTTTGCTTTTGGCCTGTTTTAATATTAAGTAAATAAATACCATGAGTTTGTCCGTTCTTTTGGCCGTAAACATAGACTTCATCTTTATTCTGGCTAAAAGCGATGGGTTTCATGTTCTGTAAATTAAATTTGAATTTATCGGTGTTAATCCATTCACCCTCTTGGCGATAAAAAAGTGAGGAATTGATATGATCTTTACTGCCACTGACAAAACGTAGTTGCCCATTATTATCGGTTAAGTAGACAGGATAGGGGATGGGAGACTTTGCTCTTTTACGAAGACTACCATTGTAAATATCAACCCGATACACTACAGAGGAGTAGCTTCTTTTACCTGAGCCACTGCTCCAAGGGATGACTTCTATTAATGCGTAACGTTTTTCATTCAATAGTGGATCTAAAAGATAGGCTGTCCCTCTAATAGAAGAACTGTCTTTATATCCAAATATATACTCATCATTCGAACCGTCAGCATTAACTGCGTAGAGTTCGCCATAATATAAAGGTTCGATACTCCAACCTTTAAGATATTGCTTTTGCACTATTAAACGTTCATTGTTTGCCCATGAATAATCACCGACCTGGGCTTTACCTGGAAAGTTAACCACATGTAATAATTTTTTTGTTGTGGAGTCCAAGATGATAAGCAGTCTTTTACCTTCAAAAAGTTGAATCGCACTAATATACTGCCCAGCGGGTGAAATCTGGACTTGAGTAAATTCACTTGAACGGCTAAATAAGCTTGCTGGATCAGTAGCGCTCATGACTTGAGTGGTTATGCTGAATAACAGTAAGCCGAAAAAAGCGGTTAATTTAAAGTGAAACATTAGGAGCCTTGATGAAGAATTGGGTTACTTTACAATCGATAATACGTTATTTCACTATTCACACCAAGTGTTGATTTATTGTTATAGATTTGTTTTTCATGCAAAACATCAATAGGTTAAAATTGATGTTTTGCTTATTGCTAGTGATTAATATTTAAGGGTTACAGTTTCAGGTTTTCTTTCAAAAAACTGAGCATTTTTCGATAGGCCTGTGCTTGGTGCTCATCTTTGTAAAAGCCATGACCTTCATCATCGAGGAGCAGCGAATCAAACGGATATTTCCGCTTGTTTAGGGCAGACTCTAGTGCTTCAAACTGCTCAATTGGGGCACGTTCATCTTTGCCACCATGAATAAGCAGCAACTTGGCCTTGAGTTTATCCACGTGCTGGGCGGGTGACATGGCTTGTAGTTGAGCCGGATCATCACCTAGCACGGTGCTCAGGTAGGCTTGGCCACTCTTGCTATCGGAGATATCACCTTCTTCGAACATCTCGGCGAGATCGTATACGCCGAACATACCGATGGCGCACTGAAATAAATCAGGTTCGATGATTGAGCTTTGCAACGCGGAATAACCGCCAAAGCTACTGCCCGCTATACAGATACGGTTTTTATCGACGATACCTTGCGCAATGAGATCTTTAGTACCATCGATGATGTCATATTGAATGTCGGTGCCCCATTTTTGGTAGCCTAGCGCTTCAAACGCTTGGCCATACCCCCCAGAGCCCCTAAAGTTGACTTGCAATACCGCCATGCCTTGGCTAGCGAAAAGTTGATTTTGAACATCAAACTCCCAGCCGTCTCTTACTCCATAAGGGCCGCCGTGAGGGTTAACCACCAGCGGTAAGTCTTTAGCTTGTTGTCCTTTAGGTAGAGTGAGATAACCATGAATGATTTGACCGTCTCTGGCGCTAAATTGGACGGGTTTCACTGTTGCCATCTTCTTGGGTTCTATCCATGATTTTTCGCTGAACAAATAGCGCAATTTCACGGCTTGGGTATCAAATAGATAATATTGACCGGGGCTGGTGTCGTTAAAGGTTTTGACAATGACTTTATCCGCTGTTTTGGTACTGCTTACAAGGCGCACTTGCAAGCCTGTAAAACTGTTCAGTAACTGTTTAGTGTAAAGAGCAAAGGGATCGTTTTTATTGATAAAGGCATAACTCGGATAACCATTTTCAAACTCAATCGCATAGAGTTCCTTTGTTAAGGGATTTATCCATGCATGGCTGTAGTCGACATCCGGATTTTGAATGATTTTTTTATGCGCCCCCGTGGTGGTATTGACGCGATAAATACCGAGTGGTTGGCCTTGGTTTTCCCCTGAGACATAAAGTTGGTTTTGCTCTTTTCCAAAAGCAATCAGGTTCATGTTATCGAGCTTAAAGCCCAGTTTATTCACGTTCACCCAAGCATCATTTTTTCGGTAAAACAAAGAGGAAGACAGATGATCTTGGCTGCCACTGACAAAGCGTAATTGACCTTGGTGATCGGTCATAAACTGCGAGTTTTCAATGGGTGCGCGAGTGACTTTTGTCCGTGTTCCTTTGTCGATATTGACTTTATAAACGGTCTTAGCGAGTTCGGTGTTGAGTGTGCGACTGTTTTTGTTATCCCAAGGGATAGCCGATACCAGTAAGTGCTTATCATCATTAATTAATGGGTCGAGAATATAGCCTGTAGCGCGTATTGCCTGATTTTGTTTGGCATGTGAGCTGAGCAACATACTTTTACGTTTATAGCCAAAAATATATTTGGGTTTACTGCCATCGGCGTTAATCGCATACAATTCGCCATAGTAAATGGGGTGACTTTGCCAACCGACAATGTATTCTTTTTCCATGACGAGGCGTTGATCATTGGCCCAGATATAATCACCGACTTGGGCATTGCTGGAAAAACGAACTAAGTGAAGTAATTCAAGTGTGGTCGCGTTGAGCAGCAGCAGTGCAGTTTTGCCTTCTTTATGGGTGATGGCGCTAATATAGTCGCCGTTTGGGGAGATTTTTACCTGACTAAATTGGCTCGAACGGCTAAACAGTGTGGCAAGTTCATTAGGCGTTTGGCTGGCCGTTTGCGCCAAAGACAAGGTGCTGAACAGCAACAATAAAGATGAAAAAAGTAAACGGCATAAGCGTGAAGCGGACATGGATTTTCCTGCGTTTGAGTGTTGAGCATGTAAAAAGAGAGGCACTATTGATTTATGTTGAGCGAGTTGAGTAACGTTTATGCTCAAATTAAAAAAGGGGGGATATTGGCCCACATAAGCTAAAAAAGCAAATATGTGAGCCGATGACTCAGTAGTGCCTGATGGAAAGTTAAGGATAAACCATCACTTATTAGCGTTACAGTTTTAAGTTGGTTTTCAAGAAACTGAGCATTTTACGATAAGCCTGCGCTCGGTGTTCATCTTTATAAAAACCGTGACCTTCATTATCGAGCACCATTTTATCGAAAGGGTAGTGTTGCTTGCTTAAGGCTGACGCTAATGCCTCAAATTGTTCAATAGGGGCACGTTTATCACCCCCACCATGAATAAGTAACAGTTTCGCTTTGAGTTTATCCACATGGTGTGTAGGCGACATGGCTTTTAGCTGAGCGACGTCTTTACCCAATACGGCGCCGAGGTAGGCTTGTCCAGTCTTTCTTTGAGAAACATGACCTTCATTAAACATGAGTTCCAGATCGTATACGCCAGACATGCCGATAGCGCACTGAAATAAATCCGGATCGATGATGGAACTTTGCAATGCGGAATAACCGCCAAAGCTGCCGCCGACAATACAAATACGGCTTTTATCGGCTATACCTTGCGCAATGAGATCTTTAGTCCCATCGATGATGTCATATTGAATGTCGGTGCCCCACTTTTGATGGCCCAATTCCTCAAACGCTTGACCATAACCGCCTGAACCGCGAAAGTTAACTTGTAATACCGCCATGCCTTGTTGAGCGAAGAGCTGATTTTGAGCATTAAACTCCCACCCGTCTCTTACACCATAAGGGCCGCCATGAGGGTTAACCACCAGCGGAAGGTTTTTGGCATCTGCCCCGTAAGGCAAGGTCAAGTAACCATGAATGGTCTTTCCGTCGCGGGCGGTAAAGCTAATGGGTTTAACGTCTGCCATTTGCTCAGGATCGAGCCAGCTCTTTTGTGAAAATAAATATTCTAGTTTGACTTTTTGTGCATCAAATAAGTAATAATCACCTGGGTTTCGGTCATTGAAAGCATTAATGATTAACTTGTCGCTATTCATTGTTTCGCTGACGAGGCGAATTTGATGGCCGGGTAAAGAGGCTAATAATTGCTTAGTGTATTGGGCATAAATATCCTTGTTATCGACAAATTCATACTCAGGATACCCGTTTTCATATTCTACGGCGTACAGCTTTTTATTGATATTGTTGATCCACACATTACTGGGATCGACCGTGTTATCTTGGCTAATTTTTTGTTTATCACCGGTTTTAACATTAAGCAGATAAACGCCACGGGTTTGGCCTGATTCTCTGCCGATGACATAGACTTGGTTGTTATTCTCACCGAAGGCAATAGGCTGCATATCATTTAAGTTATAGCTAAATTGATGAGTATTTATCCATTGGCCATCCTGTCGGTAAAACAGCTGTGAATGAATATGATCATTGGTGCCACTGACAAAACGCAGTTCACCTTCATTGTCAGTCAAAAAATGAGAGTTGCCGATTGGAGCGCGTCCGAGTTTTCGGCGTAATCCTTTATAAATATCGACACGGTAAACGATTTGATTAGCTTCTGTATTTAATTCTCTTCCTGTGGAGCCTGACCAAGGGATCGCTGAAACTAACATGTACCGATTATTACTAGGCAAAGCATCGAGGATGGACGCTGTTGCTTGAATAGGCGTGTTTTTCTTTATCAGCGTGCCGAGCTGCTTTTCACTGGTTTTATATCCAAAAAGGTATTTTGCTTTTTTACCGTCGGCATTAACCGCATAAAGTTCACCGTGATACTCAGGGACATCACTCCAGCCTTTGAGATATTCTTTTTGTAATACTAAACGTTCATGATTCGCCCAGACGTAATCTCCCACTTGCGCATTATCGGGAAAATGCACCGCATGCAGTAGTTTTTTTGTTTTGCTATCGAGAATGATCAGCAGTTTTTTACCTTCGAAGATCTTAATGGCACTGATGTAATCGCCTTTGGGTGAAATTTTGACTTGGCTATATTCATTAGAAAGACTAAAAAGGGTGCTGGGATCAAGTGGTTTGCTATCGATTTTGGTTTCAGCAAGTGCTGTCGCGCATAAGAGTAACGTCATAAAACTGAACGTTTTAAATAAATTCATGCTACTTCCTTGTATTTGTCACTAACGAGTTTGTGTGTAAATTACGTGTTTTAAGTGATGTTTTCAAGTGGATATGATTGAACATGCCCACTTGAAAATAAAAGATTAACTTTGCAGCAGTTGCTGCTGGATAAAATGCCACTGTTCGGCAAAGTTATGGGTGGGTTTGAGTTTGAATTCACTGCGTACAAACTGCGCAATGCGTCCTTCGGCGATGGCTAATAGTAAGTTGGCTAATACCGACTCATCTAAGGTGAAACCGGTGGCTTCACGTAAGGATTTTTCCCGTAAAATTTGTTTTAAATGGGTTTCTATTTTGGCAAAAAGTTGGCTTATCCTATTGCGAAGACGCTCATTTTCGCCCAGTAATGCATCACCGTTTAACACTCTGGAAATGCCAGGGTTACGTTCGGCAAACACCAATAACAATTGCAGCAATTGATGACAACGCTTCATGGTATCTTTCTCTTCTTCCATGATGAGGTTGATACGCGACAGTAATGACTCTTCAATAAATTCGATTAATCCTTCGAACATACGGGCTTTACTGGGAAAGTGCCGATAAAGTGCCGCTTCTGATACACCGACTTCGGCGGCGAGTTTTGCCGTGGTGATACGTTGACCAGGGTTGGTTTCTAACATGGTCGCTAACGATTGTAAAATGTGTTCACGACGATTTATTTTGGGGCTAACAGCCATTGAAATATCCTTCACTCGGTTACTGCTGAGCACGCATAAAGTGGATATATTGGATGCTATATCGCTAACTTATTAAGAGCAGCCCGCTTGGACTGCATTTAATCACGGCTCTTCCTAAAATACTTTAAATATCATTAGTGCGATTGAATACGATAACGCCTATTCATTGAGTCTTTTATCTGCGATGAGGGACAAAAGTTGTTTGGCTAGGGTGTATTTATCGGTGGTGGGTAGCATCTGTTGGCCATCATCCCAAATAACACAGAGTGCATTATTGTCAGCATTAAAGCCTAATTCCGGTTGAGAGACATCGTTTGCGGCGATCATATCGAGTTTTTTACGCATGAGTTTATCTTTAGCATAATGGACGACATCTTGTGTTTCAGCGGCAAAGCCGACGGTAAAAGGTTTAGGGGTTAAGTTGGCAACGCTGGCGAGAATATCAGGGTTTTTGACTAAATCCAGTGTCATGGTATCCGATGATGATTTTTTGAGTTTGCGGGTGGCGATATTGGCAATACGATAATCTGCCACAGCAGCGCATCCGATAAAGATATCTTGATGATTAACATGTTGCATGACTGCCGCGTGCATTTCAGCTGCAGAGTCAACATCAATGCGAGTTACACCCAATGGCGTACTGAGATTAACGGGGCCTGAGACTAAAGTGACCTTGGCGCCCATCTCGCTTGCCGCTTGAGCAAGGGCAAAGCCCATTTTTCCTGAACTATGATTAGAAATATAACGCACAGGATCGATGGCTTCGCGAGTGGGGCCAGCCGTCAGCAATAAATTCACATTTTCGAACGGTTGCGGTGCGAAAAAGTCACTGGCACGATTGGCGATATCATTGGCTTCTAACATACGACCTGGGCCTATCTCACCACAGGCTTGGCTGCCACTGTCTGGCCCCCAAATAGGCACACCTTTACGTTGTAAATGGCTTAAGTTTTCTTGGGTGGTGAGATTGAGGTACATTTGCTGGTTCATTGCTGGGCACACAATGACAGGTGCATGAGTGGCTAAGCAAGTGGTGGTGATGAGCTCATCGGCCATACCCGCATTAAGGCGAGCGAGTAAATTGGCAGTGGCTGGCGCGATAATCACTAGATCGGCCCAACGGGCTAATTCTATGTGGCCCATAGCGGCTTCAGCAGCGGGATCGAGTAAATCGATAGCCAAAGGGTTGCCTGATAAGGCTTGTAATGTGAGAGGCGTAATAAATGCTTGAGCACTCTGGCTCATAATGACTCTCACATTAGCGCCGCGTTCTTTTAATCGGCGCACCAATTCTGCGGATTTATAAGCGGCAATTCCTCCGCCAATCCCTAAAAGGATATTCTTATTTGTCAGACTCATGATCCACTGCCAAGCATTCGCTATGTTTATTAACCCGATAAGATAACATAAAAAGCTTATAGGGAGGATCATCGATTTCATTTTGAACTATTTTTACCCCAGCGACCATACTGAGAGTAAATAAGTCATTTATGAAGGGTGTGCTGATGGCGATTACGGATTGTCCTGTCGGGGAAGGACCAAGAGATAAGCTGTTATCCATGGGGGTTGCCTGCTTATCTGACGCTGAATTATTGGCAGTGTTACTCAGAGTGGGGCTAAAAGGGCAAAGTGCAGTGGCATTAGCGCGAGACTTGATGATTCATTTTGGTGGTTTACGTGCGGTAGTGAGTGCGTCAGAGAAACAAATATGTGAATTAAAGGGAATAGGGCCGGTAAAATACGCACAATTACAGGCTGCAGTTGAATTAAGTAGGCGAATTTCGAAAGAAAATCTCCAAAGAGGCAAAATTTTATCAGATCCTGATTTAACTCGAGACTATTTAATGAGACAATTAGCGGATCGTGCCTATGAAGTCTTTGGCGTTTTATTGCTAGATAGTCAGCACCGAGTGATTCAGTTTGTTGAATTATTCCGTGGCACCATAGATTCTGCCTCTGTCTACCCACGAGAAGTGGTTAGCCTAGTGCTTGAAAAGAAAGCCGCTGCTGTGATTGTGTGCCACAACCATCCTTCTGGGATTGCTGAGCCAAGCCAAGCAGATCGGCGAATAACTGAGCGATTAAAACATGCCCTGTTAACTATCGATGTTTCTTTATTAGATCATATGGTTATAGGGGGTAATCAGTGTGTTTCTTTCGCAGAGCGGGGATGGATAGATTGATCTATTCCTTGATCTTTGATTTTAGATCCTGTATAAAATGCGCCCTCTTTGTGTGCCTCGGGCGACGGCCTTACGGGGTACATTAATGCTTGAGCGTTAAAACTGTTTTTGGAGAAGATTGACATGTCAAGAGTATGCCAAGTAACTGGCAAGCGACCTATGGTTGGTAACAACCGTTCGCACGCGAAAAACGCGACTCGTCGTCGTTTTTTACCTAACCTACAGAACCACCGTTTCTGGTTAGAAGATGAAAAGCGCTTCGTACAGCTACGTATATCGACTAAAGGTATTCGTATCATTGATAAAAAAGGTATTGAAGTTGTTGTTGCAGAACTTCGTGCCCGCGGCGAAAAGGTGTAATAAGCAATGGCTAAATCTAAAGGTAATCGTGAGAAGATCAAGCTAGTTTCTAGCGCTAAAACAGGTCATTTCTACACGACTGAGAAAAACAAACGTAACATGCCTGAAAAAATGGAAATCAAGAAATTTGATCCAGTTATCCGTCAGCACGTTATGTATAAAGAAGCTAAAATCAAGTAATTACTTGATTTTAGTTTTAAAAAACCCCTTTATAGGGGTTTTTTTTTGGCTGTTATTTCTACTTTGTTTGTCAGATGTTAATTGTGGCGTCTCATTTGCTGTCAAACCGTTAAAGTTGTGTGCTTACTCTAATCTATCGATACAGCATCATTAGGTAGGTTGAGGGATTTGATGGGCGATAAACAACATGAAGTGAAAATAAATGCTTTTTAATTGCATTAAAATGCAATAGTATTCTTTCTATATGCTGTTATTCATAAAGTTTGTCTTATACTTATCACTGTGTTTTGGGTGAAAGCAATGCGGTTGAGTGAGTAAAAGCACCCTGCGCTGTTTACTTAATTTTACTCATCAGCAGACATTATTTGGGCTCAAAATAAGTCATAAAAGAAGGCAACGACATATTTAAAGGTGAGAGATTAGCGTGCGTACCACTGAACTAGTTAATGGGTTTCGTCAATCTGCTTCTTATGTGAACGCGCATAGAGGCAAGACTTTTGTGGTGATGCTGGGAGGAGAAGCCCTAGCACAGACTCAGTTCCATTCGATTATTAATGATATTGCATTATTGCACAGTCTAGGCATTAAAATGGTGCTAGTGCATGGTGCGCGCCCACAAATTGATGAGGCTTTATCGATTCATGGGATTCAGCCTGAGTACCATCGAGGTGTACGGATCACCGACGAGGCGTCTTTAAAGGTCATTAAGCAAGTGGTTGGAGGCTTACAGCTAGACATTACCGCGAGATTATCGATGAGTTTGAGCAATACACCATTACAAGGTGCTCAGATTAATGTGGTCAGTGGCAATTTTGTAATTGCACAGCCATTAGGTATCGATGATGGCGTGGATTTTTGCTTGAGCGGTAAAGTGAGGCGTATCGATACCCAAGGGTTACAGCGTCAGCTTGAGCATCATGGTATTGTTTTACTCGGCCCTATTGCGGCTTCTGTGACCGGTGAAAGTTTTAATTTGACGGCCGAGGAAGTGGCAACCCAAATTGCGGTGAAACTAAAAGCCGACAAAATGATAGGTTTTAGTGCCGAAAAAGGCATTCTTAATGAGCAAGGTGAGGTGTTAGCTGAACTCATGCCTACCGATGTGCATAAACTGCTAATGGATATCTCTGCAGCCGATGTTATGGGGGTGGGGATACAAATGTTTTTGAAAGCCAGCGTTGATGCTTGTCGTAATGGGGTCGCCCGGTGCCATTTTATTAGTTATCTCGATAATGGGGCATTGTTACAAGAGATGTTTTCTCGTGATGGGGTCGGCACACAAATAGTGACCGAAAGTGCTGAAAGGTTACGCCGAGCCTCCATTCGTGATATCGGGGGGGTTTTAGATCTCATTCGTCCATTAGAAGAGCAAGGTATTTTAGTGAGGCGTTCGCGTGAGCAGCTGGAAATGGAAATTGAACAGTTCATGTTGATTGAGCGAGATAGTTTAGTGATAGGTTGCGCGGCATTTTATCCCTTTGAAGAAGATAATGCCGGTGAGTTTGCCTGTTTAGTGGTGCATCCTGAGTATCGAGATGCAGACAGAGGCAGTTTGCTGCTTAATAACATCATAGGCCAGGCAAGAGTGAGGGGCTATTCTCGCTTATTTGCGCTTACGACTCGCAGTATTCATTGGTTCTTAGAACATGGGTTTAATATTGTTGAAGTCAATGAATTACCCGGGAAAAAGAAGCAGTTATATAACTACCAACGTAAGTCTAAAATATTACTACTCGAGCTGTAGACTGATGATCTTGGTTTATAGCCAAATAACGTGAAGATACCGACTCTAGCAGCTTGGGTATAAGACAGGCCGCGATTGCGGCCTGTTTTTTGATGGTTATTGTGCCTTTTTACGTTTATAAAAAATATCGACGGTAAACAGTATTAAACCTGCCCAGATGAAGCCAAAGGTAGAGGCTTCTTCTAAATTAAAGGGCTCATTGAATAGGCTTATGGCCATGATGAACATGATACTTGGGCCGATATATTGGAAAAAGCCCAATAAAGATAAAGGGATCCTCACAGCCGATGCCGCAAAACAAAGCAGCGGGATAGTGGTGACAATACCTGCGCTCATGAGTAATAATTGACGAGAGATATCACTATCGATGAAGTGAGTGAGCGAGCCATCAATATTTTGTAATAAATATAACAGTGCGATAGGGACTAAAATAGCGGTTTCGACTAACAAGCCTGTTTGTGCATCCACATTGACTTTTTTACGTAATAAACCATAAAAGGCAAAAGATAACGCCAAAACTAAAGAAATGGTCGGTATCGAGCCAAAGGAAATGAGTTGCAGCAATACGCCTGTAGCGGCTAACGTTAATGCTAGCCATTGTAATTTACGCAAACGTTCGCCTAAAAATAACATGCCTAATAACACATTAACGAGTGGGTTAATAAAATACCCTAAACTGGCATCTAACATGTGTTCATTATTCACCGCCCAGATAAAAACCAGCCAATTAACGGCAATTAACAATGAGGTTACACACAGGATCCCGAGCTGTTTGGGTTTTTTTAAGACTGCTCGTAGTCGAGAAAACTTACCGAAGCAGCTAACGAGCAAGATGACAAAAATAAATGACCACAACACGCGATGAAGCAGAATTTCGGTGGCTGGCACATCACTGAGTAATTTAAAATACAGGGGTGCAATGCCCCACAGCGTATAGGCCACAATGGCATACATAATGCCCTTGCGATATTCAGTATCATGCATAAAATCCAACCCAAAAAATAACAGAGGCGCAGATTGTATGCCTCTATTCTAGTCGACTCAATCATTTACTGTCGTTAACGCGCTACTTTATGAGCCAAGCGTATAGGTAATGCGCTTAGGTAGCCATTAAACCCGCTGGATCTTAGAGGATTGTTTTCACCGTGCTGTTAGCCAACCATGTAGGTCCCGGTACCAAAAGCAATGTGATCGCCTCTTTCATTGTGTAATTCCATTCGGCAAACAGAAACGCGATTACCTGCACGTATGACTGTGCCAGTGCCAGTAAAGACTTCTCCTCGTCCAGGACGTAAATAATCGATGCGCAAATCGATGGTACTGAGGGTTTTTACTCGACTTTTAAGCTCATCAATGTTCCAATCATCACGGCTGTCGATTAAGCTTGCAAAAGCGGTAAATCCCCCCACAACATCGAGTACAGAAGCCGTTACGCCACCATGGAGAATATTCTGATGAATATTACCCACCAGTTCAGTGCGCATCATCACGGTCATTTCCAGACCCTTTAAATCGTATTGCTTGACTCGCATGTCTAATAAGTTATGAAAAGGGATCTGCTGATCGACGACTTCAGCCAATTGACGTAACGTTTCCATTTTGATGTCTGCGTGCATAGGTGTCCTTAGTAAGCCTTAATGTTGTGTTGGCCTGAATATTTAAAATGACTAAATTAGAGTAAAAAATCTATTTATCTAATCTATCTTTAATCATATTCAGGATGCAAGTGTCTTTTTTCGCGTTAATTTTAATTTGAAGGAGAGACAAGAGAGTGAAGCTCTATTAGAATGAGCAGTTCATTTTTTGACGTTGGCAGATCATGGAACAAGCACTTCTCGACACCCCCCAAGATGAATTTTTATCCTGTCTTCAATCCGTTTTTGGATATCGCGTTTTTAGAGCGGGGCAACGTGATGTTGTTGAGCAGATCTGTAGCGGACAAGATTGCCTAGTGATCATGCCAACGGGGGGCGGGAAAAGTTTATGCTATCAGTTACCGGCTTTACTCTTACCAGGCCTAACATTAGTGGTTTCTCCACTGATTTCTTTGATGAAAGATCAAGTCGACAGTTTAACCCAAATGGGCGTAGCAGCAGCGTATTTAAACTCCTCTTTGCCTTGGGAGGAAAGCACCAAAGTGCTACAACAGATGCACAGTGGTGAGCTTAAATTACTGTATGTTTCACCTGAGCGGTTATTGCAAGGGCAGTTTATAGAGCGTTTGAAATCGTTATCTATTTCGTTATTTGCCATCGATGAAGCCCACTGTATTTCTCAGTGGGGACATGATTTTAGACCAGAATATGCTGCTTTGGGCCAATTACGTCAACATTTTGAGCAGGTGCCCATCATGGCATTGACGGCCACAGCGGATCAGGCGACGCGCCATGACATTTGTCAGCGTTTAACCATTAGTCCTTATTCGCTTTTGACCAGTTTTGATCGCCCCAACATTCGTTATACCGTGGTGGAAAAACTGAGTGCCTCAAATCAAGTGAGACAATTTATTGAGCAGCAAAATGGCAATAGTGGCATCATTTATTGCAGTAGTCGGCGTCGAGTCGATGAGGTGTCTGAAAGGCTAAAGTTGCAAGGCTTTAAGGCGGAGGCTTATCATGCGGGGAAAACCCAAGAAGATCGGGGCGAAGTACAAGATAAGTTTTTAAGAGACCAAATTGATATTGTCGTTGCGACAGTGGCTTTTGGTATGGGGATTAATAAGTCTAATGTGCGTTATGTCGTGCACTATGATATTCCTAAAAGCGTGGAAGCTTACTATCAAGAAACGGGGCGAGCAGGTAGAGATGGACTTGATTCTGAAGCCTTACTCTTATTCGATCCCAATGATATCGGGCGTGTAAGGCACCTTATTGAACAGTCCGAACCTGGACCGCAACAGCAAGTTGAATTTCATAAACTCAATACCATGGCGGCTTTTGCCGAGGCGCAAACTTGCCGTAGACAAGTATTGCTGCATTATTTTGATGAAAGTGCCCTTAAACCTTGTGGTAACTGTGATATTTGCCTCGATCCGCCTAAGCGTTATGATGGCATAGAAGATGCTCAAAAAGTGTTGTCTTGTATCTATCGATTGAATCAAGGTTTTGGGGTGAATTATCTCATTGATATATTGCGAGGATCGAAAGCGGCCAATGTCCTTGATAGAGGTCATAACAAGTTATCGACGTGGGGAGTCGGTAAAGATAAAAGTCAAGAGTATTGGCTGAGTGTTACCCGTCAACTCATTCATTTAGGTTTAGCCAGTCAAGATATAACACGTGGCTCGTCGGTGACCTTAAATGCATCCGCAAGAGTGGTGCTTAAAGGGGAAGTATCGTTGCAACTTGCAGAGCCGAGAATGGTATTACCGAGTATTAAGCGTCGTAGTACTGGCAGTAAAACGCGTATAGATTATGATCGTAAGTTATTCGCTAAATTGAAATTATTACGCCGCTCTTTAGCCGAGGAACTCGATGTGCCCCCCTACTTGGTGTTTAATGATGCCACATTAGCTGAAATGGCGGCGATTTTGCCCACCAGTCCTAGAGAGTTACTGGCGGTGAATGGTGTAGGGGAACGTAAACTTGAGCGTTTTGGCGGTGCATTTTTAGATGAAATAACCCAATACCTCACTCGTGCTGATCTTTAGGCTAAGACTCGTTTGATTTAATTTTACTGAGTAAATTGATACTGGCACGTTTTATCATGGATCCCATATTATCAAATTGCTGCATGGTACTCAGGCCAATATTCACTCTATGATCATCTTGCCATGGGGATAGCGCAATAATCAGCTGTTGGATGACATTGAGTGCGCCTTTTTCGGAAGTATGAGGTAAGAAGATTAATAATTGATCATTATCATAGTGTAAAAGCTTATCTTGCTCTCTTAAGGTGTTTTTTAATTGTGCGATAATCGTGGGAAGATCATGTTTGTTAATATAGCTTGGGTCAAAAATAAGCAAGGACAAGGGAGTATGACCTTGTTTACTACCATTTAATAGCCGTTCCATCTCTGAGAGTGTTGTGGTTTCTTGAGGCGAAACAGAGAGAATTTTATTCGATGGTTTAGCTCTCACTCTAGAAAGATGTTTATAAGTCATCATCACACATAATATCAATAAAATAACCGCTGTGACGATATAAAGACTTTGAGATAAGAGGAACGGGGCTTTAAGGAACGTTTTTGTTGGCTGGGTTTTATTAGCCTGTAATACTTCTTGGCGGCTCGAATCAGATTTTAGCTGTAGTAGCCAAATTCGTTTAATGTAATCGTTTTCATTTTTTTGGGTTTGAAAACGTTTCTGTTGGTATTTGAAGGCGAGTTCATACTGGCCATTTTCGGCATAATACTTACTGATCACACGATAGGATTGCTCGAGATCTTGGTAGAATTGATTTTTAATACCAATTTTTATGGCATCTAACATCAACTTTACCCCTTCACTTTTTATCCCTCTGGTTAACTTTACTTGGGCTAATAAACATTTAGCGCGCATATTCTCGATGGTTTTATGCTGTTTTGTAAAGGTTTTAATACTCAAATTCAATAGCTGAGTGGCGCTATCAAATCGTTTATTATGGAAATCGATGTAAGCAATTTTGCTATAGGCATAAGCCAACTCGAGCTCTGTTCCCAGCTCTGGTAGTAAGAGCCTAGCTTGTTGTAAAGCACTTTTTCGTGTCTGTTCTTGTTTGTTTTCTAAGGCGATTTTAGCCATGTCTAATGCTAAATTAAGCTCTATTTTTCCTTCAACGTGTGGACTTTTAAACGCGCGCTCCATAAAGCTGTCAGCTTTTTCTTTGTGCCCTGTTTGCTGTTGAAGTTTAGCCATGGTGGCATACAAATAGGCTTTAGGTGGCCAACTCCATTGGCTTTTTTGTTCATATAATTCAGGATAGAGATCTAAGGCTAAAGTGAGATCATCTTTTGCCGGGTCATAATTTTCGACTCTGGCATCGAGCTTACTTCTTAACCAGAGACCACTGATGAGCGCTTGAGGTTGTTTATCTTGACGAGCTAAGGTAATGGCCGAATAGAGCAAAGGCAAGGCTTGTTGAATATCGTTAAGGTTGGCGTAGGCTTCAGCCATGCAAAGCATAAAATAAGGCCTTGCTTGTTCATGTTTATTTTTCTTTGCTTTGGCTTCACTGAGTCTGGCAAGATTAAGCGCCGCCTCATTTTCGCCAATTTGCAAATAGGCATTACACTTGAGTAAAGCAATACGCAGTTGGGTGGTTGCCGAAAGGCTGTCTTTACTGAGTTTTTTTTCTAAATGATTAACGGTACTCAGGACTTGATTCGGGTATTGGTATAATAGTGTATTAAAGCGATTAAGAGGTTGATCAGGCTTTTTATACAGGAAGGTGCTAATCGTATTGACGGCTTGATCAGGGTGTTGATATAAAAAAGTGTTGATGGAACGGACTTGTTCCTCACTATTGACCTCAGTTGGCGTTAGCCAAAATATGAGACTTAATAAAATGCAACGAAAGTCCATTTTTAACACGCCCATTCTTCTTAGATATTTTTTCAATTTCTATTTGCTGAGAATTATACCGACTTTTGAGTAAAAAACGCATAAAAAATAAGGTAATTCAAAATGGAGTGGTTTTTAAATAAAGCGTGAAATTAAATTAGATTAAAATGTAAACAATGTTAATGTTTGTGGTTGTTTATTTTAAATGTTTTATTCTTTTGCTTTCATCTGGTGCGACCTGTTGGTAGTGAAAAAAAATGCAGTTGACAGCAGCGCGCTGACAGGTTAAAAACTAGTAGTGACAATAATATTGTCGCTTCAAACCCAATATAGTTATCTAGGATTTTTGAATAAATAATGATGAACAAGCAACGTGCACTACTCAAGCTCCTCCTCATTCTCGCAGTTTCTGCGCGGAGGCGTTAGTGTTGCATCAGTGCTAGATAGCATAGGACAACATTCACAAACCCCGCGCTGAAAGTCGCGGGGTTTTTGCTATTTAAAGTGCTCAATTTAGTGGGCGGTCGATAAATCGAAGTAAGAGTTCGATGGAGAAATGAAGATGTCTAACCGAGTTATGATATTTGACACCACATTACGTGATGGTGAACAAGCTTTAGCGGCAAGTCTAACAGTTAAAGAGAAGTTACAGATCGCGTTAGCACTCGAGCGTTTAGGTGTCGATGTTATGGAAGTCGGTTTTCCTGTTTCTTCACCTGGTGATTTTAAGTCGGTTCAAACGATAGCGCAGACAATCAAAAATAGTCGGGTATGTGCTTTGTCTCGAGCCTTAGAAAAAGACATTGATGCCGCGGCTCAAGCCTTATCGGTTGCTGAGCAATTTAGAATTCACACTTTTATTTCAACATCGACGATCCATGTTGAAAGTAAGTTGAAGCGATCTTTTGATCAAGTATTAGAGATGGCCGTCGGTGCGGTTAAATATGCCCGTCGCTTTACTGATGATGTTGAGTTTTCATGTGAAGATGCTGGACGCACACCGATTGATAATTTATGCCGAATGGTTGAAGAGGCCATTAAAGCGGGTGCACGCACGATTAATATTCCCGATACCGTCGGTTATACCTTACCGAGTGAGTTTGGCAGTATTATCCAAACACTCTTCAATCGTGTTCCCAATATCGATCAAGCTGTTATTTCGGTGCATTGTCATGATGATTTAGGCTTGTCTGTCGCTAACTCGATTACTGCTGTGCAGCATGGTGCGCGTCAAATTGAGTGTACCATTAATGGCATTGGTGAACGTGCGGGTAATTGCTCATTGGAAGAAATTGCCATGATCTTGGAGACGCGCAAAGGTCAGCTTGGGTTTGAAACGGGCATTAATGCTCAGGAAATTCATCGTACTTCAGCATTAGTCAGTAACTTATGCAATATGCCAGTCCAAGCGAATAAAGCGATTGTCGGCTCGAATGCTTTTACTCATTCATCGGGTATTCATCAAGATGGCATGCTTAAGTCGAAAAATACTTATGAAATAATGACGCCAGAAAGTATTGGCTTGAATCGTAATAATCTGAACATGACGTCGCGTTCTGGAAGGCATGTCATTAAACATCGCATGATGGAAATGGGTTATAGCGAACAAGATTATGATATGGATACGTTATATGATGCGTTTCTCGATTTAGCCGATAAAAAAGGCCAAGTGTTTGATTATGATCTAGAGGCGTTAGTGTTCATTGAGGCTCAAACAGAGCAAGATGATCATTTTACCTTGCAGGCATTAGCGGTCCAATCGGATTCTGTTCAGGGTAAGGCAAGTGCCACCGTCACATTAAATGTCGATGGTCATGACGCGACGCAAACCGCCAGCGGAAATGGGCCTGTTGATGCGGCTTATCAAGCGATATCACAAGCCAGTGATTGCAAGATTAATATTACCAGTTATCAGTTAAGTGCTAAGGGTGAAGGGCAAAATGCCTTGGGTCAGGTTGATATTACAGCCAGTTATCATGATCGACGTTTCCATGGTGTGGGTTTAGCCACCGACGTGGTTGAAGCATCAGTACAAGCGTTAATCCATGTGATGAATCTTGCTCGCCGAGCCGATAAAGTTGCTGATCATAAGCAAAGAATTAAACAGAGTCGTGACTTTACCACAGTATAAGTGAAGCAAGCCTTTAGCGTAGTACGAAATACATTGACCATAATATAGAGTTAAGACGGAGCCGAGAAAGCGTATGAGTTATCAAGTAGCAGTGTTGGCAGGAGATGGTATAGGCCCAGAGGTGATGGCTGAGGCACGTAAGGTGCTGAGCGCAGTGGAAGAGCGTTTTTCCCTTGCGATTGAATATACTTCTTTTGATGTTGGGGGGGCTGCGATTGATAATCACGGTTGTCCACTGCCTGAGGCCACATTAAAAGGGTGTGAAGGTGCTGATGCGATTTTATTTGGCTCTGTCGGTGGTCCGAAGTGGGAACATTTACCGCCTAACGATCAACCTGAACGTGGCGCATTATTACCACTACGAGGTCATTTTGAGCTTTTTTGTAATATTCGCCCCGCCAAATTACATCAAGGCTTGGAACATATGTCGCCACTTCGTAGCGATATTTCAGCCAAAGGCTTCGATGTGTTGTGTGTACGAGAACTCACAGGGGGTATTTACTTTGGTAAGCCTAAAGGGCGCCAAGGTGAAGGTGAGAATGAAGAAGCTTTCGATACCATGCGTTATAGCCGTAAAGAAATCGAGCGTATTGCGCATATCGCTTTTGAGGCGGCTCAAGGTCGCCGCAAAAAAGTGACGTCTGTTGATAAAGCCAATGTACTGGCTTGTTCAGTCTTATGGCGTGAAGTGGTTGAAGATGTCGCCAAAGATTATCCCGATGTTGAGCTCGAACATATTTATATCGATAACGCGACAATGCAGCTATTACGCCGTCCAAATGAATTTGATGTCATGCTTTGCTCTAATTTATTTGGCGATATTATCTCTGATGAAGTTGCCATGTTAACTGGCTCAATGGGATTACTGTCATCGGTGAGCATGAACAGTCAAGGTTTTGGGTTATATGAGCCTGCAGGGGGCAGTGCACCGGATATCGCGGGTCAAGGGATTGCCAATCCGGTGGCACAAATTTTATCAGCGGCATTATTGCTGCGTCATAGCTTAAAAGAAGAAGCCGCCGCAGTGGCGATTGAAGTCGCGGTATCAAAAGCCTTACGAGATGGTTATCTGACCGGAGAGTTACTGACAAGCGATCAGCGAAACCAAGCAAAGTCGACCAGTGAAATGGGTGATTATATCGCTCAAGTTGTAAAGGAAGGTGTGTAATGGGTAAGACACTATATGAAAAAGTATGGGATAGCCATCTTGTCAGAGAGGTTGAAGGCCAAACGCCTATCCTTTACGTTGGGCGTCACTTAGTGCATGAGGTGACTTCACCTCAAGCGTTCAGTGGGTTAAGATCTGCGGGGCGTAAATTAAGAGCCCCTGAAAAAACGTTTGCCACGATGGATCATAATACCTCAACTCGCAGTGCGAGTTTAGATGCATTAAGTCCAATGGCACGTATTCAAGTGGATACATTGAAGGATAATTGTGAAGAGTTCGGCGTTAAGTTGTATGACATCACTCATAAAAATCAAGGTATTGTTCATGTGATGGGACCTGAGCTGGGTATTACGGTACCGGGCACGGTCATTGTGTGTGGTGACTCTCATACGGCAACACATGGTGCCTTTGGTGCGCTGGCTTTTGGGATCGGTACATCAGAAGTTGAGCATGTGATGGCCACGCAAACCTTGCGTCAAACAAAAGCCAAAATGATGAGAATTGAAGTGCGAGGCCAAGTTGCTGAAGGCATTACGGCAAAAGACATTGTATTGGCGATAATCGGTAAAATGGGCATGGATGGCGGTACTGGCCATGTCGTTGAATTTTGTGGTGAGGCGATTCAATCACTTTCAATGGAAGGACGGATGACCGTCTGTAATATGGCCATTGAAATGGGTGCTAAAGCGGGCATGATAGCCCCTGATGAAACGACTTTCGCTTATTTGAAAGGTCGTGAATTCGCCCCAAAAGGTAAAGATTGGGAAGAGGCTGTCAGTCATTGGAGAGAGTTGAAAACTGATGATGACGCGGTATTTGATGCCAAAGTTGTACTGGATGCCAGCCAAATTGCGCCGCAGTTAACGTGGGGCACCAATCCTGGGCAAGTGGTGGCCATTGATCAGCCCGTTCCTTCACCTGAAGATGAACCAAATACGACGATCAGAGACAGTATTAAAAAAGCCTTAAATTATATTGATCTTAAGGCGGGCACAAAAATGACAGATGTGAGTATTAATAAGGTCTTTATTGGGTCGTGTACCAATTCTCGTATTGAAGATTTACGGGCTGCGGCAGTTCATGCGAAAGGCCGTAAAGTGGCAGAGGGTGTGATAGCGATAGTGGTACCCGGCTCAGGACTTGTGAAAGAGCAAGCGGAGATTGAAGGTTTAGATAAAATCTTCATGGAAGCAGGCTTTGAATGGCGTTTACCGGGATGCTCTATGTGTCTTGCGATGAATGATGACAAACTTGAAGCGGGCGATCGTTGTGCCTCGACCAGCAATCGGAACTTTGAAGGTCGTCAAGGTCGAGGGAGTCGAACGCATTTACTGAGTCCTGCGATGGCGGCCGCTGCGGCAGTCGTGGGTCATTTTGTTGATATTCGCTATCCATTTTAGGAGGTAGAGAGATGGAAGCTTTTACAGTACATACGGGTTTAGCCGTAATGATCGATAGTGCTAATATCGATACCGATCAAATTATTCCAAAGCAATTCTTATCAAAAGTGACACGAGAAGGCTTCGGAGTGCATTTATTTCATGATTGGCGTTATTTAGACGATGCGGGTGAAGAGCATGATCCTGATTTTGCACTCAATCATCCCCGCTATCATGGTGCTTCAGTGCTTGTGGCGCAAGAAAACTTTGGTTGTGGTTCGAGTCGTGAGCATGCCCCTTGGGCATTGGCTGATTTCGGACTTAAAGTGATTATTGCACCGAGTTTCGCCGATATTTTTTATGGCAACTCGATTAATAATGGCCTGTTGCCCGTTAAATTAACCAGCACTGAAGTGCAGCAGTTAATGGATGAAGTTGAAGCGGTAGAAGGTGGGGAAGTGACGGTAGATTTAGAGGCGTTGACGGTGACGTCACCAACAGGCGCTATTTTTAATTTTGAGATCAATAGGGCATCTCGTCACAACCTATTAAATGGATTAGATTCTATAGGGTTAACCTTATCTGAAATTGAGCACATTGAAGCTCATGAAGATAAATTACCTGCTTGGCTGCATGAAGTCAGTTAACAGTCGATTATAGCCAAGTCAGCTGAACCCTACATTTTCATCTGGCTTGGCTGTTTAACCGCAATAAGCATACGCTTGTAGCGTCATTTCTGTTAAGGATATATTGTTCGTGTTTTATACCTTTTTTGCTTATGTGTTTAAAAATGAACCATTGTAACATTCTGTTTTTTAAAGGGTTGAAGTGTTAATTTAATTGTTTTGGCAGTGATATATGCTAATAATGGTTTTATTTTTAAGTTTACACTTGCGTTACCTATAATTACTTTTATTTCACTGAATTTAAAGTGTAATTTAGTTTTTCCGTTTGAATGATCACCTCTGTTTTCTCAAACTCCCTTTCTGTTCCTCCTCATTAGACGATGAAAAAAACCCAAAGAGTTATTTCTTGTTTTGAAATTGCTGTTTTTGTGGTTGTTTACGCTGTTTTTGTTAATAAACTTGTAAAGTCTTTTTCGGTCAGTACACAGCGCTCTCAAATTAAATAGAGCTTTAGTTCTACACCTTTAATCATAAAGTAGAGAGTTATAATGAAGAAGCGTATGTTAACGTTGGCTGTAAGCTCAGCCATGTTAGGTGCTGTTGCGCAAGTGCAAGCAGCGGGTTTTCAATTGGCAGAATATTCTGCCACCGGATTGTCTCGGGCCTTTGCAGGGGAAGCGGCCATAGCCGATAATGCCTCTGCACAAGGGCGGAATCCGGCTATGATGAGTTATCTTGAGGGAACTCAATTGTCATTAGGCGCCATATATGTGATGCCTGATGTCGATGTTAACGGTGATATGACGGTGTCAGTGCCTGCATTGGGATCGAAGGGGATACGTTCAATGCCGATGCGACTGATGATGCGTTGGTGCCTAATTTTTATTTGACCACTCGGTTAGATGAAAACTGGAGCTTAGGTGTGGCTGCTAATTCAAACTATGGGTTGAAAACACAAATATTAGCCAATCATAATGCCGCTATTTTTGGCAGTGAGACTTACGTTGCAACCGTCGAATTAAACCCTAATATTGCCTATCGACTCAATGAACATGTCAGTGTCGGCGCAGGGGTGCGTGTTGTATATGGGGAAGGTAAAATCAGGGCTTCAACCCCTCTGTGGATTAATGAACTCCCTTTACCTGCGGCGATAGCAAAGCCTCCGGGACTGAACTTAAAGGCATGGAATGATGTCGGTTATGGCTGGAAAGCGGGAGTAAGCTGGCAGCTCAATGCTGACCACCGTTTGGGACTGTCTTATTACAGTGGCGTTGATCTTAAATTAGAGGGATAAGCTTTAGGATTAAGTTAAACCGACCGGTGGGAAAGATGTTCAAATCGATGGTTATTTACCCTTAGCATTACCAGCAACAGCTGAGCTTGCTTCTTATCATCAACTGGACTCAATGGCACGTGTTTGATGAGTTAGTGGCATATTTCCTCAGTGACACTAAGCCTATTGGAGAGCTGAATTCAGATCTTGTTAAAGAAGAGCATTTTAAAGATAATTGGCTTTTTGCCTTGGGCTGTACGTATCAGATGAGTCATGATTGGTCTTTACGGGCCGGAATGGCATTAGATAAAACAGAGGTTGATGATGAATATCGAACCGCAACCATTCCAGAATCTGACCGACTATGGTTTAGTGCGGGTACTGAATATCAAATAACGCTTAAATTAGCAGTGGATTTTGCTGCGACCTACATCAAAGCTATTGGGAATGCCCCAATAACGGAAGAGATGACCTTACTGGATTTGGCCCAGATTAATTATCAAGCAGAAGCGAGTGGTCAGGTTTGGTTAGTGGGGATGCAGCTGAGCTATACATTGTAAATTAATAAAGAGGTTAGGTGATACTCATCCCGATGTAAAGTGGCTGAGTATCACCTTTATTCAATGGAGAGGGGTTTTGTATTTAACTGCCTGTTTTAAAATAAAAATTATTGTTTGGCAAGGTTTTTGTGCCATTATTATTCCCATGTTTTGCAATAAATTTACTTTCACTGGCCTTTAGTATGGTAGTCAAAAGTCTTATGTAATCAGCTAAGTATTTAATATTATAGTAATAAATGCTAATATTAATAATGAAGTTAACTCATGATTCTTTAGGGAGTTAGCGATTATCATGAGGCATTAATTGAAAGTTAAAGCAGATAAAAGTGTTGCATTATACCCCCCTAAAGGTATTAAAAAACCACTTTTTTACACCGTGTGTGTTTGTTTTAAGCTTATTTCTTACTGTTTTTGTTACTTTTTAGGGTTAAATACCCACAAAATCCCTCTTTGCCCCATTTTATTTATATGGACAAAATTCCCTGCTAACCCGCTTGGTTACTGGATTTGTTAAATAGCTGCATCCCTTGACAAGACTTGCATTCTATCCCTAAACTTAGGTCTAGTGGGTAATTGTGGGTATAAGTGGGCTTTATTGGCTTATTTAAATAAACAGGGAAGAATTTAGTGTTTTGTGGAGCAAGTGCTATTAACCTTGATGTGAAAGGTCGGATCGCAATACCAAAGCGATACCGGGAGCCCTTGCATGTGGAGCATGGTAGTGAACTGGTTATTACAGTCGATATTCAATCTCCCTGCTTATTACTTTACCCCAAGCTAGAATGGCGTAAAATTGAAGCTAAATTGCAGGTTCTATCCGACACTCAGCCTCCACAAAGAGCAATCAAGCGCTTACTCTTGGGTTATGCCCATGAATGTGAGCTTGATGCTAATGGTCGATTATTATTACCTCCTCCTTTAAGACAATATGCTGCTTTAGAGAAGCGCGCCATGTTAGTTGGGCAACTAAATAAATTTGAATTGTGGAATGAGTCAACTTGGGAGCAAGAAATCGCTGCCAGTCTTGAAACGATTCGAAATGAAGACTTAGCAGCAAACCAAGGTTTAGCTGATTTCTCACTCTAGTCGTGAGTTTTAACCATAGAAGAGCACTATGAACGAAGAATTTTCACACTTATCCGTTTTATTAACAGAAACGGTTGCAGGATTAAATATACAAGCCGAAGGCGTCTATATTGACGGGACTTTTGGACGCGGTGGTCATTCTCGTGAAGTGTTAAAACAGTTAGGCCCCAATGGACGTTTAATTGCTATTGATAGAGATCCTCAAGCGATTGAGGCGGCAGAGCAGTTTAAAGATGATCCCCGCTTTCAAATTGTTCATGGTGGTTTTGGTCAATTAGCGAGCTATGTTAGCGAACTGGGATTAACAAAAAAAATAGACGGTGTATTACTGGATTTCGGGGTGTCTTCTCCTCAATTAGATGATGCTGAACGTGGTTTTAGTTTTTTACGCGATGGCCCACTTGATATGAGGATGGATAATTCTCAAGGCGAAACCGCAGCACAATGGATTGCGCGCGCTGAAATCGAAGACATGGCTTGGGTGTTCAAAACCTATGGAGAAGAAAAAAATTCTCGCCATATTGCGAGATGTATCGCGGCAGATAGAGAGAAGACGCCTTTTTTGAGGACGAAAGAGTTGGCGGATTTGATTGCACGAATAAGTAAGAGTAAAGAGCGTAATAAACATCCGGCCACTAGAGTGTTTCAAGCCATTCGCATTTATATCAATAGTGAATTGGAACAAATTGACCAAGCATTGGAAGGCGCATTGAGTATTTTGGCCCCTGAAGGGCGGATTTCAGTGATCAGTTTTCATTCTTTAGAAGACAGAATGGTAAAACGTTTTATTCGTCGTCATAGCCAAGGGGTGAGTGTTCCCCATGGATTGCCGATCACAGAAGCTGAAATTAATAAAACGCGTAAACTACGGCCTATAGGCAAAGCCACAAAGCCATCAATTGAAGAAATTGAACGTAATACAAGAGCGCGCAGCTCGGTATTGAGGGTGGCAGAACGTCTGGTAAGTTAAGCCTACATGAGTTGAGCTTAAGTTTATGTAAGGAATGAATATTGGATAAATCACGGTTAGATTTGACGCGTATTATATTAAATGATCTTTGGCTACACAGATGGGTATTATTGTTAGCGACTTTGGTTATGTTGAACGCTGTTGCCGTGGTATACACCAGTTACATGAGCCGAAGCTATACCAATCAATGGGATCAAATGTTGCAAGAGAGAGATAGGTTAGATATTGAATGGCGTAATTTGTTATTAGAAGAGCAGTCGCAATCAGAGCATAGCAAGATCACCAATATTGCGACTAAGGATCTGAATATGAAGCGTCCGCTACCCAATGAAGAGGTTGTTGTGAGGGTGAAATGAATAAACAAGCAAAGCGTATACAAAAACCACAATTGATCCATTGGCGTTTATACGTCGTTGTGGCCTTTGTGAGCTTATTATTTATCACCCTTGTTGTTCGAGCGGCTTATATTCAAATCATAGAACCTGATAAATTACGTTATGAAAGTGACATGCGAACCTTGCGAACAACCAGTCGAGAGGTTCAACGGGGCTTGATCTCGGATCGCAATGGCGAAATGTTAGCGGTTAGTGTGCCTGTTCGGGCTGTTTGGGTCGATCCTAAACGAGTCTATGCTCGTGACGGCTTTAAGGATATGCGTCGTTGGCAAGCATTGGCAGATGTATTACATGAGCCTCTGACTAAAATACTTTCTCGAGTAAAACGTCATCCTAAAAAACGATTTGCTTACCTAAAAAGGCAGGTCACTCCAGCGGTTGCCGATTATATCAAGCTGCTTAATCTTCCGGGGGTATATCTTAAATCAGAGTCACGCCGCTATTACCCTGCTGGGGAAATTACGTCTCAATTGATTGGCATTACCAATATCGATGGTATTGGTATTGAAGGCATAGAAAAAACTTATGATACTTGGCTAACGGGCACGCCTAGTAAACAGAAGGTGCGCAAATCGAGGGATGGGCTGGTTGTGGAACGCCTTGATATGGTCCAAGAAGGTGAGAATTCAAATGATTTAGTATTGAGTATTGATCAGCGTATTCAGCAACTGGCTTATCGAGAGTTAAAAAAAGCCACCGAAATTAATCTAGCGACCTCAGGTTCAATTGTGGTGTTAGACATCCGGACTGGTGAGGTATTAGCGATGGCAAATACGCCATCATACAACCCTAATTCAACCGATAAATTACAAGCGTTTCGCATGCGAAATCGCGCTCTGACGGATACGTTTGAGCCAGGTTCTGTGATTAAACCTTTTGTGGTAGCGGCGGCCTTAGAGGCGGGAACCATACAAGATAATCAATTGATTGATACCTCGCCAGGATGGATGCGTTTGGGTGGACGGCGGGTGAGGGATGGTCGAAATTACGGTGATTTATCCTTGACGGATATTTTAGTGCATTCCAGTAATGTGGGAATTTCAAAAGTGGCGTTATCCATGCCTATCGAGCAATTATTAGGAACCTATGCTGCATTAGGGCTAGGTACCTATAGTGGTATTGATCTTATTGGTGAAAGTACTGGAGTGGTGCGGGATAGTCATCGATGGTCTGATTTTGAGCGGGCAACGTTATCTTTTGGTTATGGACTGACCATTACCGCGCTGCAACTGGCTAGAATGTATGCAACGTTAGGCAGCAAAGGCATTTTATATCCTACATCCATCGTTAAATTAAAGAAAAAGCCTGAAGGCGTGCAAGTCTTGTCTGCTGATGTCGCTAATAAAGTCATGCGTATGTTACAAGGGGTCACTAAAGCGGAGGGGACGGCGGTAAGGGCACACATTGAAGGGTATCCGGTGGCAGGGAAAACGGGGACGAGTCGTAAAGCGGTTGCGGGTGGCTACGGTGATGATTACGTGGCTTCTTTTGCCGGTGTTGCCCCAGTTAATAATCCGAGGTTAGCAATAGCGGTCATGATTAATGAGCCTAAAGGGGATCATTATTATGGCGGTGATATTGCCGGCCCCCCTTTTGCGAAGGTGATGTCGGGCTCGTTACAAATGTTGAATGTTGAACCTGTTACATCAAAAGATAAAGTGAAGATTGCGACTTTAGCTAGGACAAATCAATAGATGTTATTGCAAGATTTATTAGCACCTTGGTTTCATTACTCGGGGTCAGAAAATATTAACAATATGACGTTAGACAGTCGTCATATTAAGACTGGGGATCTGTTTATCGCGATCCCCGGCCATGCCGTCGATGGTCGAAACTATATTCAAGCTGCGTTTAATCTTGGAGCCATCGCGGTGTTGATGCATACCGATAACCCAGAAGAACACGGAAAAGTGAGTCATGAACAGCAACTGATCATTTCATTTTTCCAGCTTAATAATCAATTATCAGCCTTGGCGTCTCATGCTTATCCTTTGTCAGCAGAGCGATTACGTCTCATTGGAATTACAGGCACTAACGGCAAGACATCAGTGAGTCAATTTATTGCACAGTTGACCCATTTAAAGGGCTGTCAATCGGCAGTGATGGGGACGTTGGGGAATGGATTATTTGGAGAACTTGTTGAAAGCAGCAATACCACCGCAGATGCGGTGACGCTCATGCAACAGCTACAGGAATATGATCGTCAAGGTGTGGATCTTTGTGCCATGGAAGTTTCTAGCCATGGTCTAGTACAAGCTCGCGTTCAAGCCGTTCCTTTTGATCTTGCTATTTTTACCAACTTGAGCCGAGATCATTTAGATTATCACGGTAGCATGAATGAATATGGCGCCGCGAAAAAAAGGTTATTTCAATTTCCAAGTGTTAAAACAGCAGTCATCAATCAAGATGATGAATTAGGCCGAGTTTGGTTAAAGACCTTAGCTCAAGATGGCAGCAATCAATTAAACCTGCTGGGTTTTAGTGCCAATGGAGATGAAGCGGCAGCCGTTTATGCTAAAAACGTCCAATTTAATACTGCAGGTGTCATCGCGACGCTTGTTTGGCCTGAAGGTGAGGCAACTATACAGTCACCCTTGCTCGGTGCTTTTAATCTATCCAATCTATTAGCGGCATTAACAGCTTTATACGGGCTTAATGAAGATATGTCGGTATTACTGACATTAGTCCCTAAATTAACGCCTGTTGCAGGAAGAATGGAGCGTTTTATTGGACGTGACGGGGTGACGTTAGTGGTGGATTATGCGCATACACCAGATGCGGTAACTCAAGCTTTATCAGCACTGAGAGTACATTGCCAGAGAACATTATGGTGTGTATTGGGCTGCGGTGGAGATAGGGATAAAGGAAAACGCCCTTTAATGGCACAAGCTGCTGAAATGGGTGCTGATCATGTCATGCTGACGAGTGATAATGCTCGAGGCGAAGACCCTCACAGTATTATTGACGATATGCTAATGGGATTGAATGATCCATCAAAGGTGTTAGTGGAAGTGAATCGAGAACAAGCAATACGTGAGGTGGTGATGAAAGCCTCATCTGGAGATTTAATTTTACTGGCAGGTAAAGGACATGAAACTTACCAAGAAGTGAAAGGCATTAAATATGACTATGATGAACGCCAGTTGGCTTATGCATTAACGGAGGGCTCCTCATGATAGTGTTAACGTTATCGCAAATTTGTCAGCATTTAAGAGAACACTCTAGTTGTAGTAGCCCCTATGAGTTAGAGAGCATTCAATTACAAGGTGAAGATATTTATATCTATCAGCTGACAATAGACAGTCGCCATATTCCTAAACATGGCATGTTTGTGGCGCTGAAAGGTGAGCATTTTGATGGCCATGAATTTGCACAAGCAGCCGTGGATAATGGCGCAATTGCATTATTAGTTGAAAAAAGATTGCCTATTAATGTGCCGCAAATAGTGGTGCCTGATCCGCAAAGGGCCATGGGAGAAATCGGCGCTTTTGTTCGAGACTTTGTCGATCCTGTGAGTGTTGCGATTACAGGCTCCAATGGTAAGACAAGTGTCAAAGAAATGGTGGCGACTATTTTGTCTCAACATTACTCGGTGAGGTATACCGCAGGTAATTTTAATAATGAGATTGGCGTTCCTTTGACCTTGCTTCGACTCGAAATGGGTGATGAGTACGGTGTTTTCGAATTAGGTGCTAATCATAAAGGAGAAATTGATTATACCTCAGCATTGGTTAAGCCAAGTATTGCTATGGTAAACAATGTCGCTTCAGCGCATTTAGAAGGATTTGGCTCATTAGAGGGCGTGGCGGCAGCTAAAGCCGAAATATTTAATCATCTTGACGATGATGGCGTAGCCATTATTAATGCGGATGATGATTTTTCTGAGGTGATGCGTCAAGCATCGAATAAGCATCAACAGCTGACTTTTGGTGTTAATTGCTCTGCAGATGTAATGGCTAAAAAGTTAGTCTCTGATCCCTTGGGTTGTTATCGATTTGAACTTCATTACGATGGGCAAGTATGCGAAGTCAGTATGCCGCTAACGGGTCAACATCAAGTGAGTAATGCTTTAGGTGCGAGTGCTATTTGTTTAGCATTAGGCGTTTCTTTAAATGACATTAAAGCTGGCCTGCACCTACTTTCTCCGGTTAAAGGAAGAATGCAGCCTAAGATCTTGGGTCGCGTTCGGGTAATTGATGATAGTTATAATGCTAACCCCAGTTCAGTGGCTGTTGCAATCAACTGGTTAAAAGAAATTGGTGGAAATACGTGTTTAATACTGGGCGATTTGGCTGAATTAGGCGACAATGCGCGTGCTTTGCATGCAGAGCTAGGACAATTAGCGAAACAAAGTGGTATTCACAATGTGTTTTGTGTTGGTGACTTAACCCAAGAGACCAGTCGAGAATTTGGCAGCCAGCACTGTACTGATATCCACCAGTTATCAAATTATTTAATTAATTATATTAATAAGTTGCCGGATGAGGTGACTGTATTAGTTAAAGGTTCACGTAGTGCTCAAATGGAGCGCGTTGTTGAAGCCTTAACAGTTGCCTATGGGCGCGGGGAGTTTGTTTAATGCTAGTCTATTTGACTGAGTATTTAACCCAGTTTTACAGTGGGTTTAATGTTTTTTCTTATGTCACCTTTCGAGCAATTTTAGGTTTGTTAACGGCATTAGTATTCAGCTTGTGGTGGGGGCCGAAAATGATCGAGCGCCTGCAATTAATGCAAATTGGGCAAGTGGTACGTAATGATGGTCCAGAATCTCATTTTAGTAAGCGTGGTACGCCCACAATGGGTGGCATACTGATTTTAGCCAGTATTTTTATTAGTGTACTGTTGTGGGGAGATTTGTCGAGTCGCTATGTGTGGACGTTATTGTTTGTTTTGGGCAGTTTCGGTCTCATTGGATTTGTGGATGATTACAGAAAAGTCGTCAGGAAAGATCCCAAAGGTTTAATTGCGAGATGGAAATACTTTTTTCAGTCTGTGGCAGCTTTGTTTGTGGCTTTGTATTTATATGGCTCTGCTGAAAGCCTAGGTGAAACCCAACTTGTTTTACCCTTTTTCAAAGAGGTGATGCCGCAATTGGGTGGTTTCTTCATTGTATTGGCTTACTTCACGATCGTTGGATCCAGTAATGCGGTTAATTTAACCGATGGGCTTGATGGTTTAGCCATTATGCCAACAGTGATGGTTTCAGCAGCCTTTGCGTTAATTGCTTATCTATCCGGCCATGCTCAATTTGCCAATTATCTTCATATTCCTTATTTACCCGGCGCAGGCGAATTGGTTATAGTGTGCACCGCCATAGTGGGCGCGGGTTTGGGGTTCTTGTGGTTTAATACTTATCCGGCACAAGTTTTCATGGGCGATGTGGGTTCGTTAGCGCTAGGGGCGGCCTTAGGTGTGATTGCTATTTTGGTTCGTCAAGAAGTGCTATTAGTGATCATGGGCGGTGTTTTTGTGGTTGAAACCATTTCCGTTATTTTACAAGTCGGCTCCTATAAATTACGTGGTCAACGCATCTTCCGTATGGCACCTATTCATCATCATTATGAATTGAAGGGTTGGCCTGAACCCCGAGTCATAGTGCGCTTTTGGATTATTTCATTGTTTTTAGTCTTATTGGGTTTAGCGACGTTGAAGTTAAGGTAAAGTGACGATATGAGTGATCAGTATTCGCATATAGTATTGGGATTAGGCGCAACAGGATTATCTGTTGTGCGTTACTTATGTGCTCAAGGGGTAGTGCCTTTAGTCATGGATTCTCGTCAAATACCGCCTTCAGCTGAATTATTAGCGAATACTTATCCTCAAGTGACTTTGATGAAGGGGGATTTCGATGCTGATTTATTATGCCAAGCAACGCAAATTATCATCAGTCCAGGGATCCCATTAAGTACCCCTGAGATCGGTCAAGCTATTGAAGCGGGTGTGGAGGTCATCGGAGATGTTGAGCTCTTTGCTAGAGCGATCCAAGATAAACCTGCTTGCGTTATCGCCATTACTGGCTCGAATGGTAAAACGACGGTAACGACTTTAGTCGCTGAAATGACCAAAGCGGCGGGTATGACTTATGCCGTCGGGGGGAATATTGGCATTCCGGTATTGGATTTACTGATGACGCCTGTTGATCTGTATATTTTAGAACTCTCGAGCTTTCAGTTAGAAACGACTCATAGTTTGCAATGTATTGCGGGAACTTGTTTAAATATATTTGAAGATCATATGGATAGGTATTCATCTATTGAAGCTTATCGGCAGGTAAAGTTAGGTTTATATGCTCAAAGTGAGAGGGCTTTTTTTAATCGCGATGATAAATTAACATTTGCTAATACATGTGTTCAAATGAATAGTTTTGGGTTGAGGCAAGCCGAAGGGAATAATTGGGGGCTTGATGAGGGTTATGTTGTAAAAGGTGACACTCGTATTATGCCTGTCAGTGAATTGGTATTAGTGGGTAAACATAATCAAGCCAATGTTATTGCAGCAATGGCATTGGCTGATGTGGTTGGTATCTCTCATGGTGCAATGAAACAAGTCGCCCGTGAGTTTTCCGGTGTCGCCCATCGTTGTGAGGTGGTTAATGAGGTGCAAGGTGTACTTTATATTAATGATTCTAAAGCAACGAATGTGGGTGCGACGTTAGCAGCGTTAGAAGGATTAGAGACACATGCTGGCAATGTCATCCTTATTGCGGGAGGAGACAGTAAAGATGCCGATTTCAGCCCATTAATCGGGGCATTAGCGAATGTTAGAGCCTTAATTACGTTAGGTAAAGATGGGGATAGAATAGGTCAGTTAAAAGCAGACTATTACCCCGTTATCGGTATGAAAGAGGCTGTGCTTAAGGCGAGAGAAATAGCGACAGTGGGCGACATCGTTTTATTGTCACCCGCTTGTGCAAGTTTAGACATGTACGTTAATTTTATGGCTAGAGGTGATGACTTTAAAGCGCAAGTACGGCAATTAGTCAATCATGATGGTGTTGGATATACGCCGTTAACAGAGGCACAAGATGCGTAGCTTTGAAAGGGATATTCATTTATTCGGCCATCATTTTCAGTGGCCAAAATGGCATTTATTACGTGAAAATAGTGGTGATAATCGTTTATACGATAGGGGCTTGCTGTTTGCCATTATGGGCTTAATAGGTTTTGGTTTCGTCATGGTGATGTCGGCTTCCATGCCTGAAGCTAGGACGTTAACAGGTGATCCTTTTCATTTTGTGATCAGGCAAACGCTTTACCTTATTGGTTGTATGGTAATTGCAGCAGTTATATTGCAGATTGAAATGCAATATTGGCAAAGGGTGAGTCCTTGGTTGCTGATGATTGTGGGTATGATGCTGATATTAGTCTTAGTCGTCGGTACCACAGTGAATGGGGCAACACGATGGTTATCAGTCGGTCCTATTCGAATACAAGTCGCCGAATTAGCGAAATTGGCTTTTGCGATTTATATGGCGGGGTATCTTGTTCGCCGTCATCAAGAAATTAGAGAAAATGCTAAGGGTTTTTATAAGCCCATAGCCGTGTTTGCTGTTTACGCTGTTCTTATTTTAATGCAGCCAGATTTAGGCACTGTGGTGGTGTTATTTGTCGGCACTGTTGGCCTTTTATTTCTAGCAGGTGCAAGGTTATTGGACTTTTTCGCCCTAATTTTAACGGGAGTGTTAGCGTTTGTCGCCTTAGTTTTATTAGAGCCATATCGTATGCGTAGGGTTACGTCCTTTTTAGATCCTTGGCAAGATCCTTTTGGCAGTGGGTATCAGTTAACCCAATCTCTCATGGCGTATGGACGAGGGGACTGGTTAGGCCAAGGGTTAGGAAACAGCATTCAAAAATTAGAATATTTGCCCGAAGCACACACCGATTTTATTTTTGCTGTTATTGGTGAAGAATTAGGCTTTATTGGCATCGTTGTTGTGTTATCTGTGTTGTTATTTGTGGCGCTGAAGGCCATAAAACTGGGTAACTTGTGTTTAATGATTGATAGAGCATTTGATGGTTATTTAGCTTATGGGATCGGTATTTGGTTTTGTTTTCAAACGGTCGTCAATGTAGGAGCCAGTATCGGAATATTACCGACAAAAGGCTTAACATTGCCTTTTATTAGTTACGGTGGCAGTAGCCTTTGGGTGATGACAGCGGCTTCGATGATATTGATACGTATCGATTACGAAAGACGCTTAAGCTCAGTCCAAGCAGTACAAGGGAGAAAAAGCTAATGTCGGCAAGATCAGAAAAGCGCATTTTAATCATGGCTGGAGGAACCGGCGGCCATGTGTTTCCTGCGCTTGCAGTGGCAAAGTATCTTGCTCAGCAAGGTTGGAAAGTTAAATGGTTAGGTACCGCGGAACGTATGGAGGCTCATTTAGTCCCTAAGCACGGGTTTGATATTGAATTTATTGATATTAAAGGAGTCAGAGGCAATGGCTTAATACGTAAGTTGGCGGCTCCCTTTAAGATTATACGCTCCATATTACAAGCAAGAAGTGTGATTAATACTTTTAAGCCTGATGTGGTTTTAGGCATGGGAGGCTTTGCCAGTGGCCCCGGTGGCGTTGCTGCGAAATTGTCAGGCGTCCCGTTAGTATTACATGAGCAAAATGCCATTGCTGGCATGACGAATAAATTACTGTCCAAAATAGCAAGCCAAGTGCTTTGTGCATTTGAAGGAACGTTTACTCAAGTTAGAGCGACGACTGTGGGTAATCCCATTAGACATGAATTAATTGTTTTAGGGGATAATCGTCAACGTGAGCAGAATGAGTCACTGAAACTCTTGGTTGTTGGTGGCAGTTTAGGGGCGAAAGTCTTTAATGATGTGATGCCAAGTGTGCTTGATAATGTGGTAAAAACGCATTCAATGACATTATGGCATCAGGTGGGGCGTGATAACTTAAAACAGGTTAATCAGGCTTACCAGCAGCTGGGATTAGAGGGAAGCGTGAAAGTCACGGAGTTTATTGATGACATGGAAGCGGCTTACGCGTGGGCCGATGTGGTGGTGTGCCGTGCAGGTGCGTTAACGGTTTCAGAGCTTGCCGCTGTTGGTCTGCCCAGTTTATTAGTTCCTTACCCTTATGCTGTTGACGATCATCAAACAAAAAATGCACAAGTGTTAGTGAAAGCGGGGGCGGCTTTTTTGCTGCCTCAACCCATTGTAACAGTGGAGAAATTAACGAGTAAGTTAGTGTTGTTAGCAACCCAAAGGCAGGCATTAAGCCAAATGGGACAACGCGCAAGAGATGTGGCTGTTGTTGATGCGACAGAACAAGTCGCAAGTGTATGCATTAAGTTGGCTGAAAAGGTTTGATATGAGTAGTAAAGAGCAGAAATCTTCGCAATTAAGAAGCATGATCCCTGAAATGAGACGAGTGAAACATATTTACTTTGTCGGTATCGGTGGTGCCGGAATGGGGGGGATTGCTGAAGTGCTAGTCAACGAAGGCTATCAATTAAGCGGCTCAGATATTGCAAGAAATGTTGTCACGACAAGATTAGAGTCATTAGGAGTGAAAATTCATATCGGTCATGCTGCGAGTCAGGTGGAAGGTGTTGATGTGGTGGTAGTCTCAACGGCTATTGATGCGGAAAACCCTGAAATTATCGCGGCAAAGGCATTACGGATCCCTATTGTTCGTCGTGCAGAAATGCTAGCAGAACTGATGCGCTACCGTCATGGTGTGGCGGTTGCTGGCACCCATGGAAAAACAACCACGACCAGTCTCATTGCGAGTGTCTATGCTCAGGCGGAGCGAGATCCGACTTTTGTTATTGGCGGTTTACTCAATAGTGCCGGTACGAATGCCAGATTGGGCAGTAGCCGCTATTTGATCGCTGAAGCGGATGAAAGCGATGCGAGCTTCTTACATCTTCAACCGATGGTGAGTGTGATCACTAACATCGAAGCCGATCATATGGATACTTATGATGGTGATGTTGAAAAATTGAAAAACACCTTCGTTGAGTTTGTGCATAATTTACCTTTTTACGGTGTTGTTGTGGTGTGTATTGATGATCCTATCGTGCGAGATCTCTTACCTCGATTTGGTCGAAAAGTCGTGACTTATGGGTTTAGTGAGGATGTCGATGTTCAAGGCATCGATTTTATGCAACAAGGTTATCAAAGCCAGTTCACAGTGAGACGACAAGGGTATAATGACTTGTCACTGACGGTAAATTTACCGGGCCAACATAATGTGCTTAATGCATTAGCGGCCATTGCTGTGGCTTATGAAGATGACATTGAGGATCACGCCATCATTAATGCGTTAGCAGGTTTTCAGGGAATTGGTCGACGTTTTGAGGAAGTGGGTGAGTTTAATACCGTTAAAGGTTTAATTAAGTTGGTTGATGATTATGGTCATCATCCTAGCGAAGTGGCTGCCACGATTAAAGCGGCAAGGCTAGGTTGGCCGGATAAACGTGTGGTGATGATTTATCAACCTCATCGATTTAGCCGAACTCGCGATCTTTATGAAGATTTTGTCGATGTATTATCTCAAGTCGATTGTTTACTTTTATTAGACGTCTATAGTGCGGGTGAGTCGCCAATAGCCGGGGCAGATAGTCGTGCATTGTGCCGTTCTATACGTCAACGCGGGCAATTAGAACCTATCTTTGTCTCTGGTCAAGAAATATTACATACCTTGGTGCTTGAGATCTTAGAAGACGGGGATTTATTGTTAACGCAAGGTGCGGGGAATATTGGTGCTATTTCGAGTGATTTAGCCAGTACATTATTAGGCTTTTCTGAATTAAAGCTGGCCAATAGTTGAGGCCTAGTTGATTTTTAATGGTATCGCTTATCGATCATCCTTTGACTCATCAGTAAGGGACTATATAATAAGCGATTTTATACTTGTACAGTGAAAAGGGTGATTTTCAGTGTCGTGGATAAAGAGAAAGCAAGCATTTAATCAATATTTGAAACAGGTAAATTGGTATTTATCCTTTGGATTATTTTTTCTATTTACCGTGTTATTAGGATTATGTATTGCTGCGGTGAAGCTTAATACCGTTATTCACGATGCGAGTGCTCTGCCAATTGAAGCGGTGGCGATTAAAGGCGAACGACGTTTTACCAGTGATAAAGAAATTCAAACCGCCTTGGAAGATTTAATGCAACGCAGTTTTTTTTCGGCAGATGTGAATCAAGTTCAGGCTGCATTAGAATCTTTACCTTGGGTTTATCAAGCGTCGGTTAGACGGGAATGGCCTTCCACATTGAAGGTGTACCTTGTAGAGCAACAAGCGGTAGCACATTGGAATAAGAATGCGTGGCTCAATATTCAAGGTGATGTATTTGAAGCACCTGTAAAAGAAGGCATCAAAATATTGCCACAATTAACCGGTCCTAATGATGAAGCTAAAGAAGTGTTAGAGACCTATCAGCAAGTGAGTAAATTATTAGATATTAATGGTTTTGCACTGACTGATTTGAGTTTAAACCCGAGACATGCTTGGCATGCTGTTTTGGGGAATGGTATAAAATTGGAATTGGGAAGAGAAGATAAAATGGCTAGAATACAAAGGTTTATTAATGTATTCCCTAAGCTGGAAAAACAAGTTCAACGCGTTGCCACCGTTGATTTACGCTACGACACTGGGTTGGCCGTAGGTTGGGATGATGCACATGAGAGAACTGTTAATTAATGACCAAAAATCAAGATAGAAATCTGATCGTTGGATTAGACATAGGGACATCAAAGGTCGCAGTTATCATAGGCGAAGTATTACCTGATGGTGAAATAAGCATTGTGGGCCTAGGGAGCCATGTTTCCAGAGGAATGGATAAAGGTGGCGTTAATGATCTTGATTCCATTGTGCGCAGTGTGCAAAGGGCACTGGATCAAGCTGAATTGATGGCCGATTGTCAGGTTTCTTCTGTGTATTTGGGGATCTCTGGAAAGCATATTGAGTGTCAAAATGAAAATGGCATGGTCTCAATTAACGATGAAGAAGTGACTCAAGACGATGTCGATAATGTGATCCATACTGCGCGCTCTGTCAAAATTCCAACGGAAAGGCGTATTTTACATGTTCTACCACAGGAATATGCCATTGATGTGCAAGATGGGATCAAGAGTCCTATTGGTATGTCAGGTATGCGAATGGAAGCAAAGGTTCATATTGTGACCTGCGCGAATGATATGGCCAAGAACATCATTAAAAGTGTCGAACGTTGTGGTTTAAAGGTCGATGATTTGGTCTTTACGGCAATAGCATCGGCTGATTCGGTATTAACGGATGACGAAAAAGATTTAGGTGTGTGTTTGGTTGATATGGGTGGCGGCACAACAGATATTGTTGTTTATACCAATGGGGCTTTACGTCATTGTGCAGTTGTGCCAGTGGCTGGCAATCAGGTGACCAATGATATCGCCAAAATATTTAGAACGCCTCTATCCCATGCAGAACAAATAAAAGTTAAACATGCAAGTGCAAGAAGTTCCATGGTGAGTCGAGAAGACAGCATTGAAGTCCCTTCAGTAGGAGGACGTCCTTCACGCAGTATGTCAAGACATACCTTAGCAGAAGTAGTAGAGCCGAGATACCAAGAGTTATTTGAATTGGTATTAACACAATTACGAGACTCAGGCCTAGAAGATCAGGTCGCTGCGGGGATCGTGTTAACAGGAGGAACGGCATCAATAGAAGGAGCCGTAGACATTGCTGAAGCCACATTTGGTATGCCTGTAAGAATGGCACAACCATTACCAGTAAAAGGCTTGTATGAATATGTTGATGATCCTATCTATTCCACTGGAGTGGGTTTGTTGCATTATGGCGCACGTCGGATTATTGAACGTCAGTTTGAGCGTCCAGAACGCCAAGGGGTTTCCAGTTTTTGGTCTCGGATCCAAAGCTGGTTTAAAGGTGAATTTTAGTTTTATAACGCATGCAAAACGGAGATAAGGCCATGTTTGAGATCATGGACAGTCATACAGACGAAGCGGTGATTAAGGTCATCGGCGTCGGTGGTGGCGGTGGTAATGCCGTAGAACATATGGTAAAGCACAACATCGAAGGTGTTGAGTTTGTTGCAACAAATACGGATGCGCAAGCATTACGTAAATCGGCTGCGAGTACGACAATTCAATTAGGGCGTGATGTCACTAAAGGATTGGGTGCAGGGGCAAACCCAGAAATTGGGCGCTTAGCCGCAGAAGAAGATAAAGACAGTATTCGTAATGCCATTAAAGGATCGGATATGATCTTTATTGCTGCGGGTATGGGCGGTGGAACAGGAACTGGGGCTGCCCCCGTCGTCGCTGAAGTGGCTCGTGAAGAAGGTATTTTAACGGTTGCGGTAGTGACTAAGCCTTTTCCTTTTGAAGGGAAAAAGCGGATGGGATATGCTGAGCAAGGGATAGAGCAATTAGCGAAGCATGTTGACTCATTGATCACCATACCGAATGAAAAGTTACTTAAAGTATTGGGTCGTGGCACTTCATTGTTAGATGCGTTTGCTGCGGCTAATAATGTGTTATTAGGTGCCGTACAAGGTATTGCAGAGCTTATCACTCGTCCCGGACTCATTAACGTCGATTTCGCGGATGTGAAAACGGTGATGTCAGAAATGGGCAATGCGATGATGGGAACCGGTGTCGCCAGTGGTGAAGATAGAGCAGAAGAAGCGGCGGAAGCCGCTGTTGCGAGTCCATTACTTGAAGATATTGATTTAGCTGGCGCACGTGGTGTGTTAGTCAATATCACCGCAGGTATGGATATGAGCATTGAAGAGTTTGAAACAGTGGGTAACCATGTTAAAGCTTATGCTTCTGATAATGCAACGGTTGTTGTTGGTGCCGTTATTGATCCTGAAATGAGCGATGAATTACGTGTTACTGTGGTTGCAACTGGTATTGGTTTCGAGAAAAAGCCCGATATTCAATTGGTGACTAAGCCTGTTCCTCGTTCTGAGCCAACGGTGACAGAACAGCCTCGTACCGAGAGCTTTGTCGCTGAAGATATGATCACACCCAATATTTCTCAGGGGAATACTGCAGCGGTTGCGCAACAACAGGTCGCCGTACCCACACCGGAGAAAAAAAATGAGTTAGATTATCTCGATATTCCCGCTTTTTTGCGTAAGCAAGCTGACTAGAAACTGTAATAGGTTGAAGTTAATTGAGATAAATGTCGCCTGTAGATGGTAGGGATAGGTGAGTCTGCTTATTTTGGTTAATTGGCAAAGCTATGCTAGAATTGTTCGCTGAGTTTATTTAGACTCTGTTAGGTATTTTTTTGTGTTTTGTGCATGCTTTTTGTAGCGAATGACGGGTAACTTAATGATTTTTCAAAGAACAGTCAAAGAAATGGTAAAAACCACTGGTGTCGGATTACATTCTGGCAACAAGGTGACTTTGATCATCAGGCCTGCCCCCATTAATACAGGGATAGTGCTTGTACGCACTGATTTAACCCCCGCGGTTGAGATCCCAGCAATTGCTGAACAGGTGCGTGAAACAACAATGTGTACAGCTTTGGTTAATGATGACGGTGTCCGGATCTCAACCATTGAGCATTTATTTGCAGCGCTAGCGGGCTTAGGGATAGATAACGCGATTATCGAGGTTGACGCACCAGAAATCCCCATTATGGATGGTAGCGCGAGTCCTTTTGTTTTCTTATTACAATCTGTGGGTATAGCAGAGCAAAGTGCTGCAAAAAAATATATAAAAATTACTAAGCCTATTCGAGTTGAAGACGGTGATAAATGGGCAGAGCTGAAGCCTTTTAAAGGGTTTAGAGTAGATTTTACGATTGACTTTAATCATCCTGAAATTGCTCGCAGTCAACAACATGTCGTGATGGATTTTTCTTCGGCCGCTTTTATTAAAGACATTAGCCGTGCCAGAACCTTTGGTTTTATGCGTGATATCGAATATTTAAGAGCAAATAATTTGGCTCTAGGTGGCAGTATGGAAAATGCCGTTGTTTTAGATGAATACCGTGTATTGAATCCTGATGGACTTCGTTATGATGACGAGTTCGTTAAGCATAAAATTTTAGATGCGTTTGGTGATTTATATGTTGCCGGTCACTCGATTGTGGGTGAATTTAGTGCTTACAAAACAGGTCATGCATTAAACAATCAATTAGTTCGAGCTATGCTTGCACAGCAAGAAGCTTGGGAGATTGTTAGCTTTGAAGAAGCCGATGCACCAGTGAACTTTACGGTACCTGCGGGCGCTGTTTTTGCTTAAGTCTTGAATTTAAGATTGCCTTGAACGGCTGGCTAATGCAGCCAGCCGTTTTAGTTTCTGAGCAAGCGGACCATCCGTTTGATCGGCTAGCGCTTCAATATGAGATGCAGCAGCGCTACTAATATGCTTATTTTGTGGTTTTGGTTGTGAGACTTTTGAGTTTAACCCTGGGTTGACTTTAACCTCAATAGCAGTAAGCATAGGAAGTATCTCTGCTTGTAACTGTTGTAATATTTGTATTTTTTGAAAGTTAATCCTAGCTGCCCAGGCTGAGGTGCTCGTTTCAATAACAAGTATGCCCTGACGTAAATTAGCGACTTTTAATTGTTCTGTCACTGGGCCCTTAAGTACACATTTTACATGATGATTTAGATGCAATAGGAGTTCTGCTTTTTCAGCTAAATGGGGCATAGTGCCTTGCTGATGGAGTAGTTGGCTAAGATCCAGAGGGAGCTTTTTCATATGATAATAAAATGGCTTGGTTAGGTTATGAGTGTAACAGTTTTTATTCAAAGTCGAAATGGTGCAAAGCGTTGGCAACCTGGAAAACGTTGGTTATTATTACCTGCGCTTCTCATTGCGGCTGGCATCGGTGCTTACGAGCATAATGAGCAACAATTTTATCAACAACAGCTGAATGTTGATGGGGAAAAAGCAGCACGAAAAGAACAACAACAAGAGTTGCTTCAACTTAAAAGTGCCACGGCATCTCAATTATCCATGTTAGCGACACATGTTGCTCGAATGCAGGCAAAGTTGACCCGCCTTGAGGCGTTAGGAGAGCAAGTTGCACAGAGTAACCAGTTAGAAGAACAATTTGATTTTTCTGATGAAGTGGGTGTAGGTGGATTAAGTGATATTGGGGCTAATATTGAGCTTGAACAATTGATTGCAGATATGGACAGTCTTGTTTTACGTATAGATAAGAATAATGTTCAACTTTCTTTACTTGAAACTGTGTCATCGAATCTCCATATAGATAAAGAGCGTTATATTTCTGGTCGACCAATTACTAAAGGTTGGTTATCATCCCATTTTGGGTTTAGAAATGATCCCTTTACTGGGCGTAGAGCGTTACATAAAGGAATTGATTTTGCCGGTAAGGATGGATCCGAAGTTGTCTCAACCGGTGGTGGTGTTGTCACATGGGCAGGTCCGCGGTTTGGTTATGGGGAATTAATCGAGATAGATCATGGTAATGGTTTACGCACTCGATATGGTCATAATAAAGCGTTACTTGTTCATGCTGGTGATGTCGTCGCGAAAGGCGAGGATATAGCTGTTATGGGGAGTACTGGTCGTTCGACTGGGCCCCATGTGCATTATGAAGTGCTGCGTGATGGGAAACAAATCGATCCTAAAACATTTGTTTATCGCAAGGCGGGTTAATCATATCAATAGGCTTTCAGACTCGCAAAGGGACTTGGCCAATAACATAATAAGTGGTTCAGATGTTTGGTAAATTACTGACAAAAATATTTGGTAGTCGCAATGAGCGTACGCTCAAAGCTTTTAAAAAAACCGCGGCAGAAGTCAATGAGCTAGAAGCAGAGTATAAAACACTCGACGATGCAGAATTAAAAGCAAAAACGATCATCTTTCGTGAGCGTTTGGACAAAGGCGAAAGCCTAGAAAACATCATGCCTGAAGCATTTGCTGTCGTGCGTGAAGCTTCTGTGCGTGTTTTTGAAATGCGTCATTTCGATGTACAGCTTATTGGTGGCATGATTTTAAATAGCAACCGTATTGCAGAAATGCGTACAGGTGAAGGTAAAACATTAACGGCCACATTACCTGCTTATTTGAATGGCCTGACAGAGAAAGGCGTTCATGTTATTACCGTGAATGATTACCTTGCGGCTCGTGATGCAGAGTTTAACCGACCTCTTTTTGAGTTTTTAGGGTTAAGTGTTGGGATTAATGTTGCCGGTTTAAGCCAAGCTGAAAAGAAAGCCGCTTATAATGCTGATATTACCTATGGCACGAATAACGAATTTGGTTTCGATTATCTTCGTGACAATATGGCGTTTTCTCCTGCTGAGCGTGTTCAACGTCCGTTACATTACGCACTCATCGATGAAGTCGATTCCATTTTAATCGATGAGGCCCGCACCCCTCTCATTATTTCTGGTGCCGCAGAAGATAGTTCTGAGCTTTATACTAAGATTAATACCTTAATACCCAATCTCATCCGTCAAGATAAAGAAGACACTGAAGAATATGTCGGTACAGGCGACTATTCTATTGACGAGAAAGCTAAGCAAGTTCATATGACGGAACGTGGTCAAGAGAAAGTGGAGTTATTATTAGCTGAACGCGGTATGTTAGCTGAAGGTGACTCTCTTTATTCAGCAACGAATATTTCTTTATTGCATCATGTGAATGCGGCTTTACGTGCACATACTCTCTTCGAAAAAGATGTCGATTACATCGTACAAGATGATGAAGTGATTATTGTCGATGAACATACAGGCAGAACGATGCCTGGACGTCGTTGGTCTGAAGGGTTACATCAAGCGGTCGAAGCGAAAGAGAATGCGCAGATCCAAAATGAAAACCAAACACTTGCTTCTATTACCTTCCAAAACTTTTTCCGCCAGTATGAAAAATTGGCGGGGATGACAGGTACAGCAGATACTGAAGCTTTTGAATTCCAACATATCTACAGTTTAGACACCGTCGTTGTTCCGACGAACAAACCAATGGTACGTGATGACAAAGCGGATTTGGTTTATTTAACCGCAGCTGAAAAATATACCGCTATTATCGATGATATTCGCGACTGTCGTAAGAGAGGGCAACCTGTGCTTGTCGGCACAGTGTCTATTGAGCAGTCAGAGCTTCTACATAGCTTATTAAATAAAGAGAAAATGCCTCATGAAGTGTTAAATGCAAAATTTCATGAGCGTGAAGCGGATATTGTTGCTCAGGCGGGTCGTAAAGGCGCCGTCACCATTGCGACCAATATGGCGGGGCGTGGTACCGATATTGTCCTTGGCGGCAATTGGAATATGGAAATAGAAGTACTTAATGACCCAAGTGTTGAGCAAAAAGCCAAAATTAAGGCGGATTGGCAAATACGTCATGATGAAGTGGTTGAGTTGGGTGGGCTACATATTTTAGGTACAGAGCGTCATGAGTCGCGCCGTATTGATAACCAATTGCGTGGTCGTTCTGGTCGACAAGGTGATGCGGGGTCTTCTCGTTTTTATCTTTCCATGGAAGACAGTTTGATGCGTATATTTGCATCAGATCGTGTCTCTTCTATGATGAAGAAATTAGGCATGGAACAAGGAGAAGCCATTGAGCATCCTTGGGTCTCTAGAGCGATTGAAAATGCACAACGTAAAGTCGAAGCGAGAAACTTTGATATTCGTAAACAATTACTTGAATTTGATGATGTTGCCAATGATCAGCGTCAAGTGGTTTACAATCAACGCAATGCATTAATGGATGCAGACAGTATTCAAGATACCATTACTAATATTCAAGGTGATGTCGTGAGTGACATCATGGATCAATATATCCCACCGCAGTCAGTTGAAGAGTTATGGGATGTCGCAGGTCTTGAAAAGCGTTTAGATCATGAATATGGTTTAACGTTACCCGTTCAAGAATGGTTAGATAAAGAAGATGACTTACATGAAGAAACATTACGTGAGCGTATTGTCGATTCTTGGGCCACGGCTTATAAAGCAAAAGAAGAAATGGTTGGCGAGCAAGTATTACGTCAGTTTGAAAAAGCGGTGATGTTGCAAACATTAGATGGGCTTTGGAAAGAACATCTTTCTGCGATGGATCATTTACGTCAAGGGATCCATTTGCGGGGTTATGCACAAAAGAACCCTAAACAAGAATATAAGCGTGAATCATTCCAGCTGTTTCAAGATATGTTGGAATCGCTAAAACAAGATGTCATTGCTATTTTGTCTAAGGTGCAAGTACAAGCGCAGTCAGATGTTGAAGAAATGGAAGCGCAGCGTCGACAAGAAGAAGCGAAAATTCATCGTGACTATCAGCATGCAGCAGCAGAAGCACTCGTTGGCAGTACTGAAACAGATGAATCTCATCAGCCTGTTGTACGAACGGGTGACAAAGTCGGTCGTAACGATCCTTGTCCTTGCGGCTCAGGCCGTAAATATAAACAGTGCCATGGTAAATTGACTTAACCTTACATTTATCTTGTGATGGCGCTGATGAATAAAAGCCAACCTATATAGGTTGGCTTTTTTGATCTGGGCTTATTTCATTAACTGCTTAACTGCTTAACTGCTTAACTGCTTAACTGCTTAACTGCTTAACTGCTTAACTGCTTAACTGCTTAACTGCTTAACTGCTTAACTGCTTAACTGCTTAACTGCTTAACTG
>NZ_JAKIKS010000009.1 GCF_023284005.1 Shewanella surugensis
TGAAAGTTTTGAGACTGAATCTGATAGTTTTTATGCATTGAACTACAGTGATCCAGCCCCAGATATTCCTAGAGATGGGCTAGTACATGTTATTAGGCTTGAGTCTTCTCGCATTATTGGGCTCGTATTTGATATCACATTAGATACTTCAAAATTTCCAGAGTTTGGTACCTATGTTGATATGAACTCACCGATTGATCAGGGGTGGTCATGGGTGATTGACCCCTACAATTATGAGCGCAGCAGTGCTGAAATAACAGTAACAGATTTAACTCTCAATTCGGGTAAAGAATATCCTTGTATTGCTACTATAAGAAATAATGAGGTGTCAGAACGTCACAGTTTTCTACTCGATGCGGTTTTAAAAATTCAAGTAGAAGGGGCAACACCTGGCTTAGTGTATGGCATTCAATATTTTAAAAATGGTACTGATTTATTAGATGGCCCGCAAGATGGTTGGATGATTGAGGCAAGCGAAGAAACGGATTATGCAACGACGTCAAATTATATAAACGTCATAAATTACTCTGATCCCGCTCCCGATATTCCACGCGATAACGGTATTCATCAAGTCGTATTAGATTCGGTGTTATTTCCTGAATTACGTTTTTACATCACCCTTGATACATCAAAGTTACCGGCGTTCGGTTCGTTTATCAAAATGTCGGAGCAGGGGGATGCAGGCTGGTCATGGATTATTGATAAATCTTGTTATCAGTACATAAAACCCAACTCGAAAGGTAATCAATCTTCAATTTATTATACGGTTTCGAGTGAAAAACAGCTTCATTGCTACTGGACTGAAGCTGAACACGGTTATCGTCTGCGTTTTGGCTATAACGGTTTTAATGAGTTGCCCAATATAATCGGTATCGATAAAGAAAATCTAGATGGTACTTGGGAGCGCATTAACTCTGCAGGGACCGATTGGTTACCCCCATTAGTTTTTGAAGCCGAAACAGGTACACCTCATGCATCAATGGTGTACACAGGCGGTAATCATGGCAGTAATGGTGATGCCTCCGGCGCTCAAACGGCAACGAATGATATTTACCAAATTTTAGTTAACGGCAAATCGATAACATCTGAAGCTTCAATGGGCTATACCGATAAAATTGAAATTTTAATCGTTAATCGCTTGATGGCATATAACACGATTGAAGATGCTCGCTATGCATTATCTCAAACAATGCGGGTGAGCATATCACCTGGTGCAATGGAAGTCGTGACAGATGTTAAAGCATTGGAACCATTAACAATGAAAACCGATAACGGCCTGCAAATGGTTACGATCGGCGCACAATCTACAATGTTGATGCTCGATTCTGATATCGCCGGAAGAGTGCCGTTTGACTCAAGCAAGAATAGCGGCGCATCATCTGAATATCCTGCATGGGCCGTGTTGCTAAAAGGGGATCTCGTTCAACAATCGAGTTGGATGGATAGAGAATACGAGGCGGGGGACGGTCGTTATGTTAGCCCTAGTGAGCCGTTTATTCGCGGTGGTGGCGCTACTAATACCAAATTTTATCATGCGGTTGTCTATTATTATCCTCACGTAATGCAAGCAGGAGAGCATTATAAGTGGCGTGGCGGTTATTCGTGGCAACATCCTGATTGTGCGTTAGAGGGTTATGACTCTATGTGGCGCTATTTACATGATCAAAAATCAGTATTAACCATGGTTGAAAATGGCCAAAATTACACTCTATTAAAATAAAGGACTAATATGAGTCAAGTACTTCAAACCCTCTACGCCAGCGCCCCTACTAACGATTTTCCCATACATACTCTTGAATTAAGTCACAATGCCTTTAACGACGGTGTGATTAGATTATGCCAAGGGTTTGATGATATTGAAGCAAAGTTGGAAACGGGGGAACAGGTTGGATTTATGGCTTCGGGGTTTGCTGTATCGCTACCTAAGCGCAGTTTACGCGGTCAGCAAGACTTACAATTTCAGCTCGATAACGTCAGTGGCGAAGCCGCGCAGCAAGTGGATGCAGCACTTGACGCAGGCGGTAAAATTACCGTGACTTATCGCGTGTACTTAGCATCGAATCTCAGCGAGCCTGCGCAGGCCCCCGTTGTTATGACGGCTAAAACAGTGAAAATTACTATCAGTTCTGTCGTTGTTGTTGCGAGTTTTCATGATCTCGTCAATAAGGCATGGCCGCGTCGGCGTTATACAACCGCTTTCGCACCAGGTCTTAAATACATTTCTTAATTTACATCTTCTTATTTGAGTGAATATGCATTGGATTAATAGTTATATGACTTGTCCCTATGTCGACGGTGGCCGCGATCTTAATGGGCTAGATTGTTGGGGCTTGGTGCGTGATGTATTGCATAAACAGTTTGCTGTGCCGCCTATAGCAAGTTTTGGGACTGTCAGTCCTGATGATAAAACAGCTATGACGCAGGGCTTTGCGCATGTTGTAAAGACGTTCAATCCAAGCCCTCCACTAGCTGGGTGTGTTGCAGCAGGCTTTTTTGGCGGTAATCTTATTCATGTTGGGATATGTGTTGATTGCAGTGGTTTTAAGGTACTGCACACATCTCGTAAACATGGTCCTTCATTAGACACATTAGCGTACTTCCAGCGCTTATTTCCAAAGGTTATTTATTATCGTTATGACAGCAAAAGTATTAATATATCCCAGTAAATTTGATAATAGTCCTGCTGAAGTTTTTGATATTGAAGTGGGGCAAACGTTAAATGAATGGCTATTTAAAAACGTACCAGCCTATTTTATTAGTGATACCCCCCTATTTTCAGTGATATTAAATGATTCATTTTTAAATATGGAGCAGTGGGACACATGGGTTATACAAAATAATGACGTGTTAAAACTGACTGTTGAAGCAAAAGGTCCTGCAGAGTGGGCCCTCGCTATAGTTGCCGTTATTGCGATAGCTATTTCTATTTATGCGATGAATCAAATCCCTGACTCATACAACAAAACCAACACACCAACTGCATCATCAATCTACAACGTTAATGCGCAAGGTAACCAGCCAAGACTCATGGGGATCATTCCCGAAATAGCCGGTCGTCATAAAATATTTCCCGATTATCTCAATATGCCTCGGCGTGAGTATATTGATAATGAGCAGTTTTTATATCTGATGTTGGCAGTCGGTGTCGGCGAGTATGAGATTAATTATGATGAAATTTATATCAGTGATACGCCAGTGAGTGGTTATGAAGGAGACATTGATTTACAAATATTTGGACCAGGTGAAAACGTCAGTATTCATGAGGCACATCGTAATGTTTATACATCAGATGAAGTGGGTAGTACAGCGGGGACCAGTGGTATTGAATTGAGGGGGCGCCTATGGTCTGCCGGTGATACGGACGGAGGCTATCGTTGGAATTTATCTGGTAATCAAGTTTTTACTTATCGATTAGATTACAGAGGCCAAGACGGTGATCCACCACGATATATGCAAATGAACTTTCCTTTTGAAGAAAATGACTTGGTTAATTTTTTTGGGACTGAATTAAACGATGGGAACTATCGAGTTGTATCAATCAATGGTTACTCTGCTGTTTTCCATCGATTGAATAGTTCGGCTGGTGATGATAGTACCTGGAGCAACTTTGAAAGTGAGTCGCAAGTTTCTGCGCGATTATCAAAAATAGGTGTTGGAGATTCAGGTATGTACAACGGGCCTTTCTATGCATGTCCTGAGAATGAAAAAACAGATAAAGTGTGGTTAGATTTCTTTTTACCTAACGGCATTGGTGAGCTTACCGATGAAGGTAATTTTATTAATCGAACTGTACAAATTAGGGTTGCGCATAGAGATTTAGACGGCGGCGAATGGAAATACATCAATCATTATTTTAGTGGTGAAACGAATGATCAACTTGCTGAAACGTTGGAGATTGAATTTGATACAAAGATTAGGCCAGAGGTTAAAATTCAACGTGTGACTTCAGAAGTCGATTCGACTCGTATCAATGATAAAATAACCTGGACAGGGTTAAAATCTGAATTAGAAACAGCAACGTCTTATCCTGATGTAACGACTATTGCGGTAAAAATACGCGGAACTAACGCACTGGCACGTAGCGCTGAGAACAAATTTAACCTTATTGGCACTCGTATACTTCCTGTTTATGAAAATGGCGCGTGGCAATCACCAAAGCCGACTACTGATATAGCGCCTTTTTTCTCATACATAATAAAAGACGTGGGGCATAGCGATGATCAAATTGGATTAACAGAGCTCGAGCGTTTACATAATACCTGGCAATCACGAGATGATACTTTTTCGGCGGTATTTGATGGCGAGAGTACCTTATTCGCGTCGCTTAAAAGAGTGTTGGCCGTGGGTTTTAGTGAACCAACATTAGATTATGGGCAAATTATCCCCGTTCGTGATGAACCCCGCGTTGCGTGGGAATATATGTACCAGCCAGATAACATGCTGGACAAAGGGTTAGAGCGTAGTACTAATTTAATCTCCGATGATGAAAACGACGGTGTAGAGGTTGAATATTTTAGCGATCAAACTTGGACCTCTGAAACTGTTTTATGTTTGCTACCAGAAGATGAAGGGATTAACCCTAAGAAAGTAAGAGCCTATGGCATTACAGATGCGACAAAAGCTTGGCAATTTGGTATGCGTCAGCGCCGTGTAATGCGTTATCGTCGTACTCAATACAGTTTTAAAACTGAAATGGACGCACTAAATAGCCGTTATTTAAGTTATTGTGCATTGGCCGATGATATCCCCGGATACTCGCAAACAGGCAAACTTGAACGCGCTGCAAGTACTCATTATTTAACTGTTGATCAGCCTTTGGAATGGGGAGTGGGTACCCACTATTTCGCACTACGTAAACCCAACGGCACTTTATCAGGTCCTTACATTGTAACAGCCGGTCTTGATGAGTATTCAGTATCAACCGATCGCCCAATTGATTTTATGCCGCTCCTCGATGGCAGTCAAGAACCGCCATTGTTCATGTTTGGCTCTGCAGAACGTTGGTGTTATCCCGCACTCATTACAGACATTAGCCCACAAGGGACAGAAACAGTCTCTGTCAAGGCCGTAAACTATGACCCCCGTGTTTACGAAGATGATAATAATAACCCTCCTAGTTAAATAAAAAAGGAATATCGATGACTAAAAAGTCACCCCTCAAAATAGAGCGGGTTGATAGATGGTGGTTGTCCGTTTATTTGTGGTTGCTGTATTTTTTCTGTTCGACGTTTAATCGTGTTCCTGATCAAGCTAAGGTGAACAAGATAAAAGCGAAGGGGATTGTTTGTTGGCGGCGAGTACCAGATAATAAAGAGTATAAAATGATTACTTATCATAAAGCTATGATTAAAAGGCTTTGGAATATGCACGTTTTACGCTCAATAAAAACAAGCAGTTACATACTATTTTATATTCTAAAAAATAAGCTTAACTCTTTGTTTTATATTAAATGAAAATCGGTCTCCAAAACCGATGGTTGGGAGTTATAAAGAAGGCATTGATTATTATTATCTTTTGTAAATATTGAATTCAGTATTCGTCATTGTTCGTGTCCGTTTCGTAGCGTTAAACTCAAATTGTGCATCGTGATGTGCATCACGGAGCTAGACTGCCATAGAAAGGTCAATTTAAATATATGGTTATGACTGGTGGCTCATAATCGTGCCAGAAAAAAGTGGGCTGTACATTTGATGACATGAAAGTGTCGCTTAAATAATAAGTTGATGGATGTAATGATAACATCAATCATGAAAAAGATGCCGATATATGGCAATCGATATTGCTCTGAATAAGAGCGATTAAACCAGAGGCAATCCTATTTTAGCTGAGGGCTGTATCTTCAAGTTTCTTGGGTATAAAATACAATAAAATCTTTCCTTATGGTTAGATATTATCATTGGATAGGAATCACCATGAAATACCGTTGTCCCTTATGTAGCCAAACGTTACAGATTGAAGCTAAGAGTTGGCGTTGTTCAGCCAACCATGTATTTGACTGTGCTAAAGAAGGCTATGTAAACCTGCTTCCGGTGCAAAAGAAGAACTCTAAAGATCCAGGTGATAATAAGCTGATGATTTTAGCGAGAAGGGAATTTTTAACGAGAGGTTATTATCAAAGGTTAAGTGATCGGGTCAATCAACTTGCTAATGAGTTTGCTGTTAATGCCACATCAGGATTAGATGTGGGTTGTGGGGAAGGGTATTACAGTCATCGTTTGTTTGAGTCGATGCGAGCGTTGGCACCAAAAGATATCTCATTTTCATTGCAAGGATTGGATATTTCTAAATCGGCCCTTAAATTTGCTTCAAAGCGTTATCCCTCAATTGATTTTTGTGTTGCGAGTGCCTTTGAAATGCCATTTTATGATAGTAGTTTTGACTTTATGCTCCGTATTTACGCACCTTCTCTCGATGAAGAGCTTTGGCGTGTGATGAAAAAAGAGGGCATTTTAGTCACGGTATCGGCAGGGCCTAAGCATCATTTCGCCCTTAAAAAGTTGATTTATGATGAGCCTGAATTACATACAGAGGAGAGCAGTGATATTCAAGGTTTTGAATTACTCCATAATGAACGACTTGAATGGATACTTGAGATGGATAATTCGCTTGATATTAATCACTTTCTCAATATGACACCTTATGCTTGGAAATTGACAGACTCGCAAAAACAAGTTCTGTCTGATACGGGTTTAACATGTGAACTTGATTTTAAAATTGAAGTCTTTAAAGCGATTTAATGAAGGAAAGTATTTTGGAGATCAATGACAATAAGTTGGTTATTTTTATATAAAAACGGAATGTTCTACTTTGTGTAAAATTAGAGGCTTGTTGATGAGTTTAACTCATTGTTCATATTAATTGTTTTTATAAGACAGTGACATGACAATGTTCATTCTCTTTTTTAGCTGCTGAAATTTAAAGCAACTGACCGAAATGTAAGTGGAAATATCTCTTCTTTTGTTCTTATTGTTTGTTGACTTATCCTGTGAATAGGTTATAGTTAATCCAGCTTGAAAGTTGGGCTTATTTATGTGTGTTTCAATACGACCAGTTCGTCCTGTCAACATTAAGTAAACCGGCATTTTCCAGCGTTACCGCCGTTAAGGCTTTAATTTATATATACAGGATTTAATATCATGTCTCAAACTACTGGTGTCGTCAAATGGTTCAACTCTGATAAAGGCTTTGGATTCATCGAGCAAGAATCAGGCCCAGATGTGTTTGTACACTTCCGTGCAATCAACTCAGACGGTTTCAAAACTCTTGACGAAGGTCAAAAAGTTTCTTTCACCGTTACTCAAGGCCAAAAAGGTCCTCAAGCTGAAAACGTAACTGTCGTTTAAGTTTGAATTTTTATTTAGTCAATGACTAAATATAAAAAATTTCTAAGAGCTGTGCTTTGCACGGCTCTTTTTTCATTCTAGTTTTTATATTTTTTAAATAGACCCTCCTCCCACTATTAGATACAAGCTTCCTTTCCTAGTTGATATAATTGTATAAAGTACTTTTTATCGGGAAGAATGATTTAATTCGATTATCAATATAGATTAACTTCCTTTCCCTTTTTTTGCTTGTCATTTATCCACTTGTTTTTATGTTAGTCGCTATATCTAACTGATATTCATTGGGAGATATTATATAAATCAGCATTAAAAGTGCATCAGCTGCATTGACAGTCACTAATACAGATTCTTCATATCATCTTTCCCTAAAAATCGCATTGAATGGCTCGATTAGAATACGTTACGGATTGATATTAGAAGGAGGAGGTGACTTCTTAAAGACGAATGATTGACTGGCATAAAGGCCAGTCAATTCAAGAAAGAATATGAGAGACTGCATTAAAGATGGGATTTGTTTACGTGATCAATATTCGTTGTTTTCTATGCGCTTTTTAAAGTTTGCTTTTGTGGTCTCATCAGCTTGGCTATACCAAAAGTCCAGCATTTGACCGACATTAATCTGATTGTTTGGCGGTGTTGTCACGGAAGAATGAGTTGTTTGAGCTGGATAATTTGACGTTGTGTTGTTTGTATTTGACACTGCTACCAGAGAGCTGAGAGCTGCAGGTTGATTGGTTTGATTGTAATTGGCTATTTCAGTTTCGAAATCACGACCAAATTGTAAACCTTCTTTTAAGAGTTTTCCTTGTTCAAAGGCGACCGCATTACCTGTTTTATCGGTTAAAGTGAGCTCAGGTTTATGATTGAACTGTTGGGCAGCATTCATTGTACGTAAATTAGGTAACGTTAATGAATAAGTGCTATCAAAACCTTTAAAGGTCATTATGATGACATCTGAGCCAAATAAACTCTCCTGTCCTTGTTGATAAAAATTGCCTTGATAGCGAAAGGCTATTTGACTTGGACCATTTGGCAATGTCACTTCTTCATTCCCTGATGCATCTTTTCCATTGACTAACACTAGGTCTGAATTATAAGGCATTTTAAGGGTGATATCGGCTAAAGCAGGAAAACAAAGACCAAGTGTCATAAGCACTGTGAACAAGGGGAGTTTTTTCATGATAAATCCAGTCAATGAGTATAAAGTTTAATAAAAGTTAATGTTATTTAGCATAGCATTGGCGAGTAAGCCTGAATATGTAAAAATGTCTATTTGTCATAATATTTACTATAGGATGGTGATGCTCGAACGAATAGAGTACTTTTATTGTTAATGAGATATTACTAATGGTTTGTTTGTGTTGGAGTAATGAACCTTAATTATATTTTTTATCAAAATAATTTTAGTGATTGAATTTAGTTTTTCAAATGGCTTTTTTGTTTGATTGATTATTGAGGCGATCACTTTGCTTTTAAACAAGGCTATGAAGTCATGATTCAACTACAATAGACATAATATTTGTTCATTTGAGTATATAGCCCTATGCAAGACTTGCTAATAGGGTAAAATGACACAAGTTTTTAGTATTTGCATTTTTATATAAAAATGCCTTCGGGGGAAATATGATAACAGCTTATGTCTATGAAGATCGCCACCTTACGATCAGTGAATTAAACATACTGGATACTATTCCTCCTGGTACCATTTGGTTGGATTTGTATAAATCTGATGATGAAGAACGTATTTGGCTCAGTGGTTTTTCAGTCGAAGAGGTACCAGATGAAGAGGATATTAATGAGATAGAAGCATCTGCTCGCTTCTATCAGAATAAAGATGGCCTACATATTAACTCACTTTTTCCACAACGTGCGGGTCAAGATGTCAGGGGCGTTAACGTATCGTTTAACTTGAGAGAGAAATTTTTATTAACGATACGTGAAGAAGAGGTGGGTTTAATACGATTATTAAGAAATTACTTACGATTGGGACGAATCGAAGTGGCAACACCTCAAGCCCTTTTCTTGGAGTTATTCAATTTAAAAGTAGATTATCTTTCTGATTTAATTGAAGATGTTTATACGGTTTTAGAAAATGTAAGTGAGGAAGTTTTTAAAAATGAAGAATTAGATGATGTGTTTAAGCTTATAACACGTCAAGAAGATTCTAATGGGAAAATACGCTTAAGCTTATTAGATACCCAGCGCTCACTAAGGTATATGCAGAGGTATTATCGCGGGCAATTATCGGATAATGATTTGAAAGATTTACGCGAAATGCTGTCCGATATTGAGTCTTTAATGCCTCATAGTCAGTTTATCTTTGATAAATTAAATTTTTTATTGGATGCAGCAATGGGCTTTAGTGGATTGCAACAAAATAAAATTATTAAGATTTTTTCAGTCGCAGCCGTGATCTTTTTACCTCCAATGGTAATAGCCAGTGGTTATGGAATGAATTTTGATAACATGCCAGAATTACATTGGTCCTTTGGCTATCCGATGGCCATTATTATGATGTTTGCTAGTGGGGCTGGTACTTACTTTTTCTTTAAGCGTAAAGGCTGGTTATAGGTTCATATTGTTAGTTCCTTTCTTTTTATCCATAGGGGTTTGATTATTGTAGCAGGTGCCAGATGGCCGCCTGCTTGGTTTATCACGGATGATAAATGATTTAATTTATCCGTGAGTACTGTCATGGCAAGATCGCACCTTTCATAAGCACTATGACACCGATTAAGTCTCATCATCAAATTATGCTGAATGCAAATCAGTTGTTGTTGGTTTTGTTTGTCAGTATTTTGTATTGCATCATGAGTATATCGATATTGAAGTTTATCTAATGCTTTAGGATCATGTTTTGCTAGCCATTTTAGCTCATCAAAAGGTGGCAGTGGCTTCATTTTATTCCCCATTTATTATCGTTATATTAACGTTAGACTATTTTTTTATTTAGATCGAATAAGATTGGTTCTCTTTATTCTTGGCATATTGTTGTTATAGGGCTCAATTTTCTTGGGTATATGCCAGTTAAATATTTACTTTATAAATACATATATTTTACAATAAGTTCATTTTTTAGGTTTTAGGGTGGCATATGGATTTTATTGAAGTATATGAAAATACAATACCGATGAGTTTGTGTGATGAGTTGGTTGCGACTCTTAATCATCATAAAGGCACGGTGCGTGGGCGTACTGGACATGGTGTGGATCTTGATAAAAAAAACAGTTTAGATTTGACGTTAGACAGTTTTACTGATTTAAGTGAATTGAAAAATACATTATTAGGTCATGCATTAAAGCCGATCACACAATATTTTGATCAATACTCAATGGCCCTTATGGGAGCTGTTGCTGTTAATGTCGCTGATGATAAAGGCGCTTCTGTAACCTTGACGCCCGATAATTATGAGCAATTAGGTAAGCCAAGAGCACAAGCATTGGTCAAGTATCTTTATCGGAGCGGCTCAATTAATATACAGAAATATCAAAAAAATAAAGGAGGTTATCCTCATTGGCATTCTGAGCAGTTCCCTCAGCTCAATCATAATGAAGCGTTGCATCGGGTGGTGTTGTATATGTTTTATTTGAATGATATAGAAGAAGGGGGGGAGACTGAATTTTTTTATCAAAATAGAAAGCTTAAACCTAAGAAAGGTAGCATGGTGATAGCCCCAGCCAGTTTCACTCATAGCCATCGAGGCCTTACGCCGATCAGTGACGATAAATACATCGCAACATCTTGGGTTATGTTTAATCGTGCGGAACAATTATATGCACCGATAAAATGATCTATGGGGGACTTATCCACCAGAGGGGATTGATACGGTTAAGCGCCACTTGATGTTCTACTGTTTTACAAAGTACGGAGTCATTGGTTTATGACGGGCGTTAAATTAGACGATTCAACCGATTTGGAATGAGTGTAGTAAGTCTCTCAAGTCGAATTAGACTGGGATTGAAATTCTAAAACAAGCACCTTCTAATGCTGATGTTTCAATAGATAGACTACCGCCGTAGCTGGTAATTATTTCGTGACAAACAGCGAGCCCAATACCTTGCCCGGCTTGTTGGGTGTCAGCTCTCACTCCTCGTTGAATGATTTTCTGACGAATGCTTTCATCAACACCTGGCCCATCATCTTCTACGATTAATTCAAATTGTCCATCATCATTGAAGTATGATGATACGGATACTTGGCTAATACATAATTTAAAGGCGTTTTCCATTAGGTTACCGCAAAGTTCCATTAAATCACCTTTATCGCCTGGGAAAACATGATCGCTACTAATATGTGCTACAAATTGAACTTGCTTATCTTGGTATACTTTAAAAAGCATTTGTGACAGTTGCTCGACCAGCGGTGCGATTTCTGTTTGCTCTTGCTTTAGACCTTTACGGCCAAGCATCGCTCTTCGAAGTTGGTATTTCACTAAGTGATCCATTTGACTGACCTGCTCCATAATTTTTTCGCCGACACCATTTCTATCCAAGGATCTATCATCCGTTATGGCGTGAACGGCGGCTAAGCGTGTTTTTAGACTATGGGCAAGATCGTTCATCGCATTTTGATATCTTTCTTGTTGTGCACTGGATTGCTGCAGCAGCTGGTTGAGGGCTTGGGTGACACCTTCTAGTTCAATAGGGTAACCATCTGAAAGCGATTTTGATTTACCACTATTGACAGAATGTAATTCATTCCGTAGCCTGACTAATGGACTCATCCCCCAATAGGCGGCGCTAATTAATAAAACAAGTGCAAGGGCTAACACCATACCTAAACGTAAATAGGTTCGACGGCTGAATTGAGCATATTCCTTTTCGAGTTTTTGGGCATCTTTCATTACGAGTAAGTTGTAGTGACCCCCCGCTAAATTAAAGGTTAACAAATAGACAAAGTAGCCTTTTGAATCGGCTAATGTGAGATAGTAAGGTGGAGACTCATATCGAATACTGTTGAATCGTTCACAAGTATCAAAAAGTCCTCTGTCGACCGCTAAAGAGGAAGTCCAGACTTGCTTAAAGTTATCATTGCAACTTGCGATGATATATTTTTCTGGTGCGGCGTTGTTATTTCGCCAAGCACTGGTATCTGGGATTAAATTATGCTCTCTGAGCTCTGCCGCCACTTTTGGAATTTCAGAGATTAATTTTGCTGTTTCTTCATTGTAATTATTTTGTGCATGCAAAATATTAGTCAGCCAAGCTAATGCAAAACCGACTAAAGCAATAATGGACAGTGAAGTTAGAAACATCCGAGTTAACAAACGTTTTTTAAATAATGTGTTTAACTGCATGGTAAGTTAAATTTATAGCCTTGTCCTCGTATAGTGGCGATAGGGTTCTCAATACCTTCTCTAGAGAGTTTTTTACGTAATCGGCTGACCATGACTTCTATTGTATTAGGATCGCCTTCTTTATCGGCATAAATTACATCCAGTAAGCGTTGCTTTGCGACGACTTCATGACAGTGCCGCATTAAGTATTCTAAAATTTGATATTCAAAAGCCGTAACTTCCATCGGGACGCCATGTAAACTTAATTGTTTAGCTGCTAGATCTAACGCGAGTGGCCCACTGTTAATGACAGGTTTAACGAAACCTGCACTTCGTCTCACTAACGCATCAAGTCTAGCAACCAGCTCTTCTTTTTGAAAAGGCTTGACCAAATAGTCATCGGCACCTGCGTTAAGGCCTTCGACTTTATCTTGCCAATTGACGCGAGCCGTTAGGATAAGAACAGGCGCTTTTAAACCATGATCTCGTAGTTTCTGGATTAAGCTTATACCGTCTTCATCGGGTAATCCTAAATCAATGATTGCCACGTCAATAGGGTAATTAGTGGCTTGATAAAAGCCTTCTTTGGCTGTGTTAGCGGTTTGTACTTGATTACCCAACTCACTCAGTTGTACTTGTAAGTGATGGGATAGGATTGGATCATCCTCAACAACCAAAATCCTCATAATATTACGTCCTTAAAGAGCTTTTTGATATCAACATATGCGGAAGGGTTGCCTCCACATAAATGTGCTTTGATTTATGATTAACGTCTATGTATCAGTATAAACTAAGTTCTGTGAGTATAAACTTAACCTTGGCTGAATTTAAACGAATACTCAGTTACCCTTATTATACCTAAGCGACTTGAAGATGCGAGTTTCAGTGTGATTCATATATGACTGTTTAAGGTTCAATCTTGTTGAGATCTCGATGATGATAGAGTTCTGAAGGGGTTTGCTTGCATATAGTCTAAAGGAGACGTTTTCGGAAAATAAGACGGATTATGGTTCTGCTCTATTGAGTATCCATTTAGCATAACACGATGAATGGTTTGACGCTTTGTCGAAAAGTTGTCTCTTTTAGCTGAGGTTGACATTCCTGCTTGGTCTGATGATTAATAGGAAATATTCACATATTTCTAGGTTTATGGTAACTTTTTAGTTAAAATCAAGTAAATGAAAATATGTTATTTTTGAGTTTTAGATGATTTTTTTTAAAAAATTCAGCATCTTGTTATTATTATTGGTAACACCGAAGGTGTTTTCAGCAACGTTATTTTTTACGGCGATACCAAATGATGAAAAAAGTATATTAGATCATCATTTTAATGCCGTTGCGAATGATTTAGCGGCGAAGCTGCATATTGATGTGCAATATATCGCTGTGGGATCTTATGCTGAGGCTGTGAATATTTTTAAAGAAAATCAAGTACAACTTGCTTGGTTCGGTGGTTTGTCGGGGGTACAGGCTCGACGTGCGGTGCCGGGGTCTGAGGCCATTGCACAAGGTTATGAAGATCAGTTTTTTCGTAGTTACTTTATTGCGAATGCTTCTGCTGATATTATTCCATCTAAAAGTTTTCCCAATCTAAATGGCTATACTTTTACCTTTGGATCCCCTGATTCAACGTCTGGGCGATTAATGCCTCAGTTCTTTATTGAGCGTAATTTAGGTAAGGCACCCCATGATGTGTTTCGCCGAGTGGGATTTTCTGAAAACCATTTAGAGACCATCGAGCAAGTACAATCTGGTGTTTATCAAGTTGGGGCGGTTGATTATAAGATCTGGGAGCGTGCGGTTACAGAAGGTCTGGTGGATTTTCAAAAGATCTCAGTGATATGGGAAAGTCCTTCTTTTCCTGATACACAGTGGACAGTCAGAGCGGGTATTGACGAGCAGTTTGGCAAAGGTTTTAAACAAAAACTGCAGCAAGTTTTACTGGGTATGCGAAGTGATGATGCTCAATCTAGACTATTATTTGTGCCCGTTGAGGATCATGACTATGAAGCTATTGAAGATGTTGCTCAAGCCATAGGCTTAATTGATTAGGTTTGTTGCTTGAATTCAGATGAGTCAGTGCAATTCATATCGAAGGTGTTATTAATAATCTGCTTTTAACCTGTCTATCCCAAGTGTTATTAACCTTAAGCTTAATATTCTATCTATACTTACATTCGGAAATCGATAATATTAGGTCATAGGATGAATAACAAAACATCACCCTTTTCGGCAGTCACCCCTGCTTTTATGGCGGATTATGATCATGTTCATCCTAGTGGTGGCCGGCACCCTCAATGTTTGCGTAATAGGCTTGCTAATGTGGGTATTGATGCGAGAAAGCATCTGTCGAGTCAGTTAGATTTAAACCTCTTAACTGATCGGCAATATCAATTTATTGCTGAAACAAGCGATGATGGTTGGCTTATTGGGGGAGGAGACAGCACTAAATTGAAAAGAGCTGATACGGCTCATGCTGAAATTTGGCGTACGGGACCTGATAATGTTGAACAAGGTGGCTTGTCTTATTCTGTGATTAATACCGTGCTTAAATCAATTGCATTTGGGCCTATGCTGTTAAAACCGCTTAGGGTGAATTATACGGATACCAATGAGTTAGAATTATTATTTGAATACGATCCTTCATCGAATATCGGTTTATTGCTTGCTTTGTTGAGTCAAGTCATGGCATGTCCCTGTGGGGATTATGGTAACCCGTTCCATATTACTTTAGTCAGGGGAGTGGCTTTTCGTTCCGAGCAGACAAAAGTTCATTTTTTTGAACAAGTGGGTGAAGTAGTCCTCAATTGGAGAGCACGTTACTCAGAAGGCGTTTTGTTTGGCGATGGTGGCGTCGATTTTTTTGCGAATCGTGAAGAGATACTCTTTCATTACTCTCCCCGTTTAGCGTCAGGTGTCGAAGCCGATATTCCGGCTTTATTGAAAATGATTGCTGAACGTTAACAAAGTAGGTTGTTTGTTGTGTCATTAAGACGTTAGGCGATAAATTTTTTTGCGTTTTAGCCGAATATTTTGTTTATGGTCTGGTGTCGCCAAAAGTGAACATTTGCTGTGAGTCTAACCACAAAGGGTATTTTTTCATGGCACTCGTAAAATATTGACTTTCAATATGATTGTTTAACCAGCTTCGAGTATTGGGATAAGGTGCTTGGTTAAACCAGTTGACATCGACGTGAGCAAATTGACGAATAAAGGGAAAAATGGCGTAATCTGCGAGTGAAGCGCTTTCTCCTAATAGCTGTGCAGATATTGTCAATTGTGTTTCAAGTTGAAAGATAAACTGCTCCGCTTGTTGTCGGTACTCTGTTGCAGAATGCTCAGGATGGCGATCGGCATATTTATATTTATCTAGCCAAGGTTTAAATGTCGTGTCATTTTGTCTGATCAAGGTATGTGTTATGTCTATCTGCTGTTGATCTTTGGGTAATATTTGCTGCGGATCAGATTGATTTAATGCCCAAAACATAATATCCAAGCTTTCATCGATGACATGACTGTTGGTTAAAATCAACACTGGCACTGTGCCTTTAGGTGAAGCGTTCAACATTGACTCAGGTTTGTGCTTGAGGATAATTTCTTTGAGCGATACTGATTGATGGCTTAATAAAATACCTAATCTTGCTCGCATGGCATAAGGACAGCGTCTAAATGAATACAGTATGGGTAATGACATAAAAATATTGTTGCTGAGCGAATGTAACAAGAGAGTTTACTGCTAAATTAACGGCTTTGGTACTGGATTGGCATAATATTTCTTTTCTTTTAATGAATTTGGTTTTTATCTTTATGGGATTAGGGTACTATTCGCCATGATTTTTATGTGGTCTTTTTTGTGTTTTACGCACTGGAAATGAAGTTCCAGCAAGCCGTTAAAGAGGTTGGTATGTTTGTAGTTTGTGCAATGTATAAGTTTGTCGCGTTACCTAATTTTGAAGCGATCCAAAAACCTTTATTGAATATAATGGAAGAGGCTGAAATTAAAGGCACTCTACTATTAGCAAGTGAAGGGGTCAATGGTACCGTTGCGGGGAGTCAAACTGGGATAGACCGTCTACTAGCTTGGCTTAATACTCAGCCGGGATTAGATAATATTGTTTATAAACTGTCATTTGATGAAGAAATGCCTTTTTACCGTACTAAAGTAAAATTGAAAAAAGAAATCGTTACTATGGGGATTGAGGGAATTGATCCTAATAAAGTTGTCGGCACCTACGTTAAGCCGAAAAATTGGAACCAGTTAATTTCAGATCCTGAAGTGCTATTAGTCGATACACGCAATGATTATGAAGTTAAAATTGGGACTTTTAAACATGCGGTGGATCCTAAAACAACCACTTTCAGAGAGTTCCCTGATTATGTCCAAGAAAATTTAGATCCTAAAAAGCATAAAAAAGTCGCCATGTTTTGTACTGGTGGGATCCGTTGTGAAAAATCAACAGCATATTTAAAAGAACAAGGTTTTGATGAAGTTTATCACCTTGAAGGAGGTATTTTAAAATATCTTGAAGAAGTAAAACAAGAAGAGAGCCTTTGGGAAGGGGAATGCTTCGTGTTTGATAATCGAGTGGCTGTTAATCATAGCTTAGAAAAAGGACAATACGATCAATGTAATGCATGTCGTATGCCTATAACGGCTGAAGAAAAAGCATCCAGTGATTATGTTCAAGGTGTGAGTTGCCCTCATTGCATTAATAATATTTCAGATAAACAACGCCAGCGTTTTATAGAGCGAGAGCGTCAAATGCAGTTGGCTCAACAACGAGGTGAAGCGCATATCGGCAGTGATGTTAAACAAGTTATTGAGCAACGTAGACAGGAAAAAGAACAGCATAAGCAATCACAGAATGAAGTGAACAGTGAGCCTTTAATAGGCTGAAATGCTGCTTCACCCTATTAAGTTGAATGAAATAAAAAACGCTAACAATTTATAAAGAGTTAGCGTTTTTTATTGTTTTTGATTGGTTCTTAATCTTTAGCCGATTGAGTTAAGCGGGTTATTCTTCGCCGTCATCAATGTCAGTGGTGTAACCATAAAGAGCGGCAATAACCGCTTTCGCTGCGTTTTCTAAATCTTCTAGCGTGTAGCTTTGCAAGGCGCCAGTGTCTAAAATTGTTTCTCCGTTTTTGAGCCAATCTAATGCGGATTGTGCGATGACTTGCTGTCCTGGTGAAGCAAGGTGAACGGTATTCCAAAATAAAAAGGGGTCGCTAAGCCTACTTAGGCAGGGGGTGACATTCCCTGTCGCAACACCTCCATTATCATATACATACTCATTGTCATTACAAGGGCTACCAAAGGTTCGTGAATATCCATCACCATAGGCCACAATATTCATGTTGTCGTAAAGGTTATCTAAGAAATAGAAATGCCATTTTGGATAATGATCTGACTCAATTAAAGCGTAAGCAGATGCAGTTTTATAAGTGAGTAGTTTTAATCTTTCGTTATAAATTTTGACAAGTTCACCTAATACCTTGGCGAAAGCTTGTAACTCTACAGGGCGTAAGTTAATACCTGACTGCATTAAATAGTAGTTGATATCAGGTGTGAGCCCTAAATTGTATTGAGGAAACATGAAAATATTCCCCCTATCTTGACCTTGAAGGTTTAATCCTCGGATCATTGTTTCAACACTGGCGTTATGCGTGCCAATCATATAGTCGGGGATGGTGGTCCAGATAGCGTCAATAAAGTCATCGAAGCTGATTTCTCCACCGACCCAGTCGAAGAAAGTATTGGAGATATCATTGGCCCCACTGTAAAAAATATACAGCGTATCTCTGTTGACTTGTGTGGGGTTTTTTTCAACATCGGGAAGAAATAGTTGCGTCACTTGCTGATAAAGCGTAGGGACAGGCATGGTCGCTTCTAATGTATAGCTGTCAGCAGCGGAGAGAGGTGGTTTATCATTTTCGAGTATTTGTGATTCTCTATAGTCTGCTTGCACGGAATAAATATCGCTTTTAGGGCACTCGTCCGCAATAAGAAGCACTGCTTGATTACCATTATAACAACCAGTTTGGGGTGATAATGCCCCATACCATGCATAGTCGACAGACACCATGTCGATAGAATCAACATCTTCATTCGTATAAGCCACCCAAGAAGATAAGAGTATTTCATTAAAGAGTTCATCATTTTCGACGCCATTGTAAGCGAAATATTCCAACCATCCCGTCGAGTTACTTTGACGTGTGTTACATACAGCTTTTTCAATATATCGGCCAGTGCAAATGGATTGCGTATCGACGGATAACGCCACGGTGTCATAAGTATCAGTCACTTCAGGAAACTGTAGTGAGCCTAAATCAATGGGGGCAAAAATATCGCTGTCTATTGGCTGAGTGATTGGATTGTAGAGGTTCGTTGCTATTTCATTGAGTGAAGAAGAATAAGGATCATATTGATAATATAAACTTTGTGGGTAATTTCCCATGTCGCTTTGACTGTCACCAAAGACGATGATATTCGAAAATACATCGGACTTATAATTATTGTCGTTATCATCATCTGAGCAACTACTGATAAGGAATATTGAAGACAATATGATAAGGAGCAAGCAGTGCTTTTTACGCGTTATATTCATTTTATTCATATGTGTCCAATACCTATCTATTAATAATAGTGTCAGTAGACAGCGTCCATTTATTGGCACCTACTTATAAATATTAGCAGTATAGTTGAGTATTTGATCTTTATACTATGGAGAGTGGTGAGCGACCGCTATTTAAGCCGAATGAAAGCGGTTTCTATTTATTTAAGGGCGATAATATAGTATAAGCCCTGTGATTATTTTCTATTGGATGTTTTGAATGTCAGATAAATTTTTTTTTAAAGGTCGTAAAACGCCGAAGCCGAAACATGAAAGTTATGGCTATAATACCAAACGGGTTGCAAAACGGGGCACCGAATCAAACCCACTAAACTTGATTGTGAACAGTGAAGCCCGTGAAATTGAAATTAAGCAGCGAGTATTTGATAGCGAATTAGTGGCAAATATTGTGATAGACGTAAATGCTGTGGAAGATATTGGCGCCTTAGAGCAACTGTTAACTAAAGTTAAGCCAGTGGTATCTGATAAAAAACCTGATCGTAATCAAGCATGCCCCTGTGGCAGTGGTGACAAATACAAGAAATGTTGTGGGAAATAATTGGATTATCTCTTTTGTATTTTTTATGCTCCTTACTTGCTGCGCATGAAAAATGTCACGATAGTCAAACTGGTAAAGCGCATTTTAATTTGACTTGAGTCTATAAAGTTCTAAGTTCAACTTATACCATTTCATTAGTAAATACTAATGAAATGGTATAGTCCTCTATTTATTAAGTTGAAATAATTAATCATTTATTTTCAGTGTATTATATCAACTATCCTGCTTTTACTTCATATAAACGCCAGCGGATATTCGCTTTTTGTCATGTTATGATTTTGCTTTATGACAAAATGACGACTTGAATGTGACAGAGAGTACGGACTCATAAAAGATCGTTGGATGATAAGACGGATCTGAATTGAGATCTAGATCTTAAAGAGGTGTCATTAACATGAGTGTGTAAGGAGGCATAAAGTGAAATATCAACGCAATGGGCTTTTATTCTGTCTTTATCTATTTTTTATATTGTTGAGTTCAACAAGCTGGAGTTATGAAAGTAATTACCTCATCGGCCGGGGGATCCATGATATTACCGGCCCTGCTGCAGAAGTGGGCCTAATGGGTTATGCCAATACGAAGCAAAAAAGCAGTGGTATTCATACTCGGCAATGGGCCAGAGCCTTTATCATTATTGATGGGATGAGTGGCCAGCGCGTTGTTTTTGTGAATGTTGATGCGGGGTCGGTATTTCAGGCGGTGACACAAGGTGTCATGAGAGCACTGGATGCTAAATTTGGCAGTTTATATACTGATGATAATGTGATTTTAAGTGCCACTCATACCCATTCAGCAGTCGGTGGTCAGTCGCATTATGGACTCTATGATATTACGATTTTAGGGTTTATTGAGCAAGCGTATCAAGCTCAAGTCGAGGGTATTGTTGCCGCCATTGAAAAAGCACATAACGATGTAAAGCCGGGTTACATTCTTATCAATAAGGGCGATTTATCCAATGCCAGTTATAACCGCTCGATAGAAGCTTATAATAACAACCCGTTACTCGAGCGGCTATATTATGCAGGCTCTATTCAAAGTGAAATGACAGTATTAAAATTCATGCATCAACAAAGCAATCAAGTCCCACAAGAAATAGGCATGATTAATTGGTTTGCGACCCATCCCAATGCCATGGGCAGAGAATTAACGGTATTGAGTTCTGATAATAAAGGCTACGCGGCGTATCTATTCGAGCGGGTATTAAAAGGCAGTGATTACCAAAGTAACGATAATTTTGTGGCGGCTTTTGCTATCAATAATGCAGGCGACATGTCGCCCAATCTCAACTCGGATGAGGAAGGGAGAGGGCCGACTAATGATCGATTTAAAAATGTTGAAATTATCGGGGAGCGCCAATATCAAGCAGCGTTAACGTTATATGATAATGCAACAGAGCAATTAATCGGTTCTATTGAATACCAACAGCAATTTGTTGATTTATCTAATACGCTTGTAGCGGCAGATTTTACCCATACAGAGATGAAACATACTTGTGTTGCTGGCTTAGGTGAATCGTTTGCCGCAGGGACGGAAGACGGTCGCGGGCCGAGCTTTTTTGAAGAAGGCAGTACAGAGGCTAATCCATTCTTTCAGTTTATTAGTGGCATGATTGTTGAACCGAGTGAAGAGGATATTGCTTGTCATGAGAATAAAGCTTTATTACTCGCCGTGGGTAAAACAACACCTTACCCTTGGTCTCCAGAGGTGTTACCCCTGTCTATTCAAAAATTGGGTCAACTGGCTATTTTAGCGGTACCAGCAGAACTGACGATTATGGCGGGTAGGCGCCTGATGAAAACGGTTGAAAGTACCTTGGGTGAGCAGTTGCAATACAGTGTCATTGCCGGACTGTCTAACGCTTATAGTGGTTATGTTGCCACAAAAGAAGAATATGATTTACAACATTATGAAGGCGGTTCTACTCACTTTGGCCCTTGGACACTCAGTGCTTATCAACAATCATTTTATCAATTAGCCACAAGAATGTTACCTGTGGGAGAAGAACCTGCTGTTATTTTAGCGCCGATCCCTTTTCCCGTTGTTGAGCCTATTCCGAGAGACTTAACGGGAGAAACCATTAACTTTCAAACGGGAGTGGTACACGATCAAGCCCCTATTTTTAAGCGTATAGGGGAACTAGTTGATGACACCGAGGATTTTTATCAAAAAGGTGAACATGTTGTCGCGCGGTTCTGGTCGGGACACCCTAAGAATAACTTACGCACCCAAAGAACGTTCATGGAAGTGCAGTTTTGGAATGACGATCATTGGCAGGTGATTGCAACAGATAATGACTGGTCTACGTTGTATGAGTGGGATCGCATCGATGGTGTATGGGGGACATCCCAAGTGACATTAACTTGGCACATACCTCCTCATGCGGCGACAGGTTATTATCGTTTAGTGCATTTCGGTGATGAGAAGAAGCCGATCACCGGTGAGATTAAAGCCTATTCAGGCAGCAGTCGAGTCTTTTTTGTTGATTGAGTAGTGAGTCATGAGATATCCATTTGTTATGCGTTCGGCACTTTCAGGAGGGTGGGTATCAAGTTGTTTTATGGACAAAGTAAGTGGAATGAGACAAGGCCAGTCTAAAAAATGAGTGTCGTTGAAAGCATCGTGAGTATTGTTGCGGGTTATCTTATAACGGTATGGATGCAGTTCTGGCTTTATCCCTTGTTTGGCATCATATTTCAGTGAATAAAGCGTTACTATTGTCAGTGATTATCGTATGTGTGACTTTGATCAATAATTTTTTAGTGCGTCGTCTGTTTATTCATACCCATACGAAAAGACATCATTAAACATGAACCGTTGATTTTTTATATCGATAACCGTTGGCTGTATTGCTTTGGTGTACAGCCAGCATACTGTTTAAATAAAATGATAAAAGGCGTGGTTTGGCTGTAACCTAAGGTCAAGGCAATTTCTTTAATAGAGAGCCCTTTTTTGAGTAAAAAAATGGCTTCAATAAACTTTCGTCGTTGTCGCCATTCAGTGAAGTTTACGCCTAATTTGTCTTGAAAATGTCTTGCTAGTGTGCGTTCTGTGGTATGAATTTTCTTAGCCCATTCCGATAAGGAAGTAGAGTCATGGGGTTGATGCTCCAGCATCATTAAAATCGGAGAGAGTAAACGATCGTCCGTGGTGGGTAAAAAGGCCTGTGTACAACTGGCTTGGGAAAGTTGATCAAGTATAACGTGTACTAAACGTTTATCGGGTGCAGAGGCCGCGATTGTCATTTTTCGAAGATGAAAGTTATCCATAATACTGAGTAAAATAGGACTTAATTCGAGTAAACAGACATGTGTAGGCATGCTTATGACGTGGGGCATAATATTGATAGAGTAATATTGCATTTTTTTGCGCATATAGCTTTCATGGGCAATATCGTGAGGTACCCAAATCCCGTATTGAGATGGCGCGACGAATTGTTGTTCTTGAGTGTAGATCTCAATGACTCCCGCATGTACGATTTGTAATTGCCCCCATTGATGGCTATGCATGGGGGTAATGGCATTGGGTAAAAAATGCTCGTAACTGAAAAATACATCACTTAAGGGAGCTTGACTAAATTTTGTAGGGTAGATATTGGCCATGTTGATATTTTTCTTTATGGATAAGCAGATCTGTCTGATCAGCAAGTTTAAGTGTCTGTTTAGCAATATAACCTAAAAATAGGACATGAGAAAATACTCCCTTCAAAATGAAGTTGATTATTATTTGAGGTTGTATGTCTTATCTTTTCCCAATGGTTGCTGTGTTCATTTGGTCAATGAATGCGTTGGTCAATAAATTATCCTTTGGTGTGATCCCTGCGGAGACTATTGCCTTTTATCGTTGGTTTTTTGCGGTATTAATATTAAGCCCATTTTTAATTGGTCCGGTTTGGAAGCAAAGAGTCAAAATTAAAGCGCACCTAGGAAAACTCGCTTTTTTGTCTTTGCTCGGTATGGTGTTATATCAGTCACTGGCTTATTTTGCCGCCGCAACTACCACCGCGACAAATATCGGACTCATTACTTCTTTAGTGCCTTTAATGAGTCTTTTTTTGGCGCCAATGGTGTTGAATAAGGTCTTATCTAAGTGGGCTTTATTTGGGGCAAGTATTTCCTTAACGGGATTATTTATCATGTTAAGCCAAGGGAATATTCACCAATTTGTTGAACAAGGTATTAATCAAGGTGATGGGTTGTTACTTATCGCAGCTTTTTCCTATGGTTTATACAACGTGATGATAAAACGTTGGGATATGGGATTGTCTGTTTGGGTATCTATTTATATGCAAGGGCTATTTGCTATTGTATGGCTATTACCGGGGCTCTTAATTGCGCCTAGCACTGCAATCAGTATGTCTGCGTTACCTTTAGTGGCTTTTGCTGCGATTGCAGCATCAATTATTGCGCCTTGGGCATGGATAAAAGGTATTGGCTTACTGGGGGCTGAAAGAACGGCCATGTTTATGAATTTATTACCTGTAATTACCGCAACCGCGGCGAGTCAATGGTTAGGTGAGCACTTGACTGTATTCCATTATGTGGGAGGCGGGCTCGCTCTTTTGGGTGTGCTCCTGTCACAATTAAGCACATTTTCAGCTTTGAAAGAGCGTTTTTTTAAATTGACGTCATACAAAATGTAGGAACGATCGTAGCCCATTAAAACAATTTGTTTAATGGGCTATCTGATACCAGTTTAGCCGTGACTGATGAGTGTGTTATGCGGGGAATAGAGGGAAATATTGGCCGCGACTTTTTTCATTGCATTGGTTAATTGAGTCAATTCAGACGATGTGATGGTGTAGGCAGGCATCAGATAAATGAAATTGGAAAAGGGGCGGATCCACACTCCTAAATCAACAAAATCTTGTTGTAATTGCGCAGTATCGAGACGGGATGTCATTTCTAGCACGCCAACGGCGCCCAATATTCTGACATCTTTCACTTCGGGTAAATGAATCGCCTCACTGAGCTCAGTATACAATTGCGCTTCAATAGCGCGGACTTGAGCTTGCCATTGATTTTCATTGATTAAATCTAAACTGGCATTGGCTGCGGCGCACGCCAGTGGATTTCCCATAAACGTGGGGCCATGCATGAACACGCCAGCAGGTGAGTCACTGATCCCTTGCGCGACTTCATCAGAGCACAGTGTCGCCGCGAGTGAGATATAGCCGCCAGTGAGCGCTTTACCTAGACACAATATGTCGGCTTCGATATTAGCATGTTCATAGGCAAATAATTTGCCTGTACGTCCAAAACCAGTGGCAATTTCATCTAAAATAAGCAAAATATTGAATTCATCACACAGCGCTCTGAGTCCGGCTAAATAATCGGCACTATAAAAACGCATTCCCCCAGCACCTTGCATAATGGGTTCAATGATCATCGCGGCAATAGTGTGATGTTGCTGCTCAATGATCTGTCTTATCGGTGTGAGATCATCACTGATGAATGGCTCACCAAAAAGGGTTTGAGGGGCGGGAGCAAAAAGCTGCGGAGTAACAGAATCACCAAACATACTATGCATGCCGCCTTCAGGATCACAAACACTCATCGCGGCAAAAGTATCGCCATGATAGCCATTTTTTACGGTTAAAATATGTTGTTTTTGGTTCTGTTGGCGACCTTGCCAATACTGTAATGCCATTTTTAGCGCAACTTCGACGGCAATGGAACCTGAATCGGCAAGAAAAACTTTAGTGAGGCTCTCACTGGTCATATTAATGAGTTTTTTCGACAAGTCTATTGCGGGCGCGTGAGTGATCCCACCAAACATCACATGACTAAGCTGGTGTAGCTGTTGCTCCATCGCTTTTAAAATATAAGGGTGACCATAGCCATGAACACAAGCCCACCAAGAGCTCGTGCCATCAATGAGGGTTCGTCCATCTTCAAGGGTTAACTGTGTGCCTTGAGCGGCCACCACCCCAAATGTGGGCAGGGCGTGTGTCATTGACGTATAAGGATGCCAGATATGTTTAGCATCAAAGTCAAAATCTATGCTGGTGGAATATTGCTTATCATTTTTGAACATAAAATAACCGCTAGTAAACCATTTTTGTGAGTTGGCGTTGACAGCTTAAGGTCTGCGAGTATCATAGGCAAGATAAAAGAGGCACAATGCCAGAATGAATACCCGTTAAAGGTGAGTCCTATGTTTGAATTGCAAGTTCGTAATGATTGGAAACGTGATGAAATTGAGGCGTTATTTGCTTTGCCCATGAACGATCTTCTTTTTCAAGCTCACAGTATTCATCGTCAAACATTTGATCCCAATGAAGTTCAAATTAGCCGGTTGTTATCGATCAAAACGGGTGCTTGCCCAGAAGATTGTAAATATTGCCCCCAAAGTGCTCGCTATGATACTGGTCTTGAAAAAGAGCGATTAGTGGCGATGGAAACGGTGTTAACCGAAGCACGCAGCGCAAAAGCAGCTGGTGCATCACGTTTTTGTATGGGCGCGGCTTGGCGAAATCCTAAAGAACGTGACATGCCTTATTTAAAAACCATGGTGGAAGATGTTAAGGCGCTTGGAATGGAAACCTGTATGACCTTAGGGATGTTATCGGTCAATCAAGCGGATGAACTTGCAGAAGCAGGGCTCGATTATTATAACCATAATTTAGACACCTCACCGGAATACTATGGTGAGGTGATCACCACTCGAACCTATCAAAACAGATTAGATACGTTATCGAATGTTCGTGCATCAGGCATGAAAGTCTGTTCGGGGGGGATCGTTGGCATGGGCGAGGAAGCCAAAGATAGAGCGGGCTTATTACAACAGTTGGCTAATTTAGAACAACATCCAGATTCTGTGCCGATTAATATGTTGGTCAAAGTGTCGGGTACGCCGTTTGCCGATATTGATGATCTCGATCCACTTGAGTTTGTGCGTACCATTGCAGTTGCCCGTATTATCATGCCTAAATCGCGTGTGAGGTTATCAGCAGGCCGTGAAAGTATGAGTGATGAGTTGCAGTCAATGTGTTTCTTTGCGGGGGCTAATTCTATTTTTTACGGTTGTAAGTTGTTGACCACCGCTAATCCTGAAGAAAATGATGATATGGCGTTGTTTAAACGTTTAGGCTTGCATCCTGAGAAAGGCGTGGCGGCAACGAAAGAGCAAGATACAGCTATGTTAGCTAAGGCGGCAGCGCAACAAGATAAACAATCATCAGCATTTTATGATGCTGCGGCCTTATAAGTCGGCTCAGTGTGTTTGATGATAATCAAAGGTGATTAATCGATGAGTGACAATGCGCTTACCCATAAAATCATTGCGCAGCAAACAAAGTTGCAGCAGGCTGATTTATTGCGAAAAAGGCAGCCTGTTCATTTGACTGACGGTGCTAACTTAGCCTCGAAGCAGCAGCACTTTGTTAATTTCGCCAGTAATGATTATCTTGGCTTGTCTCGTGATCCTGCGATTGCAGCGGCATTACATCGAGGAGCACTGAAATATGGGGCGGGCAGCACCGCTTCACCTTTAGTGACAGGTTATAGTCCAGCGCATACCCAACTTGAACAACGCTTATGTGAGCTGACAGGACAAGAAGCTGCCATATTATTTTGTTCAGGCTTTAGTGCCAATAGCGCCTTGATGAAAACCTTGTTTAATGCCTCTGATAAGGTGATTGCCGATAAGCTTATCCATGCCTCTATCATTGATGGATTACGTGATAGTGGTGCGCAATTCAAGCGATTTCATCATAATAATATTGAGAGTGTGAAGACGCATTTAGCGCAATTCTCGCCTTGTGCGGTATTAACGGAAAGCGTGTTTAGTATGGATGGGACGCAAGCGCCTTTAGCTGAATTATCGGCCTTATGCCAGCAATATGGTGCTTGGTTAATCGTCGATGATGCGCATGGTTTTGGTTTATTAGGCCATCGAGGATTAGGGGCAACACAAGTGCAGAGTCCTGAGATGACATCAGCATCGCTGCAACATTTTGGTTTACTTGGACAGCAAGGATTAGGTTCAACTCAAGTGAAACTAGACAGTGCATTACCGATCGATGCTCAGGTGATCACGTTTGGTAAAGCCATGGGATGCCAAGGTGCGGCAATTTTAGGCAGCCAAGCGTTAGTTGATTTTTTAGTCGCAAATGCACGCCATTATATTTATTCCACCGCATTGTCACCTGCCAATGCGATGGCGGCTTTGGCATCACTTGAATGCATTGTGCTGGCAGACAATAAACGCCAGCGCTTACACAATAATATTACGCTATTTAGACGCTTGTGCGAGCAAGAAGGCATAGTGTTAACGAACTCTATCACCGCGATTCAACCTATTATTATTGGTGAGCAGCAACGCATGTTGCAAGTTGCTGATATACTGAAAAATAAAGGCTTTTGGGTTGGGGCAATCAGACCGCCAACGGTGCCCAAAGGCAGTGCACGTTTACGTATTACTCTCAATGCGAGTCATCAATCAGCAGATATTCAAGCACTCGTTGACAGTTTATCTTTAGCCTTACAGGCTCATTAATACAGCGATCACGGGATAGTCATTCGTATAGTTGACAAATGAAAGTGGCAACGAGCTAAGTCAGGTATGGGCCAATAAACCTGTTTCGATAACTTAGGTTGAAATAATAACAACACAAATGAACAATAAAATCTTATTACAGTGAGTGTGATAGTGAACATGACCGCGATATTAAATAAATTTTCAACATCACTCAATAAACACATTATTGCGAAATTGAATGGACAGACATTGGCGGCTGGTATGACTGAGTCAGATGTGGCTCAACTCATTGCTAAGGATTTTTCTGCGGCTGCAATGGGCTATCATGAGCATAATATTTTACAAAAACGCACGGCGATAATGTTATGTCAAACCTTGTCACCCACAGGCACATTATTAGATATCGGTGCGGGTCCTGGGACGGATTTCTCTGTTTTTTCGAAGGTTAAGCAAGTTGTTACTCTCGATATCGCCAGTGGTATGTTAGCAAAGTTGAAAGAAAACTTTCCTCAATACCAAGCGATTACAGGCGATGCACAATGTTTACCGCTACAAAATAACAGTATCAATGCGATTTACTCTAATTTAGCCTTGCAATGGTGTCCTCGCTTTAAACAGGCAATGTCTGAAGCGGCGCGAGTATTAATGCCATCAGGTACTTTGGATATGAGTGTAGTCACAGAAAATAGCTTACCTGAACTTGAACATTTAGGGTTTAAGGTTAATCGCTTTCAGGCATTTGATGATCTTGTTGCCCATTTTGATGCAAGAGAGTGGCAAATTAAAGAAGCTAAGTTAGTGCCTGTGACAGTGTATTTTGAAGATTTAAAAAGCTTACTTTACTCTATTAAAGGCGTTGGCGCCTCAGTGTTAATCGATAAACCATTGCGTCCGGTTTTACAATTGAGAGGGCGGCAAGATTGGTTGTCACTTAATAAGAAAGCCAACAGCTTAAAACAAGCGCGAGGCATACCCTTGACCTATTACATTGCCATTATTCGCGCTAAAAGAAAGTACAGTTTAGTGTGATCTTCACTAAGCTAATTGATTAAAGAGATAACAGCGAATGTATTTTGTAACAGGCACAGACACTGATTGTGGCAAAACCTTGGTATCGAGCGCGTTACTGCATCAGGCTAAAGGGAGAAGCTTAGGCTTTAAACCCATCGCATCGGGTTGTGAGATGCAGGCTCAAGGATTAAGAAACGCCGATGCGTTAAGTTTACTGGCCGCCTCGAGTGTTAAATTAGGTGATTTTCTCACCCTAAGCAATGATGGCGTGAGCATGGCGTTAGAATATCAGCACATTAATCCTTATGCATTTGAGCCCGCCATTGCGCCTCATATTGCAGCGAGTCAAGTGAGTGTGGATATTGAGCCTGAGCTTGTTCTAGAAAATATAATGTTTGCTAAAACCTTATCACTTGATTTTTGTATTATTGAAGGCGCGGGTGGTTGGCACTTACCTTTGGGAAATCATCATTTTTTATCCAGTGTTGTCAAACAGGCTGAGTTAGCGGTGATCTTGGTGGTAGGTGTTAAACTTGGTTGTTTGAACCATGCATTACTTACCCAAGAAGCCATACTTAAAGCGGGAATACGGATCGCAGGTTGGGTTGCAAATTGTGTTGATCCCGATATGCCTTATGTTGATGATAATCTGATGACCTTGTTAGAAGTTATGAGTGCGCCTTGCTTAGGTATTATTCCTTATTTGAGTGTTCCTAAAGCCACCGTTGCGACAAAATACCTCGTTTTGCCCCAATAACATCATGTTGACGAGCTGATATTCATTTTATGTTGATGTTAAAGAAAGTTTGCAGGTTAGGCCCCCAATTAAGGAGGGTCATCTCAGTCGGTGTTTTGAGTTGAGGTTAGTTTAAGTGATTGTGATTTTTATCTTATTTTATTCATTTTTAATTTATTTGCTTTCATCTTTGTTAATCAATATTAATACGATAAGCTTTTCCTTTTAAATTGATTATTACTCATTGACTTTTAATGATTAATTAAGTTTTTTGTGTTTTTATATCATTGATTATTCCTTTTTGTTTGCTGTCAATGGGCTCTTTTGCTCTTTTCAAGCCTTGAATTTTAGTTATTAAGACATATTATGTCATAAGGAGGCTTGTTTAAATGATAATATCTAAGCGAGACTTAAAAGGCGTATCAAAGAAGATAAAGCTATTTATTAAGGAGCAAGTATGAAGCGCATTTTTTTACTCATAGCAACAAATATGGCTATCTTGCTAGTGGCATCGATTGTGATGTCAATACTGGGTGTGAATACGTCAAGTATGGGAGGGCTATTGGTCTTTGCCGCTATTTTTGGTTTTGGTGGGGCATTTCTGAGTTTAGCGATTTCAAAATGGATGGCTAAACGTGCAATGGGCTGTGAAGTGATCACATCACCGCGAGATGATACCGAGCGTTGGTTAGTGCAAACGGTGGCGCGGCAAGCTGATAAAGTGGGCATTAAAATGCCAGAAGTGGCTATTTATCAATCCCAAGAATTAAATGCATTTGCAACTGGCCCAAGTAAAGATAATGCCTTAGTGGCCGTGAGCAGTGGGCTGCTTTATAGCATGACACAAGATGAAATTGAAGGTGTGCTGGCCCATGAAATCAGTCATGTTGCCAATGGCGACATGGTGACTTTAACCCTTATTCAAGGCGTCATGAATACCTTTGTCATCTTTGCGGCACGGGTCGTTGCGGGGATCATTAATAATTTTGTTGCCAGTAATGATGACGGTGAAGGGTTAGGCATGTTCGCCTATATGGGAGTGGTGTTCGTACTGGATATGCTATTTGGTATTTTAGCTTCCTTTGTGGTGGCTTATTTTTCACGGATCCGCGAGTTTAAAGCGGATGAGGGGGGGGCTGCACTTGCCGGCAAACATAAAATGATCGCGGCGTTAGAGCGATTACGTCAAGGCCCTGAAACCGGAGAAATGCCAGCTCAAATGGCAGCATTTGGTATCAATGGTAAGCGTTCAATTACCGAATTGTTGATGAGCCATCCACCATTGGAAAAAAGGATTGCAGCGTTGAAAGCGCGTCCATAAGGTTCCTCTATCATCTTCTCAAAACACCGATTATTATCGGTGTTTTTTTATGGGTATTATATAGAGGTTAGATAAAAGTATTAGCGAAAGGTGGAGATTTAGCCCTTAGTAAGTGCCTGATAACTTCACCTCAGGCACTTACACCGTTATTAGTAATGCATTGTTTTAATTTAACTCTATTTATTGTCACTTATAAGGTAATACAAAAGCACTAGGTTTTTTGTATTTATATCGCTTCGGATAGGTCATCTTTCATACTTGAGATTGATGTTGTTATTGAGTTAATAGCTGATAATGAGTTCAAGATTTATTGATTTAATTAAGTATTAGTTGAGACATCTTGTAAATGATAAAAATATATATTCTGATTTATTTTTATCCTAACAAAGTTACTTAGTCAATGTTAAGGAAGATGTTGACTATTTTTATTATTAATGAAATATGCTTCAGTACTTCAGATAGGTCGATATTATGGATGATATTGACTATTTTTATACCCAAGAGAATTTTTACAGTCAATCGATATACTTTTAAAATAAATAAGAATGAAATAACACGTATTGAGAGAAAGATATTTCATTATTTTTGGTTTTAGATTGTGAATCGACATTCAGTTATATACGTCCTAAAACGGTGGAAATGGCTAATCTGTGCCTGTAAGCAATAGAGAATGATGCTATAAATTATAAAGACCATTTATAACGTTTATTTCGGATTCTTATTGTACTCACTTTGAGTTGGCAATATTTAATTTTTAACATAAGGAAAGTCAACGGATGTTTAAAGTAAAACATTGGATGATCATTTCACGATCAACATTACTGATTGATTTATTGAAAACACGCTGGCCACAAGAGTTTTTAATTACTTTAGTGTCCTTGTCTCCTGTAAATAAAGATTACCGATTTGATGACAGTCAACTATCAATTGTTGTGATTGATTTATCCAGTATTGATGTTCAAGATGCCTATAAATTACAGCAGCAAATTGATAAATCTCAGCGTGCTATACGAGTTGTCTTTATTCATTTTCCTTTACTAGTTGATGCGCGATTTTTGATTCAAAAGTCTGTCACGGCAGGTGTGTTTTATAGTGATGCCTCACTGGAAAAAATGGGCACCGGATTAAACGAAATTGTCGCGGGTAAAACAGTGATACCTTTTGAATTAGAGCAGCCAAGAAAGCCGACTAAAACCTTATCGAACCTAGCAGAAGAACTGACGATTAGAGAGCGTGAAGTTCTCAAAGCTTTGCGTCTAGGCTTAACCAATATTGATATTGCGGAGCAATTATTTGTGAGTGAAAGCACGGTGAAGACACATCTATATCATTCATTTCGAAAAATAGGTGTTTCTAGTCGAGGTGAAGCCATTGCTTGGGCGCAAGCGAATTTACATGAGGTTAATCAGTGAAAACATGGCAATGTATATGAGTACTCAGCTTTAGGCTTGCTGAGCCGCCTAGGGTCATGGCTAGTTCATTAAACAGTGAAAGTGTACAATAAATCAATATATAAAAGCAGATGTTAGCGGGACAGAGCCGCAAACAGATTTAGATGATGGATTGATATTAAACCGATCGATGACGCGATTTGGTCATCGTTTTTATCGTGAGTTTGTGATTGATTATCAAGATATTGGTGGGACAATTATTCATGGTGGACTGAGTATTATTGAAAATGCAACAGCCAGAAGTGGCCGTTTAATCACCATTACCCACAATCGTAAAGTGATTTATAAAGTAGTTATTTCACCGGGAAATAGCAATCTTGATGAACAGGCGGAGCTAGCAGCAAAAAGGGTTGTTCAAATTTTAAAGTAGCAACAGGCCGGCTGCTATGAGATCTGACTAATAGGCAGGATCGAAGGTGCTGGTGCTCGTTTTTTGGGTATTGGGGCATCGGGTCAGTTTAAAATCGACAGTATTACCGTGAATTTACGTGCTGTTGATATTTGACAGAGTGATTATAAAGCAGTGTAACAATAACCAAGATGGTGCTCTCAAAAGAATTATCTGCAAGTGTGTTTAAATTTGTTGATGCGTAGAGTTGCTAGGAAGAGAGCTTGGGTATACCTCCAACGAGCCTGTGAGTTTTTGTGTATCACCAGCCATAGAAAGTGCGGTAGTTTATATGATTGCTGACGGGATCTGGAAAAGAGCATGGAATTTAGCCGATCCTCAAACAGGAGTAACCAATTCGATTTTACAAAAGTATTGGTTAGAGGCACATGACGATAAGAGAGTGGTGGAAAGAATTAAGCAGGAATAATGTGTGTATATCCCTTATTCGCTTGGGTATTCAGTCCAAGTTTGATCATCTAAAGCAATGTAATAGTTATTTTGAATTTCCATCACTGTTGTTGATGCGTTTTGGGCGACAATGGGGGTTTCGGGTAAATTTTTCATTAGTGTATTAATATCAATTTCCTGAGATTGATAAAGATTATTTTCTATCAGATTTGATACCAGTTTAGCAATGGCCAGATAACTTGAAGGCGAACTTACATGGATGGGGGCCTTTTTAGCTTGCTGCTGATAACCGAATATTTTTAGTCCAACAGGTATATTGATGATGGCAGGAGAAGGGATCTCACGCATTCCAGATATTTGAAATTTATCACCCCTAAGGTTGACCCCATGTTCAGGAATGAAAATGACAATCACTTTACGTTTCGAAAGCGTTATTGTTTTAAAAAAGTCATAAAAATCGTCAAGTAAGTTGTTGAGTCGCAGTTGATAACTGCTCAAGTCGTCATCATCTGGAGCGCTGATAATACGATTTCCATCATGCAGTGATATGGTATTGTATAGTGCGGCAATATTCTTGGAAGGGCTGGTATTCCGTTGTGACCACCAAAGATCCAGTACGTCTCTATCACGAAAAATCATTGAGCCATCAAATGACTTTAAATAAGGCGATAAATTGGTTTTTTCCATTGGGGGGCTGTCTATTCTACCATTCACTTTCAGTTTATTTAAAAAACTATCGAAAATCCCATTATGATTGAGGAGTAAATTTTCAGTGAATCCTATTTTTTTTAAATTTTCAAACAAATAACATTCATTTGATGATGCATTTTTAAAAAGCTGCTCATGAGTTTCTTGGCCGCAATCAGCTCTGAGTAGGCGAATGAGAGCAGGACCACTATAAGAAGTGGCTGAATTAAAATTATCAAAGATAATATCAAAGCTATTCAACAAAGGATGTGATCCCAATCCTGCCATTTTTAAATCATCCCAAGCAAGTGAGCAAACACTTAAAAAAAGTAAATCAAATGGTGCGTCGATATTTTTATTGTTTGATAAAGAAATGACTTTTTTTGCTTGAGACGTAAAGAAATCAGCTTCAATTTCATTTAAATTTGCATCATTGATGGTTAAGAAACTTTTTTCTGATGAGGGGCTTAGTGTTATTTCAAGAGGAGCGGTAATGTTTATGTTTTGATTTGTTTGGGTAAGTAGAGATGAATTGGATAGTAAGGCATTTTTGAGTGGGGTACTAATAAATATAAGCAGTAAAATGGTTAATACAGTCACTTTTATCGTACGTTTTAATAAGTAATAACAAACAGATAAAGTAAATATTGACAGCAATAGGTTTAATGATATAAATCGTTTAAATAACGTAAAGAGATAATAGCGATCAAATTGTGATATTTGATTGAGATTGTTCAATAATCCAGATAAGGGCGGGAGGTAAGAATCATAGTAAAGTAACCAAAGTGCTAAAGGGATCGATATGAAGTTCCTTAAAGAGTGGAGCCAGTGTCTTCTTATTGGAAACAGCAGTAAAGCCAGAAAAGCAAAGTTTTCAATGGGGTGAAAATCGATAGTACCTCTTAGGTAGAGGAACGCTTTAATGATGAAGTAAAGGTTCCACCACCCTAATCCTTTGGGGAGATAATTATTATGTTTCGTTTTTGTTGTCATGGGCTCTTTTTTTTCGATAGGATGTATTTGAGTCAGAAGATACTTCAATAAAATAATGAGGTTTCTTAATGTATTTTTGATAGAGCCTCAATAAGTTAGCTACTATTTTTTGCAGGAAATAACCGAGAATAAGTCCTGAAAAAAAGCTGATAATAACGGTGAGTGTAAAATCAAATATATTCATTATTTAATAATGTTAAGGGGTTTATTGATAGATAATGTACGAGAGGCTTTTGCCTTGCTATTGATGCTTTTGCTTATGTAGGTAACTTTTTCTGTTATTTGGATGATTTCTGCCCGGTTTATGATCACCGCTAATTCCGTTTCGAGATCATTAGCATTATCAATAATAAAATAGGAGAGAAATAAGCTTTCTATCGGAATATCAAATAATTGATTTAATGTGGAGTGGACATCATTGAGTCTGATCGCGCTGAATAGAACATAAAGTGCATGATCACATACCGTCACAATATCACCAAATCGATTAATATGGCATAAGTGTAAACAGTCAATGGCTTTCATCGTCGATATTAATGTGAGTTTGATTAATGCAAAGCGGATACTTTTTTGTTCGACGATACTCATTAGCTTTAAGCAATAATCCTTAAAAGCAGGATTGGGCAAATAACCTATTTGATCAAAATCTTGGTTGATTTTCAACAAATCAGTGGTTGACTGAGGGATATTACGAGTAAAAATTTGTCCTTGGAGGGCTTCGACTAAACTCACACATCGAGAGAAAGACACACTAAAAGGAATGATCAGATTGACCCCAGCGTTGAGCAATAGTTTTTCATCGATGTATCGAAGGCTGGGGGCGGTTTCACGAATAATGATTTTAATGGCGTTACCCTTGGTGCGCCTTAAGAGGTAACAATGTAAGGCTAAGGATTCAAGTTCAGAGGTTTGATGATAACTTAAGACAATCGTGGAGGCTTGTATTTGGACAGTATTAATGAAAGTAAAAAGCTCGTCATTATTGTTGATAACAATAACACTTTCGCGAATGGCCACTTTTTTGTCTAGCGCCGTGGAAGCGACGTAAATACGTTCTTCGTCAGCGTAACGGGTGTTTGTTTGGTCAGGCTGGGATTCATTTTGTGTGACAGTAAAGTCATTGTTTTCATCGAGTGTGATGACATAGCGATGGTTCGCAATAACACCATGGTGATTACACCAAAAGGCGATGTGATAATCATATTCTTTGTCATCGATCTGATGTAAAGACGTCAGCCCTGATAAATATTGGCTTAGACCTATCAACTTAGGTTTTAACATTGAATTGACTTGATTGCCATAGATAATAAAATTGATACAAATTTGGCTGTCTTTAGCCCAATTTGAGGTTTGTTTAAAGAAAGACTGTAAGTTATTTTTCTTCGCACTGTGGCAGTAACGCTCAGGAATAGAAATATAAAGAATGGATTTTTTTGGCAGTGTAATGCAAGTCAGATCGTTAATGGCATTTTGAATATTCGGTGGTTTTTTAGCGCGCAGTTTATTTAAAAAAAATACCCGTTCACAAAAACGTAATAAATGCGCTTGATGTTCTTTTTGTGTTTGTTCAGTCATACCTGAAAAATAATCTTGCTCACTGGTTAATGAGATAAATGAACTGGACTGTTGTAGGAGTGGGTTTAGATAGACGGTACTTGCATGTTTGGTATTAAACAGGTGAATGTACTGACATTGCATATCATGTGTCGATGCTTGTAAGTCAAGTCCGATAATTCCTGACATGAACATTCCTAAGTTAATTTTATTATTGATTAAATCAGTTTCTTTCTGTTAGTCAATATTGACTATACTCGTTAAGCCTGTTTGTTATTTTATATAATAATAGATGACTTTTTATTTAAATTAAAAGGACATTGGGATAATAGTTAATGATTGATCAATGGAGGCAGCTGTTTGAATAAACTGACCGATGACATCTATACTATTTATGCGTCATTAGATGTTATAGAGCAAGGCTATATTGAACTCAGTGAAGCAGAGCGCTATCAAAGTATTAGAAATAAGTGGTTAATGTTAAGTGAAAGCTCTGTTTTAAAAAGTGATAAAGGATTACAGGATCCTCAATGAGCTGAATAATACTATGATGAAACGTATGATTATTGCAGGGTTAAAAGGGGGCGAAGGGGCCACAACTGTTACGGCAAATTTAGCCAATGCTTTAGAGCGACTCAATCAACAGACATTATCTGTCGATTGTACTAAGATGAATTTATTACGGTTACATTTTAGTACGCCGATCCAAAATACTCAGGGCTGGGCCGTTAACGTAATGAATAATACTGCTTTTTATAAAGCCGCTTATGAAAGTCCTGAAGGTGTCGCGTTTTTCCCTTTTGGAGAGTTAACCGTTGAAGAAACCAATCAGTTTAAAACATCGAAAAAAAATGTGTTTAATACGTTAACCAATGAGCTTACACCATTAGGGGGAAATGATTGTTGGCAGCTCGTTTTATTAGATGATTTTATTGAAAATAAAGAGATTTATCTCAGTTTACTTGATAGTTCTGATATAATCTGTCTTGTTTTAACGCCCGATCCTAGTCATTATAATTTACTGCATAATAAAGTGTTTAGCCGAGAATCGTTTTTTTATCAAAAAGAATACCGGATTAAAACCAAGTTTCTTGTTAATCAATTTCATCCGGAGGCTGTAGTCAGTTGTGACTTTTTAATGGTTCTACAACAAGAATTACACGATTACTTACTGCCCGTCATTTTACATTATGATGTGGCGATTGTAGAAAGTCTTGCCAATTTAACCAGTTTGTCCATTTACGCGCCTCAAAGCCAATCCTCTCATGATTTTCAAGCGTTAGCATATTGGTGTTTATCTTATTTTTCTCCCGAAAATCACCCTTCTTCATCGTTATGACTTAAGAGCTCAGGATGCTATATAACCCATCTATCGTTAAACATTTTAAGCAACAAAGACGTTTCTATGAACAATGTTGGCAGAGTCCTTCTAGCCTGATGGGGCGTGCAGTGTTATGGGGCTGGTTTTCTTTTTGTCTTTTTTTCTTAAAACCCAAAGTGGCAGGCATACGCAGTTGGCGATTATTGTTGCATTATTATCCACACATCAATTTTTCACATCCTAGCTTATTAGATGGCATTCGTTTTATTATTCAATCTCTTTGGTTATTAATCGTTAAACAAAATAGTATTAGTAAAAAACATGTTAATGTTAAGGCTGGATTTAAAAAAATTTATGGTGCTGTTTCTCATTGCTTTAATGTGCCGCTACACTTCATGATGCAAAAAAAAAATGTCATTGAAGAGAGTGTGAGTCAGATAAATATGAGACTGTTTCACCAAAATAAAATCATTCAACAGACGCATACAATGATAATATATTTGGGCGTTTCTCTTGTAGTGGTGTTGATTTTAATTTGTATTATGGTGCCGTTAACCCTCGCAGCACAAAGTATCTTTATCGTAATTTTATGGATGTTGGCCATGATGGTGAGACGACTCCCAGGACGTTTTCCTAGCTTGTTTTTAATTGCGTTGTCTTTATTAGCCTCTACTCGTTATATCTGGTGGCGCAGTACCTCTACTTTAAATTGGGATGAGCCTATAGGGTTAGTATTAGGCGGTATTTTATTGATGGCGGAAATCTATGCTTGGATTATATTAATATTAGGCTATTTTCAGAATATGTGGCCGCTGAATCGTAAGCCAGAGCCATTACCTGTGGATCCGAAAGATTGGCCAGTCATTGATATTATGATCCCAACATTGAATGAAGAATGTCACATCATAAAAACCACCATCTATGCTTTACTGGGTATTGACTGGCCAAAAAACAAGCTTAACATTTATATTTTAGATGATGGAAATCGGGAGGATATTAAGCAATTTTCTAAAGAGGTTGGGGTACATTATTTGGCTAGGCCTACGCATGAGGGGGCTAAAGCAGGTAATATTAACTATGCGTTGGCTCGTTCTGATGCCGATTTCGTGGCTGTTTTTGATTGCGATCATATTCCGACTCGTGCTTTTTTCCAGCTAACCATGGGGATATTTTTGAATGATCCTAAACTGGCGTTACTGCAAACAGCTCATCATTTTTTCTCTCCCGATCCTTTTGAGCGAAACTTAGCTAACTTTGGTCATGTGCCGAATGAAAGTAGTTTATTTTACGGCTTGACCCAAGATGGTAATGATTTATGGAACAGTGCTTTTTTTTGTGGTTCTTGTGCCATATTAAGGCGAAAGCCGTTGGAAGAGGTGGGGGGAGTTGCGGTAGAGACTGTCACCGAAGATGCACATACTTCTTTAAAAATGCATCGTTTAGGTTACCGCTCAGCCTATTTGAAGCAGCCTATTTCAGCAGGGCTCGCCACAGAAACCTTATCTGCACATGTAGCCCAGCGTATTCGGTGGGCGCGCGGCATGGCTCAAATTTTCAGAATTGAAAATCCATTATTGGCTAAAGGGTTAAAGTGGCAACAGCGTCTATGCTATTTAAATGCCATGTTACATTTTTTATCGGGTATTCCTCGTATCGTCTTCTTAACTGCCCCTTTGTTTTTTTTATTGTTCCATGTATATGTGATTTATGCGCCCGCATTAGCCATTATCTTGTATGTGTTACCGCATATGATGCATGCCAGTATTACCAATTCCAGAATGCAAGGTGAATATCGTCATTCTTTTTGGGGCGAGATTTACGAGACTGTGATTGCTTGGTATATCGCTAGGCCAACCACCATCGCATTATTCTTACCGAATAAAGGTTTTTTTAATGTCACAGAAAAAGGCGGCTTAGTATTAAAGTCATATTATGACTGGACGCTTGCCACGCCTTATTTAGTCTTGGTTGGCTTTAATATCGCTGGAGTTTTATATGGAATCTATCGATTGGGCTGGGGACCTTCAGGAGAAATTGGCAGTGTGAGCGTGAATCTATTATGGACCCTGTATAATTTGTTTATATTGGGTGGAGCCGTGGCGGTAGCCGAAGAAACGAAGCAAGTGAGAGAAAATCCCCGAGTTGCAGTCAATATTCCTGTCATTATCCGGTTTCACTCTGGTCATGTTATTGCCGCGATCATGAAAAATTTCTCCTTGGGGGGGCTCAGTATTGTGACATCGCAAGCATTGCCAATCGAAGCAGGACAAAAATTAGAAGTAATACTCACTGGTGGCAAGCAAGAGTTTATTTTTCCATTGCGCATTATTTATCGGCAAAATAAATTGCTAGGCTTAGCCCTTGAAACGTTATCTCCTCAACAACATATTGATTATGTACAATGCACTTTTGCTCGAGCTGATACTTGGGTACAGTGGCAAAGAGGTTCTCGCACCGATAAGCCCTTAATGAGTTTGCAGCAGGTGTTGGAAGTTGGGGGTAAAGGTTATCAACGATTATGGAAACACAGCCCTAGGGTTATTTTTTATAGCGTGAAATACCTGTTGAGGCTCATTGCCGTGATTGCATCACTTAGGCCTAGGCCTATTTTTATCAATAAAAAGGTCATGGATTATTATGCTCCTGTGATGAATGAGCATAATTAAGGTGATGAACTATGATCGCTAATCAATTTATTAATCGAATAATATTGCTGACTTTTTTAACGGCAAGCCCCTGTTTCGCATCACATCAAGTCATGGATGGGGTGACTTCCTATCCGATAGTGATAGAGCAGCAACTGCCTTTTAGCGATCTTGGAGACAGTCGTTCGATCAGCTTAATTGGTAGTGAAAGTGTGGCGTATATCAATTTTGGTTCTCGACTCGATGAAGTGGTATCAAAGGTATCTTTGAACCTCGATTTTATTTCTTCTCCGGCATTATTGTCTTTAGTCTCTCACTTGAAGGTGTTTTTAAATGATGAATTGATGGGGGTGATCCCGATTAAAGAAGGCGAGCAGGGAAGTCGAGTCCGTTATACCATCCCCTTTGAGCCTCGCTTCTTAAGTGACTTTAATCAAATTCGTTTTGAATTTATTGGTCATATTCATCATACTTGCTCGGATCCGAACGATCCCAGTATTTGGACTGAGATAAGCCAAACCAGTACGTTACGTTTGCAAGTACAAAAAAATCAATTGAGAAGTGACTTAAGTTTATTGCCAGCGCCTTTTTTTGATAGACGAGATTTTAATGGTTTATCTTTGCCCATCATCATGGGCGATGAATATGATTTAGAGACGGTAAGAGCTGCGGGTGTGCTAGCATCTTATTTTGGGGTTTTGGCCGATTGGCGTTCAATTGATTTTCCTTTGTTATTTAATGAATTACCACAGCAGCATTCCATCGTGTTGATGACCAACAACAATAAGCCGGATTTTTTTCAGGATTTTCCTGATGCCGAAGACGCTGTGGTACAAATGATCACGCATCCCACTAACCCCTATGTGAAATTATTACTGATAGTGGGCAAAGATAGCCAAGATTTAATGCGAGCGGTTCAAGGTTTAGTCTTAGGTGAACAATTATTAACCGGGGCCATGGCGACGATTGATAAGCTGCAACAGGTCCAAAAGAGGCAGCCTTACGATGCGCCCCAGTGGTTGAATACCAATCGACGGGTTGCTTTTTCTGAATTGGTTGACAATCAACTTAGTTTACAAGTAGAAGGTCGTAATCCTCCCGCGGTTCAAGTGAACTTGCGATTGCCAGCGGATTTATTCACCTGGCAGAGTCGAGGTATTCCTCTCGCTCTGAATTATCATTATTCCCCCCCTTTAGAAGATGACTCCGGTTCAAGAATGAGCTTATTGATTAATAATCAATTTATTGAAGCGTTTAATCTAACAAAGCGAGGAGAGGGGGCCGATGAACAGCGAATACGTGTTCCTCTAATTGAGGATGCATTAGGCTATTTTGATCGTATTAACATCCCCGCTTTCAAAGTGGGGAGTAACAATCGTATTGCCTTCAAGTTCAGTTTTGCTTCACTCACTGGAGGGAAGTGTCAGAGTATTCAACCCAGTAAACAATTTGCTGCGGTGGATGCGAGTTCGACCATCGATTTTTCAGGATTTCCTCATTATATTGAAATGCCCAATTTACGGGCGTTTGCTAACTCGGGCTATCCTTTTACTCGCATGGCTGATTTATCTGACACAGTGGTGATTTTACCGACTCAAGCCAGTAAAGCGGAATTACAAACTTTTATTAATATGATGGGGTTTATGGGGCAATATGCTGGTTATCCCAGTATTAACGTCGCACTTAAAGAGTCGTGGTCCGCCAAAACGTTAGCGGACAAAGATGTGTTGAGTATTGGTATAATCCCTCAATTACAGCAGCGCCTTATTGAGCAAGATGAAGCTAATTTTGTGTTAAAAGCCAGTAGTCGTTTACTTAAATTACCGATTAAAAATGAGCAAAAGTCCGATTATCAATGGACAATACGTTCAGAGGGAAAGCAAGCACCCATCGATGTTATTTCTGTGAATGCCGAAGGTCACTTTGCCGCCATCGCGGGTGTGCAATCTCCTTTTGATCGACATCGCAGTGTGGTTTCCATTCTTGCTAAAACGCCCACAGATTTTAAGCTTGTCACCGAGGCATTAAATGATAAAGGTAAAATTCAGTATATATATGGTTCGGTTGTTATTTTTAAAAGCAATGAACTGGCGAGCTATAATGTGGGTGAGCATTACTATTTAGGTGAACTGCCTATTTGGACCTTAGTGCTTTATCACTTCTCACATTATCCTATTTTGTTAGCTCTATTGGCGGTATTGCTGGTAATGATTATTACTATCGTGCTTTGGCGGATATTAAGAGTGGTCAATAAACGCCGTTTGGCGATTAAAGAGGCTGATGGATGATTAAGTGGATTTGTTTATTATTGCTATGTTCATTTCAACTAAATGCGACGCCTTGTTGGCCCGATTGGCAGCGATTTAAAGCGACCTATATCGAACAAGGCCGAGTCATTGATCGAAGCGATCCTCGCTTAATTACGACCTCTGAAGGGCAATCTTATGGGCTCTTTTTTGCCTTAGTGGCGAATGATCCTATTGCATTCTCAGCGATGTTGTCTTGGACACAGGATAAGCTTGCTCAAGAAGATTTAACGGCCCGATTACCCGCGTGGCTATGGGGGAAAACCGCAGCGGATCAATTTGGCGTTATTGACCACAATTCGGCGTCCGATTCTGATCTGTGGATAGCCTATACTCTGGCCGAAGCAGGCCGATTATGGGGGGATTATTATTATCAAAGTTTAGGGTTTTTAATGGCTAACCGGATTTTACGAGAAGAAACCAGGCCTTGGAACAACACTGAGCGAGTTTTATTACCTGGGATCTCAGGCTTTGCTCACCATCCTCAAGAATATCGATTAAATCCCAGCTATGTGCCGTTGCAGTTACTGCAACGAATGCAAGCGCTTTACCCAAATGATGAGTGGCAGTCTGTGTATCAAAGCAGTTTTCATATGCTAATCGCAACGATGCCGAAAGGTTTTAGTCCTGATTGGACCTTGGCTAAGAAAGGCCATTATTATCCAGATAAAGAGACCCAATCTGTGGGCAGTTTTAACGCCATACGGACGTATTTATGGGCTGGAATGTTGGATGACAAGGTAAAAGAAAAGCAACCATTAATCACTAAAATGTCGCCAATGATCACAGCGGTTAACACCTTAAAGGCGCCGCCTTTAAGTGTGAATACCCAAACGGGTCAATATACACAAGTGGGTGGAGAAGGTTTTTCGGCGGCGCTATTGCCTCTATTAGTGTCTGTTGGGCAAAAGGATTTAGCGCACAGCCAAGCTAAGCGGGCGATGAGGCTATTACACACTTCTGCTAAGGAGGCTTATTATAATAATGTATTATTATTATTTGGTTTAGGTTGGTACCAACATCGTTACCGTTTTGGCCTAAAAGGAGAACTTATTCCTGATTGGACAGCAACATGTTCTCAATGAGGTTAAGTGCTCACATTGGCTTTACTCTGACCCCATTAAATGTATCCGCTTTAATTTCAATGGCGTTAACGGCAACGGCTTTTGCCGTAACCGCTTTAATAGCAGTAGCTCGACAGGTGACTTTATGCCGTGTGGCTGTTTGCTGCATTCTAGCATCAGATCTGATATGCATTCAACGAGTCAGTGCCACAGAACAAGTGTCGACTCACCCTCAACCCCAGCGCAATCAGTCCTTAACCAACAGAATGTCGACAAACAAGGCAGTGAAGCAACCGACATTAGATCAACAAGTATTCGATCAAAAGACATTAACTCAGTCATTTTCAACCACGCTTTATCAAGTTAATACTGTTGATTGGTTGGTTGAACAATTACGTTTAGCCCTCGCAATAAGGCGAGACGATATTATGTTAGGGGCCTTAAACCGGCTGTTTGCCATTGATGAAAATAATCTTGATGGCCTATTTTATCAGGCTAATCGCTTCTTGCTGCTTGAAGATAGCGTCAATGCACAAGCGGTGATGGAAAGGCTTAACCAGTTGGCTCCTGAATCGTTGCAAGCACAAAACTTAACGTCTCAGTTGTCTTTAAGGAATGAAAATAAACAAGCCTTTCAAACAGCGCGTTTATTTTCCCATGCAGGGCGATATGAACAGGCACTAGCAACTTATGACCGTTTATTTCCAAATGGCATGCCGACAGCGAGGTTGGCCTTGGAATACCTAAAAGTTGAAGCAAAGATCGCCAGTCGTTGGCTTGGCGTTAAACAAAAATTGATGGCGTTAAATGCGCAATATCCCGATACGCCTGACTTTCAGTTAGCGTTAGCCGATCATCTATCACGGCGAGAGCCTAATAATCCATGGATGTTAGTCACCTATGAGCGTTTATCATTAAGAACTGATATCGGTCGTCAAGCCGCTTTATCTTGGATAGAGGCGCTTGATGAATTGCCTATTAGTAATGAATTACTTGAAAAATATATGTTTATCGAGGGGTATTACCCAGCGGATCTCGTGATTAATAAAGCGGCAACAGACGCTAGATTACGCTTAGCGAGAGAGACTGATCGTCGTCAAGACCCCACTTATTTGGCTAAATTAAGTGGCTTAGCGTTACTGGATAAAGGTAAAACAGTGGCGGCGACTAAGAAACTAACCTATGCATTAACCACACGTCCGCGAGACGTCGATATTTTAGGGGGATTAGGTATGGCGGCGCTGCGTCGAGGTCAACATCAGCAAGCATTGATTTTTTTCAACCAAGCCCAAGAGAACGATAATGATCCCGATAATCGATCTAAATGGAAAAGCCTCATTGATACAGCAACCTATTGGGGGTTATTAGCGCAAGGCGATAGGGCTTTAGATAAGCAGCAGTACCTAAACGCGCAAGGCTATTATCAAAATGCCATTAAGCGCCAGCCGGAAACATTAGAGGGCTTGAATCGATTAGCGCAATTATATGTGAGTGATAAACAGTATTCCCAAGCCGATATGATGTATATGCAGGTGCTCAAACGCACGTCTTTAAATGAAACGGCGCTGGTGGGCAGAATGGACATTCTGCTGCTGCAAGATAAAAGCCTCAGTCCTTTACTTGAGCAATATTCTGCCGCTCAGCATAGGGTAATTAAGCGTAAAGTAAGGGCATTGCAGATCACTCAATGGAGTGATGAGCTGCAAAGTGCCTTAAAGACAAGTGATCTTAACGTTGCTCAACAGCGTGTCGATACCTTGTTAGCATTGGGAGGGCAGTCCCCTTGGGTGAAACTGGATATGGCGAATGCACTGGTGATATTGGGGCAAAAGCCGAAAGCCAATGCGCTAATGAAGCAGTGGGCTTCAGGTGCAATGATTGAGACGGAAAGATCATCACCGAGTCGTGCAGAGATGCTGTTTGCTTATGGGTTATATTTATCTGGGCAAGGACAAACGGCCGAAGCTATTAACACGTTGGAGAGGATCAGTCCTGCTCAACGCACGTCTGCCATGCAAAGTAATTTAACCCGTTTAAAAGTGGATAAGGCTTTATCTCAAGTTGAGCAGACATGGGAACATCATCCGCAGCAAACACGCTTAGAACTCACCGCGCTTGAAAAAGCCTACAGTGAGGACATTGATGTGCAGATCCGACTGGCATCGTTATGGCTGAGGCTGGAGGCTAAGGGCTTTGAAGCTAACGGCCTTGCCACTAAATACATTGACACTAAGGACGTTGAAACTGGGCGCTTAGCAACAGCAGATTTAGTGGTCAATAATAAAGAAAAGCGCAACTCAATAAAGAATAATCAATATTATGATAAAGGGCAGCAATTACTCGCTCAATTACAATCAGATCTCACTTGGGCCACCTCGAGGCAGCTTCGCTATGGTGAATTACTCTTACAAGTACAGAATTTTCAACAGTTTGATGATTGGTTAAATCAGTGGCAACCTCAATCTTTATCGATGACAGAGAACAGTGAGCGACAGGCACTTATTCAACAAAGGGTTATGGTGCAGGCTGATAGTGCTTTTACACTGAAAAATTATCATCAAGCCGAGGCATTATATGCTCAAGCCATCGCTCAAAAGGGCCCGCTATTACACGATGGAGAATTAGGGCTATTGCAATCCTATGTGGCATTGAATAACGAGCAAGCGGGGAGTGTATTGAGTGACAAACTGTACCGAGAGCGAGCGCAATTAACCTCGGCGCAGCGGATCACGTTGGCTGACATTGCACATCAACAAGGCAATATCGTCCAAACCCAGAGATTATTGGCTTCCTTGCTGAAAAACGATGATCTGGATGCGATTGATTACCGTGAGGCCATGAAAGTCGCGCTGGATATTGAGAATGAGGCGTTAGCAAAAGAAATGGGCGCTAGGGCTTTATACCGCAATAAGCTCGAGTCTCAAGTACCGCAAGTCATCACTCGGCCACCTTTAAGGCATCTTTATGATAATGCCGAGGATAATTGGCTAACGCGAAATGTCAAAACCGACATTGATCGATTGCAAGACCGTTATGATGGACATATCACCTTTGGATTGGATTATGGTGGTAGAGACGGGGCCAATAAGTTTACGCAAATTCCCATTGAAGCGCGTATTCCCATACCTGATTATTATGGGCATTTATTAGTGCGATTAGATCAAGTGTATTTGGCGTCGGGGGATATTCGTTATTACGACAAGGCGCGGAATGAAGATACTGTTTTAATTGATCAAACTGATACGGGAACGGCTCTTGGGATCGGTTGGGAGGCGGATACTTGGCTGGCCGATTTGGGCGTCACTCCGATTGGATTTGCTCATAGTACTTGGGTTGGGGGCATAAAGGGTCGAGGCGATTTACAAGATTGGTCATGGACCGGAGTGGCTTCTCGAAGAGCGTTAACCAGTACGATTTTGTCTTATGGTGGCCTTACCGTGCCACCCAGTACGAGTGATCCTGTTGGAATCCAATGGGGTGGTGTGGTGAGTACAGGGGTGAAATTGAATACCAGTTTCGATGTGGGCGGGCCTTTTGGCGTGTGGACCAGCACTCAATATCATCAACTCACAGGCGTTGATGTTGCCGATAACACGCGTGTGGGGTTATTAACCGGAGGGTATTATAAATGGATTAACACAGAGGATGAACGTTTAAGTTCAGGGATTAATCTGATGTATTTACAATATGATAAGAACTTAAGGGAATATACCTTAACCCATGGCGGTTATTACAGTCCACAACGCTATTTTTCAGTGTCTTTGCCGATTAATTATTACGGGCGTTATCAAGACACTTGGGCCTATTGGTTACGGGCGTCAGTGTCTCAATCGTGGTCTCAAGAAGACACTCCTTATTTAACCTCCATTCCGGCTTCGTCTGGAGGAGGATTAGGCTACTCGCTATTAGGGGCAGTTGAAAAGAGAGTCAGTAAAAAGTGGTACATTGGTGCATCCGTTGATATCGAACGTTCAGATTTTTATGAGCCCAATCATTTTATTCTCTATGCCCGTTATACCTTTAATGATCGCTGGCAACGTATCCCGGCTCCGCCTACGCCCCCGATTTTATACAGTGATTTTGATTAGCTTATGTCTTTTTTTTGTATTGAGGGTTATATGCTGCTGATCATAAAAAAAATGACTTTCATCTTTTGCAAAAAATGGGATACTAACGAAAAATAACACCGATTTTGAGGGTGCCAACATGGCTGAAGAAACCATTTTTAGTAAAATTATTCGACGTGAAATACCCACCGACATTCTTTATCAAGATGAATTAGTCACCGCATTTAAGGATATTAATCCTCAAGCACCGACGCATATACTCATTATTCCGAATCACCTGATTCCCACCTGTAATGATGTTAAAGCTTCCGATGAAAAAGCCTTAGGCCGCATGATCACTGTGGCGGCAAAATTGGCCGCTGAGGCGGGAATAGCAGCAGAGGGTTATCGTTTGATTATGAATTGCAATCAGCATGGCGGTCAAGAAGTTTACCATATTCATATGCACCTGTTAGGTGGAGAGGCGCTGGGACCTATGTTGAATACGTGCAAGTAAACGAACTTAGCTTCAAGCGCAGCAGTAATGGCTTTTTCATGGGCTCCTTTTTGAGTGTAAAAGAGGATAGCTAAGCCTTTAATGGCATTTTGTTTTGTTTATTTTGATAAAAAACAGGAGGGTAAAGTTAAAATAGGCTAATCTGAAAAGAGTAGTGAGTGTTAAAGCATATCAATAACAAGGAATGCAGACAAATGAAAAAATTATTTTTTATTTTATTAGTTGGCTTGATGTTGGGGGGCTGTTCAACAAACACCGCTGGGATCTTAGCAAGCTCTACGGGTGATTTAAAGATTGATAGTCCGGCTTTTGCCCAAAAAGTCAAAGTTGATCAATTAAAAATGCGCGGTCAAGGCGGCTCTTTAGAAGGGGTTTCGACTGTGATCAGTAAAATTTCAACGGATCAACACCTACAATATAAATTTACTTGGTATGATGGCACCGGTTTTACGGTCGATGATGAAACCCGAGGTTGGCAGCCGTTAACCCTGCATGGCAAAGAGAGTAAACAAGTCAGCTCAGTGGCGCCTGGCATTAATGCGTTATGGTTCGAATTTTATGTGCGAGAAGCACACTCAAATTAGCAACTCGATCGGGCTATTGAGGCATTGATTATCGTAAACCAACGATGTTTATATCGTTGGTTTTTTTATTGCCTAATTCCTATGTAAAGATAAAACAGCTCTTGTTTTACATAAGCTTACTTTCGGCATTCAGCATACATTCAGCTTGATGCTGCTTTACTATGGTCATAGCAAACGAAAGGTCAATGCGTTTATTTCGCTATTTTTTATTGTATTGCTGTTTGCTGTCTTTCTTCTAATGATGAGGATGACCTTATGAAACTGAAACGTATTTTTTTTACCTTGGTTGTGCTGGTAACCACACTATCATTATCAGCTTGCATGATCGTCCCTTTGCACGGACCGCATCGCTTTCATTAATCTGGTTATGATACTGAATGGCTCGCACTCTTTAATAGTATGAAGGCTTAATGATATAAGTATTAAGTTGTCTATGTCAGAAGTATGATGTTTTTGTAAGTAAAAAATAGCCTCGGCTATTTTTTTCGTTAAATTTTAATGTGTTAAGCTCTTGAACTGCCACTCGCTCTTGTTCTCATTTTAATTATAAAAGTGAGTGGTGCTAAGAGGACTGCTGGTCCTAATGATGTTCGTTTATCACTAAATAATAATCTTGTGCTTCTTCCTGTCAGTTTGACACCATATTATTCCAATACACATCAGTCACTCTTATGGGGTAATTTAAATCAAGAACGAGTGTGTTTCCTTGGTTTCAGTTTATCTGATAGAAGTAGTGTTACGTTTGAATATAGCGTCTTTTTGTTGATATATTAGCAGAGCTAACTTCAGGGTTTGTTGGTGACAATGATGGGTATGTTAATTTTTACCTCCACAGTATAGGTTTAATAATAAGAAAATTGGAGGTTATTTGATCGTGACCGCTTCTGGGAAAGGGCATGTAATCCTTGAAATCATGTAGGATGATTGGTGGGAAAAGTTCAATATTGAATCAATAAGTGACTTTAAAATAGCAAGAAATTTTATCATTAATCACAATACTAATAATGTCATATTTGAGCTATAACATTTTGATGAAAGATTCTATGAAGAAGTGTTTAAGTCACGAAATGATACTGCAGAACAGCGTAGAAAACGATTAGAAATAGCAGATCCCAAGCCTAAAAAAGTATATTGTAAGGTAGCCCTATTTTTGCGTAATGTTGATGTCGTTGCTGAAGTTTTAGAACGTGCTAGTGATCAGTGTGCTTTATGCAAGAAAGAGGCTCCTGTTGTTAGAGTAAAAGGTGATACTCCGTATCTTGATGCTTATTCACAAAATGAGTCTGCAGTAAAAGCCTATGAAAGGGCTGGGTTCACACCTTCACTGATAGAAATGAAGCTGAAGCTGGAATAGTGAAGTTAATACCCTCTATTCGAATACCCTTTATTCGAATATAATCTTAGGAATATCATTGACGTTACGTGTATTATTTTAAACAATGGCTTCTCCAGAAGGTATAATCGATTTTATTAAAATCTAGGATAATGTTAAGGGATTAACGTGCTACAGTTCATCAAAATATGGGGATTACTCTTTTTCGGGTGTGTCTTATCGGGCTGTACGCACACCAACTCAGCCGATGAAACGGCATATGTGAATACTCATATAGTCATTGAAAGAAAGCATTATTATCCATGGGAAACCGATATTGGTTATTCACAAGTGGTCAAAGTGAATAACACCTTATATCTATCAGGGATGACAAGCGAAAAAGCCACGTTTGACTCTCAAATGGATGATATTTATCGTTCGATAAAGACAATTTTGGCTGACTATAATGTCGGAATGGACGCTATCGTTAAGGAGGTTATCTTTACCACCAATATCGAAAAGTTGAAGCAGCTTATTCCAAGAAGAAAGGCTTATTTCTTCTCTCTTGGTCATCACTCATATCCCGCTGCAACTTGGGTTGAAGTTAATCAGTTATGGAGTCCATCTCATTTACTCGAAGTGGAAGTGATTGCCGTTCTGCCATGACATTGACCTGTATTGTCATGTGCTTGGTAACGATGCGATTTGATTACTTTGAAGTTGAGATGTGATCATCATTATATTGTGGAGTTTAAATCAAAATGAAAAGAGGGTTGAAAGGGATCATTGGATTAATGGGGTTTTTTATGATGAGTCCTTCAGTTGCAGAATTAATTATATTAGCTTCCCCGCCTGAGCATGATACATATTATGATGAAATGCAGAGGGGGATCATCGATTTTCAAATTAATTACGCTAAAAAAATCATAAAAAATGGTGATGAGGTACTGGTGTTAAGCACAAAGACGCTTTTCCCAGAATATGCCGATGCGTTGGGATCAAACCGCGTAATGATTGCGCCAATGTCGGACATCTGGATGCGTGATTTCACCCTGGTTAACCCCGATGATCCGGTCATGTTTCGCTATACTGCGGCGGGGCAAGGAGGGGGTAAAGAAGGTCAAATTCAAGCTGATGACGTACAGGATACCTTTTATCAAGTAGTCAAAAAAGCAGGACTTCATTTTAAAAGCTCAGAACTTTTAGATGACGGCGGAAATTTTGTCAGTGATTATGCTGGAAATGGGGTGATCAGCAGTAAATTCCTGCAAGATAATCAGCTGACTGAAAAACAAGCGCGTAAAAAATTAAAGGCTTTATTAGGCGTAAAACATATTGCGTTTATAGAGGCTGATGAACAGGGTGGGTTAGAGCATGCCGATGGTGTGGTGAGTTTTATTGGCCCCAATACACTGGCGATTAATGCTTATCCTGAAGACCCACAATATGCTGCGCAATTAAAGGCGGATTTAATGGCACAATTGCCTGAGGTTAAGCTTGTCGAAATCACCACCCCTTATGATGGCAGTCAGATTTATGATAAACGTTTTGGATCGGCGTGCGGCTTGTATATCAATATGCTAGTGACAAAAAAGAGAATATATTTGCCTCAGTTTGGCATTCCACAAGATAAACTGGCATTGCAGCAGGTGCGAGCGGTGACTTCTAAAGACGTTATTCCAGTCTCTTCCTCTCAGGTATGCCATATGGGCGGCGGGGTGCGCTGCATGTCGTTACAACTGCGCGGTGAGAATGCTCGAAAGTTATTGGATTATGCAAAAAAAGTATCTGACAAAAAGCAGGCGACTTCTGGCGACTTAATGAAATAAATTTTTATAAGTGATGTGGTGATTATTATTTTCATCCTGAAGATCAAGGAAGTGATGATGACAGTGAGGCAAATGACATTACAGGATGTCGAACGGGTGAGTGAAGTGTGTTTAGCCAGTTTTATGGATGCTGTGGCTGGCACATTGTCTGATAAAGGGATCGCAACCTTCACTAAGATTGCATCTATTGAATCGTTTAAAAAGCGAATGCAGGAGAATAATACCTTTTTTGTGTATGAACAGGCGATTGAAGATAATAAGCAGTCTACTCAAAGAGAAGGTCACGCAGCCAGATCATCAAGGCATATCGGCAGTAAAAGAAGTCATGGGCCTATTAGAACTTAAAGAAAATAAGCATATTGCCATGTTATTTTTGTGTCCAAGTGTGCAAAGAAAAGGGCTCGGTCGGGCACTCATTGCCGCAGTGTGCCAGCATGCATGGCAACATTCATCAACAAGTACTCAGGTCGACAGAGTACCTCAACGAGACCCGTTAACAGTGAGTGCTTCGCTAACGTCAGTCCCCGCTTACATGCGTTACGGTTTTAAGGTGGCAGGGGAGATTGCTGAATCAGAAGGGCTAAAATTTCAGCCTATGGTGTTGACCTTTTAAGGATAGGTTTTCGTTGTTTAAGGTATAAATTCGAGTTGAATTGATTGTATATTGCTTGTGAACCAAAGTGTTATATTCTAGATTTAACCGATGAGTTGTCGGTGTAAATTAAACAGGGAAAGGAAAGTTGATTATGGAAAAGAGTAAAAGATATATATTTGCCGCTTTAGGCATACTGCTTTTGTCGGGTTGTGGTTCGCCTCGCTATACCGCAAAACCCATAGAGGCACTGACTAATCAAGTTGATATCGTGATTATTAACGATGAAGCGACACGGGAGGGGTTTCTAGAAACAATGGAGTCATGGCTAACGGAGCACCATTATCAGTATACAGTGCAATCTGAAGGTGAGAAACATGACTTAAATAAGTTAACGTTGGAGTATGAAGGCCACTGGACTTGGGATTTGGCTTTGTATTTGAAACGTGCTGAAATTAAGGCGTTTCAGCATGGCCAAAGAGTGGGTGAGGTGGATTTTAAGGTCCCTTATACCGCGAACCCCAATAAATTTGGCAATGCAGAGAAACGGATCCGTTTTATGATGGATGCGCTGTTTGGCCAAATCACCGCCGAAGAAGCCACTCAAAAAGCCAATTCATCCAGCGATGGTTAGCTGACTCAAACTCGCAGCGATGGTTAATAGTTGATTTGGCCTTTATCTATCATCTTCAGTGAGGCTAAATTCGTGAGTTTCCAATCACACAGGGGTATTGGATATTAAGCTTCGCTTAATGGAAGGTCGTGGATTCCCATCCACACTGGGCCAAAAGGGGATCTACAGCAATCCCCTCTTGGAACACCTTTGCCGCCCCTAGCGGAGTGAAATGCATTGGTTAGTGCCTTGTTATTATGAAGTAAATAACTAACTTTTCCGATGCTACATCCCTATAGCCCGAAAATTAAACAGACATCCTTGTCTGTTTTACGTTATTTATTCCAACGAACATCGGCCACTCCGATGGGGATCTTAAAACAAAGATAACAGCAGGGTATTTCTTCGATTTAAGGTGTTTTTGATACAGGGTCATTAAAGAGGTAGTTTATTCTCCAGCCTATGAGCGTTTATGCATATTTATTAGCGCCTATAAATACTTATATGAGAACACGGGTCACATTTTTGGCATTGAAGTGCGCTTTTAGTGGAATAAGAGTCAAGATTAACTTCCTTTAATTTGTATCAATATATTAACGTGTTGTTTGTTTTAAGGTTGGCTTATACGTTTGTTTATACGGCACTGGCTTAGAGATGTCGATGAGTTTGATAAAAATGAGTCGTGAGAAAGGTTGCCTTGTTGCAATTGAATAAGCTGTTATTTTCACTCAAATGGACCTGCAATGGAAACTCATAAGATAAGAATTAGCAATTTATCTAGGGAAGAACTAGCAGATTTATGGAAGCATTTATCACCCCCCCGAGTTAAATAAACTTATCTTCAGTAGTAACAAGAAAGAAATGGATATTCTATTTGGACATATGTCTGAAAGAGGAGTTGTTGAGACAATACAATTATTAGATTAAAATACTCTCATTAAGGTATTAAGTTTACTGTCGAATCGTTTTATAAATAATATTTTTATATTTGCTCATTCGAGGCTAACAAAAAACAGTGTCAAATATTGATCGAAATTTGTTATTAAATATTTTAAAGAGTTTGAATCCTGAACTCAGAGAAAAATTTTAAAATCGATGCCTATTGAACAAAGGAGAATGTTCTTAGAATTGTCAGAAGAAGAGTCGGAAATGGTTGGCTGTCACTGCTCTAAAAGAAAAAGAAGAGGTTTTTCTGATAAAGCGGAAACTTGGATTATATGCCCTCTACGTGATTGATTAATCTGGGTCGAAAAGTCTGATCACAAAGAGGGCTATTCGTTTAATTTTTTATCCATAAGTCAGGTTCATTAATTAATGAACAAATAGAGATGTGTCCTATTTTTACACGTATTGTAAGCGGATCCCTATAGTGTTTACAAAACCTCAGAAGTCGATTTTTATTGTAGTATTCCCCCCGTTATTGCCAAATAAAATTTCTTTATTTCCATCATTATCGATATCAATTATGACTGCTGATTCTGTTTGTATATTAGAATCAAAAGGGACATTTAACGTAGAAAAATATCCAAAACCGTCATTTAAAAGAATTTTATTTTCCCTTTCATAATTTGAAAAAACAATATCAGAAAAACCATCATTATTAACATCACCTACTGTAATACTTCTGGTTTTCCCTTCGGGCGACTGAGAGCTACGAGTAAAATGCCCCCCAGCATTAAGCCAAATATCGTTTGTAGTCAGTGAGGCATTTATAATGTCTAAATAACCATCACCATTTATATCTAAAATAGCAGAATCCATAACATTATCTAACCCCATTTTAGGTGTACTAGGGTTGTCAAGGGTAGTAAATTCGGCATTTCCATTATTAATTAAAAACATAGTTGCCGTTTCCCCATTGGCTACAATATCTATATTCCCATCATTGTTTATATCTGCTACTTCAACATCCCGAATACCTCTGCTGTAAGTGAGGTATCCGCCAATATTTAAAAAGTTCCCTTCACCATCATTTAGATAAACGAAAAGGCTATAGAGAGAACCTGAAGATAGACTATTACTGATAACTAAATCTATATTACCATCAAGGTCAAAATCAGCTAGTTTTAAGCTATTGGTATCATTCAAATACACACCGTTATCGATTTCACCTGACTTTATTAAATTACCAGAACCATCATTTAAAAATATCAAATCTGGAGTGCCATGATTTGCGATAACCATATCTTGATAGCCATTATTGTTAATATCAGCGATGGCAATATCTCTAGTTTTATTAGGGTTAGGTATAGTTTGTTTTAATTTTAAAAAGCTATTTTTTTGGTTTAAAAATACCTCATTATTACCATTTTCGTTTCCAAAAATTAAGTCGGCATAACCATCATTATTTAAATCTACAGTAACCATTGCTTTGGTATTATAATTTACAGTAGGTTTGAGAGTAAAGTTAGCCCCGCCATGTTCTATGTTTTCAATGACAATATCATTCCCATCTAAGATAACTTTTGCTTTGTCTATTTTTGCCGTTTTTTTGTTTACACAAATGATATTATCATCAATAAATGTGAATTCTCCATCTGAGGTATACGTACCAGAAATTTTAGTAATGGTTATACTGTCATCAGCGTTAATAATACCGCTAAAGGAATCAATTTCTGTCCTACGATTACAAGACTCTGTGAAACCTGGAGCCTCTAAAATAATCTTTCCTGCTTCCAAATAAAATAAGTTTTCATTTTTTATCAAGATTGCATCACTATCATCAGCTTCCCAACCATTGATAGCTATTTTTGTCATTTCCAAATTTGAAAATCTGGAGGTTTTACTAATAGATATGTCGGCTGAGTTAGCATTAGCCATGTAAAATACACTAATCATAATCAATATTATTAACTTTTTCATGAATGACCTCTTTAATTTAATAATCATCTACTGAAGTTTATTGTTGAGATATAGTAAGTAGGTTGGGGGACTTTAGTCCCTGATATCGTCAAAGACCGATTGTTTCGGTTTTCTGTTTGAAAGTTGTCTTCTATTTTGGGTTCGAAATGATGTTCCGAATACCTATATTTTAAATCGAAAAATAACTCGAATAGTTGACTAGTCCATTGCATTACACCGATTAAGCTCAAGAGTGATATAACGAAGAAGTAACTATAAAGTTTATCAGTAAAAGCCATGATTACACCTTTACACCCATGTAGTCTGAGTATTAATTCATCAGAATATTGTGCTAATTTAACATTAAAAAAGATTAACAAATCTGCTTTCTTGTAACGAAATATATAGATGTTAGTTATTTGTACGCGAAAACAATTTGTTATTTACTTTGTGACATATTGTAAGCGATCAATATAGGATGGTATTGCAGGAGACGGCTTCGATTTGAGGTTTCTTTAATACAGAAATAACTTCCGTGTTTAAGAGCCCGTTCCGCAAAATATGTCCCTATACAACAGCCAGTTCAACATCCGTGTTTCTCGTTCATTGACTCATGGCGTTGCCATATTCATCCTGCTTCTTGTTCATAACTAACAATGTTATTGTTCTTCTCCCTGCCTGTTTTACGTTATTTATTTCAACGAACTTCAGCCACTCCGATGGGGAACAAAGACAAAAGCAGGGTGTTTCTTCGATTTGAGGTGTTTTTGATACAGGGTCATAGAACTTATCAGGCGACCCATAATAACTTGCATATACTTCAATCCATAAACCAGACTTAATTGACCTTTATTAAATTTGGTGATTGTTATGTCTAAGTTTTGTTTACAATAAATCAGTTTATTAGATACGTTGTATTTGTATGCCCAGAGTTCAGCACTAACATGAAATGTTTTAATGAACTATGAGTCTATCTGAAATACATGAATAATGCGGTAGGAGCAAACATATTCATGGCTCTTAATCTACCCCTCAATTAGAACTTATTTTTTCAGTGTTTTTTTGCATTAATATCATCGGTCAAATCAATCGACTGATACTTATCAACAGGAATAGCATAATGCTGGTTATTTAATTGCGACATGTTTAGTTTATTAAGATCGACTTTAAATACTTGTGGTGAATCATATAAACGAACCAAATAAGTCAAACGGCTAAGATCAGTAACGGCTGCAAAGCGAGTACTTTCACAATGTTCATTTTTAGCATTTCGGCTGGTACCTAATGGTATATCAACGGTATTTAAAATATGAAAAGCTAAACCTATGACCTCTTCTGGATTTTTAGCTACATTAGAAAAGTTAGTCATCATAGCGGCGCGAACAAACCGAGCTTCCGACGTCGAGCTACCAGGCAAATCAGAAAAACCACTGCCAGATGAACTTAAGTCGCAATAAAAGTTATTCCCTAATCCACGCAAATCAAGTGGCGTTATACCACTAAAGTTGTTCATGACATTCTCTTGCTGAAAAGCAATTTCAGGATCATTAGTCAGTACGCCAATCGGGTTCAAATCCGTAATAACTAACTTTCCCTTGATATATTCCAAGACAATGGCATTGCCTTCGCGATCGCGGACCGGAAAATGCGCCTTCATGACCTTTGGTAAATCAGCTGTGTAAGGATTTGAAACCCGATAGCCCTTGCTTGGATCCATGCTTGCTTTTAAGTTATTTTTTATCTTGCCGTTCGCGAGGTTGAGTTTATCGTATTGCAGCATATCAATGACATCCTGACAGCTCCCGCACATGGATAAAATCCAATTAGGAAGATAGGGAAATAAAATTGTATTTGCATATTCCGCTTCGCACGGTTCCTGAAATTCACTTGTTCCAAGAGTCATATTTCCTGCAGTCAGTCCTTTTTCATTCAGTCCGTCAACGACAAAATCCTGCAGGTAGTCACTCATTGCAATAAAACTATATTGAGTAGTCCAGCTCAAAAGAGAGTCAGCACAAGGAACCCAAGAGTTAACTTTTAAGGTTAAATCATGTTGTTTACCGTTAAGATTTGTAACATCTGTTTTAATATCTTGGCTGTATGTATGACCTGCATTTTGTAGATACATGGAAGGGGCAAATAGAAAAGGTAATTCTTGGGTCCGGGCTACAAATGTTTCACCTTTGCCATTGTCCAAGTTAAAATATTTCAAACTAAAATTAGTACACATATAATGTCCTTGAATATCATCGGCTAATGCTCAAATCCCTCCCTGTTATCACATTGATTACTAGGGCGCTGGAATATCAATATTAGATGACACCTCAAAATATGTTATTACACATTATTACAGCTGGAACACCCCATTTGATGGGTTTGGTAATCTAGATAATCTGCACTAATTAGCCCGTTAACGGGCTGCTCTCTTCTTATAAAAAACTTATTAGCCTACCCATAATAACTTATACATATTTCAATCCATAAACTTACCTTTATTAAGTTTGGTGATTGTTATGATGAAGCCGCATTCGCAACAAATCAGTTTATTAGATATGCTGTGTAATCATATTTGCAGCCGTTCAGTGATAGTCTACATAGACATATATGGACGCTTCCGTTGAATTAAGCCATTAGTTCCCCTGTTAGGGCTTTCTTTGTCTTGGTATTTTTAATGTTCTTGCCTATTAGTTTGATGTTTATTGAGCGACTCTTTTCGCGATAATGCTGACATCATTCTTAAAAAGTATATCTAGGTTGAACGTGGGGTGGGCGGCTTTATTTATCATCTGCGGTGAGGCTAAGGTCGTGGATTCCTATTCACACAGTGTATTGGATATTAAGCTTCGCTTAATGGAAGGTCGTGAGTTCCCACTCACACTGGGCCAAAAGGGGATCTACAGCAATCCCCTCTTGGAACACCTTTGCCGTCCCAGACGAAGTTAAGCACCTCAATATTTTATTAAAAGTCATCGCTATCGCCTCATATTCGCCATCCGTGGCTCAACTAAGGCTATCTCGGCATCCGTGCCTCACTCACACGATAACTGATAAAATATCTTCGGCAACTTCGATGGGGATCTTAAAACAAAGATAACAGCAGGGAGTTTCTTCGATTTTAGGTGTTTTGATTAATACCACTACCTACATTCTAATTTTTCCAACATTGATTAAAGATCAAAGCGGGTGAATTGAGCTCAGCTTTTACATTCATTGACCCAACTAAGGTGATTATCTTTGAAAATATCAACCCCTTTTTGGCGGATATTATCGATCCAATCATTAGCTGCTTTTGCACTGACATTAAAATGCTCAATGGCTGTTTGCTGCAAAATTCGGTGCTCGTTTCTTATGGTGGTGGGCATTAGTGCTGCATCATCTGTGTTGATGCACACAGTAATTGGGCCTTTGCGTAAGCCGAATTTATTATATTTCCCCCCTAAGGCAAGCCATGAGCTTTGAGGGGGATCCCAGCGGAAAATCGGGTGTTCATGGTAATGCTCAAAGCGGCCAATATAGATATTTGAGGTGGGACAAGCCTCTAAAATAATGCCTTTATCGGCGTAATGTTCCATGTTCCAATCTTGTATTGCCTCGAAAAGTGCTAACTCAGCACTGGAGACGGAATCAAAATAATGGCCTTGTTTTAAGCCAAATGTTTCATTGTGAGACGCTTGACTATGATTGTTCACTAAGCAGTCTACTTTAATCAAGGTGTCGCGATTTGCTAAGAAGCATTTATTGGTTAAATGAGCGAATAAATACCGATGCCAGAGTTTTATGTGTTCTTTTTGCCTATTCGCACTCAGTGGGCAAGTAAAATCCATGACCCAGTTTTTATACAGCGGATCAAATTCATTAATGTGGATAGCAGGTTGGTTATCTTGTTCGTAAAGATTGAGGGCGATAGGGCAATTTCGTCTAAGCTTCCATGCCTCATATAAGAGCTTAGGCTGCTTGGGATCACCAAGTGTTATGTTGATTCGTGTTTGTTCTATATTGGCCGTATTTTTTCGCGTCATGAAGTACGGTATACAGGTTACTGATTAATGTACTGCGGGCATTATTTTGCCAAAATTCGCTGCTATTATTGTCTTTATCATCTGACAGGTAATCATCAAGGTATTCTTCCTTGTCTAAATTCAATTCGTATTTCATGACCTTCCTTATTATTTTTTAATTTTTAGCCAGTTCATTACGCCTGTATTGGCAGTGTGATAGTCACCGACAATATCTTTGTGGGTTTGAATACGGTTTTGCTCTTCAAGTTGTGACAGTTTGCAGAGGATGTTGTCCTGCTCGATGTGAATAAAAGCCTCATCTTTTTGAACTATCGCGAGCTGGTATTCACGGATAAGTTGTTCAAGGTGTTCCCGCATTAAACGGTTACGGCTCCAGCCTCGGGTAAAGCCTGATAAATGATTGGCAAAGTAGGCCCAACAAAAGAGGGTGAGTCCGCCAACCGCAATTAAAGGGAGGTAAGCTTTTAATGCCGCTAAACAAATAAGAAAAGAGGGCAATATAATATCGACATGCTTTTCAAGCAGCATACCAAGAGTCGACAACACCACTAAGGGTAAGGAATAGGTGGCGATTTTTCTGGTGAGCTTACTTCTCCAGCTAAAACGACGTTCTCGGTGTTTATATTGCTGTAAATAATAATCGAGTTCGGCATAGGCTTTATCATCCGCTATTGCTTGGGTGTTTATTCGCTTGTCTTCAATATCACTGGTACAGCGTAGGGATATTTTGCACTTCATTATTGTTATTCTCGGCTCGTTGCATGTGCTTTTTCTGTCTGAATGCGGTTTTTTATGCTTGTGCGTTATTCAAAATGGGTTTTCTTATTAAAATGACTGAAACACAAATTTTTAACCATAAACAAAAGGTTTACCCGCTAAATGTAACATAATATACGGTAATTTAACTAGATGTGGTTCAAGAAAAAGTATGCTGGCAGATCATGGGACTTATTTGAAGCAGTGCACTGCTTTTGTTTTTAGATCCCCCCATCGGAGTAACTTTAACTTTTCGATAAAAAATATTGTGATTAAAACAGGATGTTGAAAATAGCCTTAGTTGAGCCAAGGACGGCGAATATGAGGCGGTAGATATTTTTGTTCATCGAAAATTGAAGTGAAATACTCCGCTGGGCGTTATGGTGGATGCAAGGAGGATAAGGACGAGCAGTCCTTCTTGCCCCAGTGTGGATGGGAATCCACGAACTTAGCCTCACCGCAGGTGATAAGGATCCCGTTAAGCGAAGCTTAATATTCAAACTCCCTGTGTGAGTAGCCACTCACGACTTTAGCCTGCCGCAGGCAATGAATACTAATCAAGGTTAAAGTTTACAACAAACCATCCAAATACAAATACCCCTAACAAAAAAGGTGATATGTCTTCATTTGAAGACGCGATATTTTCTAGTACTTTTGGGGGGATTAGGTATATAATCCGGCCCGCCAAGGGGTGTCTTGTTATTTTTCCTAAAGAGTTTCGTTAAACTTAGAGGGTAAAAATAATCCTGACTGAGATGTTGACAACAAACCCTTAGAACCTGATCCGGCTTATACCGGCGTAGGAATGGGCCAACATTCATTTCCCGAACGCTTTTTTATTGTGGCCGGATCTCATAATAATAAATTTGAGGTCCCATGTTGAAATTACGCATTTCTCCTTTTGCTCTTTTTGTGGCAGCGACTTTTGCAGCCCCCTATACGGCCCTTGCCGACACTGATGAGACCAAGCCCACTTCTTTGCCTGACGATGATATGGAAGTCATGGTGGTGACATCCGATTTTCGTGGCGCTAAATTAGAAGATATTCCCGCCAGTATTACCGTTATCGACCAACAACAAATGGAAGATGAAGGCGCACAACATTTCGAAGATATTTTGAACTCTGTGGCCAATTTAAATTGGTCTGGCGGCAGCTCACGGCCTAAATATTTTCAAATTAGAGGAGTAGGGGAGCAAGAAGAATATAAGGGCGCCCCTAATTCCTCTGTCGGTTACATCATTGATGATATTGATTTATCTGGCCTTGGTATGGTGTCTAGTTTGTATGATTTGCAACAAGTGGAAGTGCTGCGCGGCCCACAAGGCACACAATATGGTGCCAATGCGTTAGCGGGACTCATTTATTTAAAAAGTAACGATCCCACTGTTGAGTCTGAGCATGGTGCTGAGGTGTCTGTCGGTAGCGATGATTTGCGCACTTTCAGTGGTTATAGCAGTGGCTCGGTGACCGACAGTGGCGATTTGCTTTATCGTGTCTCCTTGCAGCAACATAACCAAAATGGTTATATGAATAATCAATATCTGGGGCGTGATGACACCAATGCGCGGGATGAGTTTACTGGCCATGGAAAACTGCGCTGGTTAGCAACGGATGATTTGCAATTTGATTTAAGCTTATTGTTTGCCAATTACAATAATGGCTACGATGCGTGGACGCTGGATAATAATGGCGAGAATACTTTAACGGATACGCCGGGCGTGGATGAGCAAAAAACCACTGGTGCCAGCTTAAAAACCACTTATGATGGCTTTGATAAGTTTGAAATCACCTCACTGAGCTCAGTAGCCAAAACCACCCATACACTGTCTTATGATGGGGATTGGGCTAATCCAGAATACTGGTCGGCGCTCACTTGTGATGGGGAGCCTTGTCAATATGACTATTTTTGGGGTAAAACCGGTCATAGACAAACACTCACACAGGAAGTGCGCGTCAATTCCAGTGATAATGGTCGCCTGTTTTTTGATTCCACCGACTGGTTAGTGGGTGTTTATGCCATGGACTTAACGGAAGATAATGATCTTTATTCAGAGTACAACACTTATCCAGATGAAGTGTTGCAGTCGGATTATGATGCGCAAAGTTACGCCGTATTTGGGCAACTTGATCCCGATCTAGGCAATGGCTTTTTATTATCGCTTGGGCTGCGCCTCGAGCGCCGTTTTAGTGATTATAGTGACAGTAACAAAGAAACCTATTCGCCTAATGAAACCTTATGGGGCGGACATGTTTCATTAAGCAAAGCGCTATCGAATACGCAAGAAAGCTACATACGCATCGCGAGAGGCTATAAGGCGGGCGGCTTTAATATGTCGCTGCCCAGTAGTTTTAGTGATAAAACCCAGTTTGACAGTGAAACCTTATATAATTACGAACTGGGTCTGAAATCTAGTTGGCTCGATGGCGATGTCAGCTCAAATTTTGCCTTATTTTATATGGACAGACAGAATCAACAAGTGTCGGCATCGCAGCAAGATCCCGATAATCCGCAGCGTTTTATTTTATATACGGAAAATGCCAACACCTCGAGCAATTATGGCGCCGAGCTCGAAACCCATTGGTATGCTACCGATAACTTGATGTTGTACAGTAGCTTTGGCTGGTTAGAAACGGCCTATGGGGATTATGTTTATCAAGATAAATATGGCAATAATATTGACTTATCAGGCCGTGAATTAGCCCACGCACCGAAGTTTAATTACAGTTTAGGGGCGACGTATCGCACCGACTCTGGCTGGTTTGCTAATGTTACCGGCTCAGGCAAGAGTGCTTTTTATTATTCTGATAGCAATGAATCGCGCTCAAGCGCTTATCAAATCTACAATGCCCGCATTGGTTTTGAAGCGCAAGATTGGGCCGTGTATCTATGGGGCAAAAACCTCTTAGATGAACAATATGGTACCCGCGGTTATTATTTTGGTAATGAGCCCGATCTCGATTGGAGTGATAAGCAGTACATACGGTATGGCGATCCTCGTCAAATCGGGTTGACGTTAAAAATGATGCTGTTGTAATCTATTCCCTCTCAAGCATGCTATTTTTACGAATGCATGCTTGAGACAATGCTGATGATTTTATTTTCAATGGTACCAAGGGTATATAATGCCTTGAACTCAATAAATTAGACTCAAAAATAGGAGCTGTGATGAAATTAACCGCCGAGATCAGTTGTTACCCGTTGCAAGATGATTATATTGCGCCGATAAAATGGTTTATTAACCGTATTAATGCTTATGAGAATATTGAACGTAAAACCAATGCCATGGCCACCCAAGTGTGTGGCGAATATCAAGATGTGATGGCGATGCTTGCCACAGAAATGCAAGCGGCTCATGAAAAATGGGGTAAAGCCGTTTTTGTGTGTAAGTTTATCGGTGGCCAGTTAGATTTATCACACAGTCAATAGTCTTTATCGCATCGCGAGCAATCTTTACCACATAGTGAATAGTCATTATCAGATGGTTAATCGTCGTTATCGCATAGCGAGCAATCTTTATCACATAGTGAATAGTACTGATATAGAGCGCTGGTGTCAGTCTTACTGATGTTGCGTTCTTATATTGAATATTGATTTACCGTATTTATTTACTGTATTGGTATGTTGTGTTTTAAATGATAGTTTGGGTCGGGCGTAGATTAGAGCGTAAGTTAAGGTTGCAAGAATAGGACAGTCCAATGAATAAAGTTTTGCCTTGGTATAGTGTACTCAGTGATGTACAGGCGATGACCGTTTGGGAAGCCGTTGCGGTGGTGTTAGCACTGGCTTATTTACTATTGGCCATGAAGCAAAGCCGTTGGTGTTGGATTGCTGCATTTGCCAGTACGTCTATTTATACGGTTATTTTTTGGCACGTGGCCTTGCTAATGGAATCGGCGCTGAATTTTTACTATATCGGCATGGCGATGTATGGTTATTGGGTGTGGACGCAAGGCGGCGAGCAACATAAAGGAGTTGAGATCACCTCGTTGAGCAGAATGACCCATGCGAAACTCATTGGAGTGACAGCATTGGTTGCAGTGATAGTGGGTTATATCATGGCAAACTATACCCATGCGGCTTTTCCTTATTGGGACGCCGCCACCACTTGTTTTGCTGTAGTCACGACGTATTTGGTGGCTAAAAAAGTGTTGGAGAATTGGCTATATTGGGTTGTGATCGATCTTGTTTCTATCTATCTTTATTTTAGTAAAGGATTAATGTTAACATCTCTACTCTTTGTTTTTTATGTTATTCTTGCACTTGCTGGCTATGTTGTTTGGAGTAAACGTTGGCGATTAAACGTGAGTGCTACTGCAGCATTAGCATAAAGCTGATGTGGTGAGAATAACCCCCAAGTGACTTGGGGATAAAAGGAAGCCATGCCTTATAGCAAATTATTAAACGCCCTTCAGCCGACATTGGATCGAGTGGGGCTAGACTCTGTGAGCTTGATTGCCGCGTTGAGCCAAGGGTTAAGTAATCAAAATTATTATATTCGTGCTAGACGAGACTCAAGCTTACCTAAAGAATGGGTGTTACGCGTCAACAGTCAGGCCAGCAGTCAGTTATGTAATAGGCAAGCTGAAGTGAATAACTGGACATTGGCCGCCAGTAACGACCTTGCACCAGAATTGACTTATGTGGCTGAAGATTTCAGTTGTTATTTAAGTGAATTTATTCCACAAGTCAGCTTCGATTGGGCGAAAATCGCCTCGGCAAAAAATGCTCATCCACTGAAAAATGATGAAGAAATTGTTCCTAATGTGGATAAGTTGATTTTACCCCTTCTAAAGGGGTTGCAAGCTTTACCACTGCCGGATAATCATATGAGTATGACTCAGCAATGGCAAGATTATCATCAAGCATTGATGCTAATGTCACAAGGTTCAAATGCCGATGTGAAAGCAACGAGTCCTGCCGAATTGGGCTTTGGTATTCATGCTGAACTGACAATGAATTGGTTAGCGGCTTTTGATGATTTACATCAAAAACAAACCCAAGTGAAGGCTTGGTTATTGCAACTGGATGATTGCTTGATGACCAATCAGTTTTGTCATCGAGATTTAAATCCACAGAATATTTTATGTCATGGTGAGCAACTCGTCGCGATAGATTTTGAATACGCTTGTGCCTCACATCCGTTATGGGATCTTGCGGGGATTTTAGCCACCCATGGTTTATCGTCAATCCAACGGCATAGATTAATTCAGTCTTATTTGCATGAGCATCCTAATTTAACGCAAACAGCCTATAAAGCCGTGCCCGCCTCAATAGAGTTATATTGGGTGTTTGCAGCCTGTTGGGCCTTGTTAATGGCCTTTTCTTTTCTTGATGTAGTCAAAGCCTCTGCAATCACAATATCAGAGATGCAGAAAGTGAAACATGATCCTGAAGCGGTCAATCTCCTTGATGAAAGCATCAACTGCGCAGCGGTGAAAGCTCGTGAGTATTTAGATTTTTACACGCAATTTGCTCATTATATCTCACCGTCAATGCCAAGCCGCTGATATAACGTTAAGCGCGAATCGTTAAGCGTGATCCATAAAAATGTGATTAATCAAAAAGGATGATAATAATGCGAAAGGGATGGCTGACACTGTTTTTGCTTTTTTTATTGGGCGGATGCTCGACTAAAACCAGTTATTATTTTCTTGATTGGGCCATAGAATGGAAAGTTGAGGAATATGTCAGCCTCAATGACAAACAAAGTGCATTATTAGAAAAGGCACTGGATGATTTTTTATATTGGCACCGTTCACAAGAATTAATGCAGTACAGTCAGCAATTACAGCAGATCTCAAATCAATTAAAGCAAGACACACTGACGCCAACGCGTTGGGTGCAAGAAGTGGATCAGATCAAAGCCCATGGCTATCGTGCTTTTAAGATGCTGTTACCGAGTATGATCCCCATTATTACCTCATTGAGTGATAAGCAAGTCATGGAGTTACTTGATAATATTGAGCAAGATGAAATTGATTTAAAAGAAAAATATGTGGATAAGTCACAACAAGAGGTGCTAGAAGATGAGGATAAGCGGTTACAAAAATCATTTGAAAAATGGTTAGGGCACTTATCACAACCGCAAAAAGAGGCGATCCATGCATTTAATCGACGCAGTGTATTGATCTTGCCCCTTTGGCTCGAGTATCGAAAAACATGGGCTACAGAGTTCGCGTTAACGCTTGAGCAGCGTCAAAATAAAGCCCTATTAACATCACGTCTTATCACACTAGTGACTGAGTCAGATAAACTTAAGTCAGTGCAATATCAAAAAGATTTAGACATAAACCTAGTGGCATTTGGTGAGTTATTATTAAACATTCACGGGTTAGCTTCTCCTCAGCAGAAAAAGCGCTTTAATCGTAAATTGGATGAACTCATCGAGGATTTTGCTGAAATGAGCCAAGATATTTAATTAAAAAACGTCAGTGGCTGAAAGCTTCAGGGTTGATGTCAGGTCTATTTTATCAAGCAACATATCGAGGTGATTGAGTCGGTATGAAGCAATAAGATCGAAATGATAAAATAAGGGAGTTTGGATATGTCGATAACGCAGCTTTATCAGGGTTTTTTAAAAGCATTACATTATGCGGAGGGACTTGCGCCACTGGCTTTAAGGCTCTATTTAGCCCCGGTATTAATGCAAGCGGGTTATAACAAGTGGATACATTTCAGTGATACAGTGGCTTGGTTTGGTAATAGCTATTGGGGGCTCGGCTTGCCTTTTCCGGCTTTATTGGCCGGCGTTGCGGTGGCAACGGAGTTTATTGGCGGGCTCCTGCTCATTATCGGATTGGCGACACGCCTCATTGCGATCCCCATGATGATCACCATGTTAGTGGCAGCATTTAGCGTGCACTGGGAAAATGGCTGGTTAGCCATTGCGGATCATACGTCTTGGTTGGCGAACGCAGATATATTAAATGCCGCTGAAAAACTCAGCCGAGCTAAAGCCATTCTTCAAGAACATGGTAATTATGAATGGTTAACGAGCTCTGGCAATATTGTGATTATTAATAATGGCATTGAGTTTGCCATTACATATTTTTGTATGTTGTTGGCCTTATTGTTCATGGGGGGCGGGCGTTATACGAGTGTTGATTATGTGATTGCGAAACGCAATGGGCTGCTTTGATCTTATTTAGGATCAGCTGACAACTGATTGGAATAGAAATGAGCGGGATTTATTTTATCGTCTTTGCTATGCTGCTCGCTTAATTAGTTTTATATGCAAGGATTTTACATTGAACGCATTAGATTTATTACTCACTCGTCAATCTACTCCAAGATTAGCGGCGCCTGAGCCGACGCAGGAGCAGCTAGAAGTGATACTCAATGCGGGAGCGAGAGTCCCTGATCATGCAGGCTTAACACCTTGGGAGTTTATTATTGCGCAAGGTGAGGGACTCGATAAACTGGGCAATATTTTTAGCCAAGCAGCAGAGCGTAAAGGGTGTGATGAGGCTTTTATTGAAAAAGCGCAAAATATGCCTAAACGTGCTCCTATGGTGATAACGGTGGTGGCTAAAATACAGCAACATCAAAAAGTACCAGTATTAGAGCAGCAGATTTCTGCAGGTTGTGCCGTTATGGCGATGCAACAAGCCGCTTTTGCACAAGGTCTGGGTGGGATATGGCGAACGGGTGCATTGGCGTTTAATAGCGATGTAAATCAGTTGTTAGGTCTATCATCTGACGATCAAATTGTGGGCTTTTTGTATTTAGGAAGTCCGGTATTGAAGGCCCCAGTGAAAGCCATTAAATCGGGGCAACTTCATGCGCGTTACCTTTAACACTAACGATTTTTTAAGGTAATAGCTCAAGATAATAGTGAAAAGGAATAAATAAGATGCGATTAACCTTATCTGTTGTGCTGGTGGGAATATTGGGGAGCGCGATGTCAAGTTCGTATGCCGATGAAGCCGATATTGCTTTTTCAAAAGAATTGAGTGAGTGCAGTGCTTATTATGATATTGCATCGAGTACATTATCTAAAATGAATGTACCGCAAATGCAAAATATTGCAGAGAAACTCTCTCGCTCTAAAATCGCAGCTTTTACGTTAGCAGAAAAATATCAAACAGCGGAAAAAGTGCAACAGCAAGTCGAGGCGGCTAAAAAACAGCAAATGGCATTATTGCCCGATGATAAAAGCCTGATGGGGTTGATGGAAAAATATCGACAATCTTGTCAGTCTTATCTGACTCAGCCGGAGCAGAGGTTAAGCTACTGGCAAATGGCGACGATGTAATGCTTTAGGGGCCCGATTATTTGTTAGGGTATGAATAATAGAAAACACCGACGATGATGTCGGTGTTTTTATCTGTTTCATCTTATTACTGATGGCTTTATCAGAGCCTTGAGCTTAAGTGATAAGCACCTTTAACTGAAATAACAGTGACATCAGCTTTCAACGATTATGCTTCTTTCTTACAATAATGGGCGACGGCTTTACTGACCAATTCAACCCCAGTTTGCTCACAAGGGGGAAGTTTTGCATCAGAGGTGCCGATAGGGGTCACTCTGTTGCCCCATTGGATTAATGCGGCTGCAGAGGTTAATCCGGCACCAAAGGCACAAGATAAAATGATCTGATTAGGCTTTATTTTTCCTTGCTCGAGTGCATCACAAATCGTAATGGGAATGGTGGCCGCTGATGTATTGCCATAGTTTGCAATATTCACAATGGCTTTTTCTTTCGGAATTTTCATGCGATGGATCAAGGTATCGATAATACGTTCATTGGCTTGATGTGGGATCACCCAATCAATATCATCCTTACTCATATTGCACTTTTCAAGCACTTTTGTGCTGAGTTTCCCCATTCCGGCAACGGCGCGTTTAAAAATCTCTTGGCCATTAAATTCAATGAAGAAATTCAATGAGTCAGGATCAAACTTATTCATGCCTGTGCCAAAGGTTGATTTAAGGATATCGCGGCCTGTGGGATCGTTATTAAGCTCATAGCCTAATACTCCGCCAGGGGTATCGGTGGCTTCAACAATCACCGCACCCGCACCATCGCCAAATAATACGGCAGTATCACGTTTAGACCAATCGATAAAGAAAGATAAACGTTCAGCACCTACCACCAGAATTTTTTTACTTTGGCCGCTTTTGATTTGAGAATCGGCAAGTCCTAAAGCATATAAAAAACCACTACAAGCGGCATTGATGTCAAAGGCAGGGCAGTGAGCTCCAATATTGGCTTGCACGGTTGAAGCGATATTGGGAATTAACGTATCAGCCGTTGCGGTAGCAAGAATGATCATATCTAATTCATTGGCTTCTATGCCGGCAGCGGCTAAGGCATGTTTCGCTGCAACTGAAGCAAGTTCAGAGGTATTAACGTGACTGATATGGCGTTGACTAATACCAGTACGAGGTTTTATCCATTCATCGGATGTTTCGATGAAGGTTTCCAGATCATGATTCGTTAGGATGGCTGGGGGGACGCATTTTCCCCAACCTGTTATCGTTGCGTACTGCATTAGGTATTCTCTCAAATATAAGCCGAGTTTTTAACTCGGCTATCTCGTTTAAGCGCTTAATCCGCTTGCCATTGATGTTACTTCGTATTACTAATCGCAGTATTGTTGCTAGAATACTATAGTCTTAACAGTTAATTAAGTCAGATTATATTGTTTATTTTGTGCTTCAGTTCATATTTCAATAGTGAGAATGACAGACTATTGAGGTTTGACTAATTTTCGAATTGACTCTGCTGCGAGCAAAATATGTTGCCTGAGTAAGTTAACGGCAGCTTCAACATTCTTTTGTTTACAATAGTTGAGTAACTCTCGGTGCTCTTTTTCTGCTTGGGCAATGCCGCCAGCGAGTAAAAATTGTAAACGTATATAGCGATCGCAATTCGTTTTTAGTCCTTGCACCATATCTAATGCATAAGGGCGATTGGCTGCTTGATACAAGCTGGTATGAAACTGTCGATTTAATTCGCTCCAGCGACTAACCGATTGCTCTTGTTTAAAAGCAAACTCGAGTTGGGCTAAAATTCTTTCAGCCTTATCGATATCTTCATCTTGCATATTCACAATGGCTTTGGCAAGTAATTCAGTTTCAATGAGTGCTCTAAGTTCAAATAATTCTGTTACCTGTTCGACTGAGAGTTCAGTTGCCGTCGCCCCTTTATGAGCTTCAAATTTGACTAAACCTTCAGCTTCTAATTGTACTAGGGCTTCTCTTATGGGGATCCTGCTGACATTCAATTCATCTGCTAGGGCACTTTGCCTCAATGGCTCGCCTGCACGAATGTGACCCGATAAGATCTTTTCCCTAAGCACTTCGACCACGACTTGTGTACGTGTTTTATGGATGATAGGGGAAGTTATACTCATATATTACTATTTAAACCAGAAATATCTAACCCTTAATAATACCGTTTATCCGGTGATAAATAAAGAAAAATGAGCGGTTAAATCATTACGTCGTATGAGCGAAAGCAATCAATTGGCGTGATTAAATCAAGCAAAATCCTGTTATCTAAAACTAAAGCGCGCAGAGCGGTGAGAAGATAATAGTGGAAATCCACAAATAAGAATGGAACCCAGTAAAAGGAACGCGGTATAATTATTATCAATCAAATGACTTTATGTCGCTTCTTTAAGTCAGATTAAGCATAAGCCTGTGGAGAATATAGCTGTGGATCGAGCGGTGTTTTTAGATAGAGATGGGGTGATCAATAAAGATCACGGTTATGTATATCAAGTCGATGACTTTGAATATATAGAAGGTGTGTTCGATGCCTGCTTATCTTTAAAGAAAATGGGATTTAAACTCGCCGTTGTGACAAATCAGTCCGGTATCGCAAGAGGTTTATATTCAGAAGATGACTTTCATCAATTGACAGAATGGATGGATTGGAACTTTGCCGATAAAGGTGTCGAGCTTGATGGTATTTATTATTGTCCACATCATGCCCAGGCAGGGCTTGGTGATTACAAGTGTGATTGTGATTGCCGTAAACCTAAACCCGGTATGCTTAATAGTGCTGCGCAGTTTCTCAATCTCGATTTGGCGTCGTCGGTGATGGTGGGGGATAAGCGAGATGATATGTTAGCCGCGCAAGCAGCAGGCATTCAAATACGTATATTAGTGAGAACAGGGAAAAGTGTGACTGATGAAGCCGTACACGCATCGACAGTCGTGTTAGACAGTATTGCTGATGTGCCCGATTATCTTAGTTCACTTTAACATTTTTACTTAAGTGGGCTCGAATTAAGCATAATGAGTGCGCGGAAAGCCTGTAAAACAGACTGTTCGTTTAAAGTTTGAGCGAACAGTCATGATTATTGCGATTAAATTGAAAAATCGCTTGCACGGATCGTTAATCTCCCTATAATACGCCTCCTCAAGCCAACGACCTAGCGTCTTAGGCTGCTAGCTGAAAAATGCGTTTTTCATACTAGCAACGCTCTTTAACAATATGACAAGCAAATCTGTGTGGGCAC